>CAIVLG010000134.1 GCA_903906695.1 uncultured beta proteobacterium | reverse complement strand
TCCAGATTCTGGGTCTCGGTGGTACCAAAAAGGTACCGACGAGATTTGAGCGACGCTACCGACAGAGCGACCGCCATACAATCACGTCACCCCGCCTCACCGGAACTCGCCTGCGCAAATACGGCAAAAGGCCCGACTGACATGCGGGGTTTTCCTTTTCTTGAGCATTGCAATGGGGTGCAAAAGCTGCACCCCGTCGCCGACAGCCTCAAGGGTGCGATTTGAAATCGAGCCCATCGCCAGCAACCGTAAGGCACCATCAAAGTGATGCACCCCACAGTGCAACACCAAGTGCACCTCGGTAACACGATGTGACCGAGGTAATCACCGCCTTGCTCGATGGACGAATTTCGCACATCGCCGACCGACTCAAGGCACCCCCCAAAGTGACGGAACCTCAAGGCACCCCTCGTTTTGGCTGATGCCACTGGTCTGTGCTGGTGGCTACACAGTGGCTACACCGACAAAAAGCAACACCGAAAATGAAAAAGCCCGCTATGTTTTATGTAGCAGGCTTTCCAGTGTTTACGCGGGTTTCAACTGGGGTGGCTGAAGGGACTCGAACCCTCGACAACAGGAATCACAATCCTGGACTCTACCAACTGAGCTACAGCCACCACTGCCTGCCATTATAGCGATTGCCACCTACTTGGCCGCGGTCACGGATGCTTCGCCGGCGCTGCGCACCGGACGTGGCGCCATCAACTCTGCCTTGAAGCGCTCTTTGAGGAGACCGTAATAAGCCTGACCTTCCGCCGCTGTCCACCATTGTGTGTATTGCGCCCTGTCCTGCTTCGCCGCCGCGTCGGTTGGCGCCGGACGAGGCATGATCTTGTTGATCTTGACCACAGCATAACCTTGGGCGCCAAGAGGAATGCCAACAAAAGCCGGCAAATTTGATGCGTCGGCGCGCAGCACGGCGTTCAGGATCGGCGGCGCAATGCTTTGCGACTGATCGCGCGACACGACAACCGCCGCCGGCATCACGGCCGACGCCGGTGCAGCCTTCCAAGTCGACAGCTTCTCCACGCCGTCCTTGGTGGCCAATTCGGACGCCCTGGCCGAAATAACCCGTTCGCGTACATTGGCGCGGACATCAGCGAAGGGCAATGTCCGGGCAGCAACATACTGCGTCATACGTCCGGCCGCCAACTGACTGGGCGCGGTTTCAACCGCTTCGGTATTGCGCTTCTTTTCAATCGCGTCCGGTGCGAAGATCGCGGCCAGGAATTTTGCATTCGCCAGCAGTCCGCTGACGCCCGCAGCTGGCTTGCGCGTCACATGGCTGGCTGTCCTGATTTCAAGTTTCAGCTTGTCGGCAACCGGCTTGAGACTGTCGGACTGTTCGTAGACGCCATTGGTAAAGATCTCGGCGGTTTCGGCAAACTTGCGCTGCGCCTGCTGTGTCTTGAGATCGGCCTCGATGCCCGGCCGCAACTCCTCGAAGCTGCGCTGTTTGGGCGTCTTTAGGTCCGTAAGTTTGATAATGTGGAAACCGAAATCTGACTCCACGAGTTCACTGATGTTACCTTGTTTCATCGCAAAGACTGCGTCTTCAAAAGGCTTTACCATCGCGCCACGGGCGAAGAAATCAAGATCGCCGCCCTTGGGCGCAGACCCTGTATCTTGCGAATTCTTCTTTGCCACTTCGGCAAAACTGTCAGGCGCCTTGCGCACCTCTTGCAGCAGTTCCTGTGCACGTGCCCTGGCCTTCTCGCGATCAGCTGCCGGGGCATCCTTGGCTGCGTTGATCAGAATGTGGCTGGCACGCCGTTCTTCCGTACCGCTCAGGCGCGCGGCGTTCTGTTCGTAATAGGATTTCAGGTCAGCCTCATTGATCGAAATGCCTTTCTTAACTGACTCCAAGTCCAGTACGACGTATTCAATACTAGCCTCCTCCGGCGCCTGAAACAGCGTCTGATTGGCCTTGTAGAACGCCTCCAGTTCCGCTTCCGCCGGATTGATTTTCGAAGCGAAATCCGCACTCAGGAAATTGGCAATCTGGATTTCGCGCCGTTCAAAGAATGCGTTCAAAGCAACGTCGGCAACGCCGGCCGCGGCAAAGCCGGTACCGGTCAAGCCGGTCTCCACTTGCCGTACCGACAGATCACGGCGCACGCGCGCTTCAAATCCTTCGGGTGTCATGCCCTGGCTGGCAGCCAACTGGCGATAGCGCTCCATATCCAGTTTGCCGTCGGGCTGGCGCAGCGAAGCAATGGTCTGGTCTTCCTGCAAATTGCGTGCGAGCCGAGCATCGCTGGTGGTCAGACGAAACTTGTCGGCTGCCTGCGCCAGCACCCGCTCACGCACCAGTTTTTCCAGCGTCGAGTAGCGAGCCTCGGGCGAGTCGAGCAACTTGGCGTCCAAATTGGGCATCTGGGCACGCAGACGCTCGGCTTCCGACTTGTGCGCCGCATCCCATTCGCCCTGGGTAATGTCTTGACCACCAACACGTGCGACCGCTTCACCTTTTTCGCGCAGACGGGTGTAACTGTCAATGCCGAACAGCACAAAGGAAGGGATGATCAGCAAACCCATCAGAATGTTGATGATCTTCGTGTGCTTGCGGACAAAATTAAACATGCGCAACTTCTCCAATAGAAAACAAAAAAGGCGAACATCCTGTTCGCCTTTGCCAGAGTGGTGGGTGCTGACGGGCTCGAACCGCCGACCTACGCCTTGTAAGTGCGAACCGTGCACTTACAGTTTACCCCTCAAAATCACCATTTCACTGGTGAATCTCTGACCTTATTCATGCCATTGCTTGCCAATAAGTGCTAGTGCGAACTATAATTTGCACTTACGGTGCACTTACGGTGCAGGAAGGGCAAGCGATGACAGCCGCGATTGTAACGAACGAACGCTCCTCGATAGCGAAGGCGGCGCAGTCACGGGACAAGCCTGAAAAGCCCTATGAAGTGCGTGCTGAAAAGCCTATGGGCTTGCTGTTGCGGGTCCAGCCCAGCGGTTCACGATCCTTCTATGTCCAGCTCGGACGCGGTAAGCGGGTCCGCATTGGTCCGGCTGGCACCTACACACTTAAGCAAGCCGAGGAACGCGCAAAGAAGATCATTCTTGACCCTGGCGTTGCATCCAAAAAGACAGGCACCGGCTTGACCCTGGGCGAATATATCGACCAACATTACAAGGAGCATGCCACCGCCAAACTGAAAAACGGGGAAAAGTCGGTCGCCCGCGTCGAAGCCGTATGGGAAAAGCTGCTGAACAAGCGGTTGACGGACATTAACGCCAGCGAAGTGGACAAATTCAGGAACAAGCGCATCAATTCAGGCGTGGCACCGGCAACCGTAAACCGTGACATAGCCGCCCTATCCGGCGTCCTGACGCATTGGGTCAAGAATAACAAGGGCACGTTGCACCCTTTGGCTGAATTGGAAGCCCTGGACGTGGCCGATGACGAAACCATCCGTTATCTGACCGCTGCCGAGAGCAAGCGACTAAGGCAGGCACTCGCTGATCGGGACACTCAAGGCGCAAAGGATCGCATCAGTGCGAACGAATGGCGCAGCAAGCGCGGCTATGAACTGATGCCTGAAATCAATGGTTACTGCGACCACATCACGCCGATGGTGTTGCTGTCACTCAATACCGGCATGCGACAAGGCGAATTGTTTTCGCTGGCCTGGGAGTCGGTGGATATGAGCCTCAAGACAATCACGGTCCTGGCGAGTCACAGCAAGGGCAACACGACGCGAACGATTCCGCTGAACACCGAAGCACTGGCCGTGCTGACAGCGATCAAGCCGGACCCGGCCAAGGGGCTGGTTTTCAAGTCTCCAGTGACTGGCGAACGGTTTAACAACGTGAAAAAGGCATGGGCCGAAGTCACCATATCTGCAAAGTTAACAGGCCTACGGTGGCACGACTTGCGGCATGACTTTGCGTCGCAGCTCGTATTGCGTGGCGTCCCTTTGTTCACAGTGCAAAAACTGCTGGGGCATGCCAACCCTCGAATGACGCAGCGTTACGCGAAGCTGGCACCCAGTGCATTGAATGAAGCAGTCAATAAATTAGGGGCATGAAATACCGCGAAGCCCGGACGCGGATTATTCCGGGCAAATAGGCGGGGCCAGTGAGTGCATCAACACCGACCAGCCCCTGACCACTCTCAAAACGGAGCTTTGAAAATGGCTGAATTGAATGTAAACGAAAAGCAACTGACTGCATCGCAATTAGGCTGTGTCCTGAATGACATTGCTCAGACTGCCAAAGCAATAGAGCGCTTTTCGGTGATGCACAGGCATGCGGAAGATGGCCGCGACATTGAAGCCCTGACCCATAGCATTGAAACTATGGCGCAGCGGATTGGCCTACTTGCTGACGCGACGGCTGACGAACTCCCTGGCAGTGGTGGCGCGGCCTTCGGAACATCATTCGCTGCATGGATGATGCCACCTGCGTATCATGAAACCGGCAGACCCGAGGGCAGGACGGAAGGCTGAGTAAATCGCCACGCCCAGCAGCGATTTGAGCCGGGCAAATAGACGGGGTCGGGAAGTGTTGACACACAACCCGACCCCTGACCACAGACAGGGACAAACGTATGACGCATGGTGACTCTATCGAGGTACTTTCATCAACGGATTGGGAGGATTATGCTGACACTCTCAAAAACAGCATGAGTGCCGGTCAAATAGCACTGGAGGCGGTTGCTTGGCATCAAGCCAGCTCACTGCCCTGCCCAGATTGGGCGCTGGCAGAAATTGCCGACTGTTATCACTTTTTCATGATTGGTGCGCCAGTCGCTTGCTGGGTTGCAGAAAATAAGGGCCAGAAAGCGCCAAAGACTTTGGGTGAAGCCTTCGATATTCCCGACCTCAAAAATATTCACGCCGAAAGAAGGCGTATGAAAGCGTTATATAGGGGCAGGATATTGCTTAGGTTCAATGGCCCGAACAGCCTATCAAAAAACGACGATAACTATGAAAAAGTGGCTACTGAACTCGGACTTACCAAGGATGAAGTTCGCATAATAGTCATCAATAGTTAATCGCCACTCTGGTGTAGGAATCACGAGAATTCTGCATTTGTCAGGATTCGGAGTGATAGGCAAAGTCCGCTGCAACATGCAGTGTCACGAAACGGATTTCCCTGATCATCCATTGCATGCAACCGAAAGGACATGCAATGACAGATTCGCCGAAACTTGAACCGCTGGCCCATTCGCCAGATCGCGCAGCGCAGCGCCTTGGCATCAGCGTCCGCGCAGTTTACGCACACATCAGCACTGGTGAACTTCGAAGCTTCAAAGATGGCAAGCGCCGATTGATCCCTGATGCAGAATTGCAGCGGTTCGTGACCCGCAAGATGGCGCAGGCGGTAGCGGCATGAACGCGAGCATCGCTGCTGTGACCACCACCGAAGCCCAAAACTTCGACACGCTGAAATCGCAGTTCGCATCGCACGGCTATGTGCTGAGCCGTGCGCGTCGCGTGTCAGATGGACGTATCACGTTTCTCGTAACGCGATGGGAAACGCCTATCGCCTTCAAGACTCTGGACGATGTACAGGTGTACCTTAGCCTGATCGTGAAGCCCGTCGCGCCAGCAACGCATCATGGGTGAACTGATCCGCGACAAACTACCCGATGCCCTCACCTACTACGAGAGCGAAGGCCTGACGCTGCAAGGGCGCGGTAAGTGGCGCACCACCGAATGCCAGTTCCACGGTGGCAGCGATTCACTGCGCATTCACGTTGAACGCGGCGCATTCATTTGCATGGCATGCGGGGTCAAGGGCGGCGACGTGCTGGCCTATCACCAGGCGGCGCATGGATTGGGCTTTGTTGACGCTGCGAAGGCACTGGGGGCTTACCAAGAGGATGGCAAACCGCACCAGGGCAGCAACCGACCAACGCCGATCCCGGCGCGTGTCCTGCTGGAATCAGTCGCCCATGAATTGATGATCGCCAGCATCATCGCCACAGACATGGTCAACGGTCGAACGATCAGCGCCACTGATGCAGCCCGTCTGGTGCAGACGTCTGGACGAATCGGATATATCGCGGGAGTTGCGAATGCAAACCGAACTTGAGCGCGTCAACGCCCTAATTGACCAAACGGTTCAAAGCCGCGTCGACACGCAGCAGCCTGGCGAATGGCCTGATCCGATCTTGCCTGGCCAGCTACGCACGCCACCGATTCCAACGAGCATCCTACCAACCTGGCTAGGCGACATGGCAGGCGCACTATCTGAGGCTACACAGACACCGCCAGCACTGGCTGTCATGTCTGGCCTGGCAGTGCTGGCAACCGTGTTGCAGCGGCGCTTTGAGGTGGCACCTTACGGCGACGGCTATACAGAGCCGCTGGCATTGTGGACCCTTAGCGCGTCACCAAGCGGCACGCGCAAAAGCGCAGTCCTGAGCGCCATGCTGGGGCCGCTGGTGTATTGGGAAAAGCTGTTGCGGGACCGGATGCGCAGCGACATTGCCAGATCAAACGCACAACGAGCCGTCGCCAAAAAGCGTATCGAGCACTTGCAACAGGCAGGCGCTAAAGCCAAGGACGGCGGCGAACGTGCAGCGATCACAGCCGAGATACAGCGCGAAGAAACCGACATGCCAGAGGAGATTAGAGCGCCTCGATTATTCACTGGCGACAGCACGGCAGAGAGGTTGCAGGCTTTGCTGGTGGAGCACGGCGAGCGCATGGCAGTGCACAGCGACGAAGCAGGCATCTTCCTAATCATGGCAGGCATCTACAACGGCGGCGCGGCAAATCTTGATGTGTTCCTGCAGGGGCACGCTGGCAGTGCGATGCGCGTGGATCGCGCTGGCCGATCTGCACACGTCGACCAACCTGCATTGACATTCGGCTTGATGCTGCAACCGGACACGATGTCAGAGGTCGCTGGCGTGCGCCGGTTCCGTGGTTCCGGCTTGCTTGCGCGATTCCTCTATGCCGTGCCGATCAGCAATGTCGGCACGCGTGATGTGCGTCAGCATACGTCGATCCCGCATGCCGTGAGGGATGAGTACCAGCGTCGCCTGTTCGCGTTACTGGAGGGTGTTCCGGGGCTGCTACAGCCACCCAAAGCGCTACCACTGGCGACGGCTGCGCGTGCGATATGGCTTGACATGGCCGAGGCCATCGAGCGCGAGCAAGGCGAAGGCGGTAGGTACGAGTCAATCAGTGATTGGACCAGCAAACTGCCCGGCGCGGTGGCGCGTGTTGCGGCGCTGTTGGAGCTTGCCGAGACAGGGTTACAGGCCAACGAAGTGAGTTACTCCGCAATGGATCGCGCTGTCTGCCTGGCACGGTTGCTGATTCCCCATGCGCAGGCCGCATTCGGGATGCTGGGCACTGATGGCGCGGACGCTGACGCCGGAGCGATAGTGAAGTGGATACGTGCTGGCGACAAGTCCGAGTTCACCAGGCGCGAGGCACAGAAGGCGCAGGAGGGCCGATTCCGAAGTGTTGACCGCCTGCAAAAGGCACTGGAGCGCCTTGGAAATCAGGACGTCCTGCGGGAATTCAAGCGCCACAACAAGGGTGCACCACCGACCACCGCCTACCGTGTCAACCCAAAGGTTCTGTCGACTTGATCGACTCTGTCGCCATAAGCTTTTTTTAACCTTTTTCTTTCTATATCAATCACTTATGAGCAGTAACCATTACCCCTGTAGACAAAGTCGACAAAGTAGACAAACCAGAGCATCAGGACCGTGTCTGTCGAGATTGTCGACATTGTCGACATTGTCGATAGGGGTAGATATGCCCGGCTGGATACGCCTTGCACCCAAGGCAGGGAGCCGGTCTATACGCCTTGCACCTGAGGCAGGGAGCCGGTCTATACGCCTTGCACCTGAGGTAGGGGGCCGGTCAAATCTCTGGAGCGTCGAAGCACAGGACCGGTTAGATAACCAAACTTTTTCGTGCGGGAGTTAGGGGGAGGGGGGGTACCCCAACACTACACCAGGCAGCTATCGCAACCATTCAAAGGACCGACAAATGGAAACTTTCATCGATGTAATCACCACTTTTCTAATCAATCAAATGGATGGTGAACCAGTGCCCCCGCATAACAGCGCAGGACTCGAACAGCTTGGCGAAGCCGTCAAAGCCTCTCAACAGGCCAGCGATCACGACCTGCAATTGCTGGCTGCGCGGACTGTAGGCGTCGTCATCGACCGTGTTCACTCCAACATCAAGGCAGAGCAAATTCTGCGCGACTTTATCCAACCGGGAGACCGCCATGCTTGAAAACGTTCGCCGCACTGTCGCCGCGTGGATACCTGGCACTGTGCCAAACATCGCGCAAAGAAAGCGCCAGATGGAAAGAGAGCTACGGGCAAAAGGCTATTCACGAACTCACGCCGTGGCCGTTGTCGCGGAGCACTTCAAAAAGCTATTGCAAGGCAAACAGTGATGTGGCACAATAATCCTGTGCCGAATAACCGGGATGGTTGTTCAGCATCTTCATCCAAGCCGCTGGGTGCGACTTCCGAAGCAATCGAGCCTGTCTCACGACTGGCCGCTTTCAGCTTTCCGAAGGACGCGATATGACCGGCACTCCAAATGCAGAAAACACAGCCGCCACACTGGTGGTCACTGCTGCCCCTGTCAAACCGCAAACGATCCGAGAGTTTGAACGCGCCCTCAAATCGCTGGGCTACTCACAGCGCGAATCAACTGCCATCGCCAAAGGCGGGTTTAAGGCACTCGGTCTTGCCGATCCAGAGCCGGACCTTTCCGAATTGGCCGCAGTGATCGCAAAGAACATTTCACTTTTGAAAGATTGAACATGAAAACAAGCAAATTGAAATTCGCGTTTATCGCGTTCCTGGCACTCGCTGCCGTGTCTGCAATCGCCGGTTATCCAGTTGTCTCGCCTGACATTCTGGCGGGTCTCGGAGTCATGCCGATAGTGATCGGCGAAACGTCCATCGCCGACATCACTCGCATGATTGAGGAGCAAGGCAGGACTGCAAAGGAGTTTCAAGCCAAGCAAATCGCCCGCATTGATGCGCTGTCTGAATCCAAGGAAATGATCGAAGATTTCATGGCAAAGATGACCGCACCCGGCGCCAGCTCGTCCGGCGGCACCAAAGAAGCGCCAATCGAAACCTTCTACGACATCAAGACGAAGAAGGCCGTCCCGGTTCTGAATCACGCGCAGAGCTTCAAATCTCTGGAAGGCAAAGGCGCTGATCTTCCGTCTGTTGGCCGATTGCTTCGCGGTATCGTGCTGGGGGGCCGCGCTGACGATGCGAACGAGCTGGCTGAAGAACGCAAAGCCCTGGCGATCAATAGCGATCCAAGCGGGGGCTACACGGTGGCCGGTGCCCTGTCCGCTGATTGGATCGACTCACTACGCGCAAACATGGTGCTATCGAAGGCCGGTTGTCGAACAGTTCCGATGGATACCGGATCGCTGTCGATTGCTCGCGTAGTGGACGCGCCTACCGTCTCCTGGCACGGTGAAAACGGTACATTGGGCACGGGTGATCCAACCTTCGGCGCGATCCTCATGAAAGCCAAGACAATTGTCTGCCTGGTCCGGTTGTCGCTGGAATTGTCCCAAGATTCGGCCAATATCGAACAGATGTTGCAGACCACGATCACCAACGCAATGGCCGGAGCTATCGACAGCGCTGGCCTGGTCGGTACGGAAACGGACGCACTGGCCGCGCCTGGTGGCGTGTTTGGGCTGACCAGTCGCAACACGGTAACGGGAATCGGGGCACCAACTTCCTGGGACTTCCTGGTTGATGGTGTTTATGAACTCGCTGCTGACAATGTACCGATGCAAAACATCGGTGCGTTCATTGCACACCCTGCAGTGTGGAAGAAGATGCGTAAGCTCAAGACAGGCATCACCAACGACAACACGGCGCTGACCGCACCGCCTGAAATTGCAGCCCTGCCAAAGCTCTGGACTACCGCTGCACCGTTGGACACGGGCACAGCATGCGGCATCATTGCCGACTGGCGCGACCTGATCTTTGGTGTCAGAAAAGACATCAATGTTCGCGTGCTGTCCGAAGCATTCATGGGCAGTAATTTGCAGGTGGCAGTCCTGGCCTACGCTCGCGTTGACTTCGCGGCCACGAGAGCGCAATCGTTCTGCACGCTCGAAGGCATCACGGTTTAACGAACAGTGCATTACCCCGGTCCGCGTGGCCGGGGTAATTCCACCATGACACCACACGAACAAGCTATTCGAGATCACTGCCGGCGGCGCGGCATTCGCATCGCGGTACTGCCAAGCCAAGCACTGCGATTCGTCGGCTACGGAGTGAATATCACAGTCGCGCACATCAGTAGCGTGACTCTGAGCAACCTCAAGCCATACGAGCCGCGTGATCACTGGGCAGTGATCGAGACCAAGAAAGATACCTATGAATCAAACAACAGAAAAGCCAATAGAACGCCCGCTGTTGGCTCGAATTAACCGCGTGGCACATGCACGCGCACTGCAGCACGAAGGACGCATCAAGGCAGACTTGCTGTCCCGCGTGCAGGCCGCCAAGAACAGTGGCGTGCCAAGTTCTGCAATGTATGACATGCTTTCCAGAATGGAGACTGCGCCGATAAGTTGACGATTGGGATCAGTCGGCGAGTGCCCTTGAGTTTCGCAAAACCCCGACAGCCTGTAGCTCCATGACTTTCGGGGCGTGACGGGCAGCAAAGCCCCTATGGTTCGCCCTGGGGGTTTGGCTTTCGACTGGTGGCATGATGGCGTCACTGGAGGCGTCAATCATGGGTTTTCGTTTTCGCAAGAGCATCAAGCTATTCCCTGGCGTCCGCGTCAACTTCAGCAAGTCAGGCGTCAGCACGTCAATAGGCAAGCCCGGTGCGACCATCAACATCAGCGAGCGCGGCACTCGCACCACCGTTGGTATTCCTGGCACTGGCATCAGCTACAGCGAATCGCAGTCATTCCATCGCAGCGAAGCGACTCCCGGCACTTCAGCGACCAATCCACCGACCGGCAAGAGCTTTGCGCCCGTGGCGCTGGGATTGCTGGTGGTGTTGATTGTTGGACTGATCGTGGTGTCCTGGTGACATTGCACTTACGGTCAGCACTTAAGTGCGGAAAACATGGCGCGTTAGTCAAAGGCTGCACTTACGGTGCACTTAAGCTACTGGCATGAAAAAATGGTTTACATCGCTGCAAACCCTTATTTCATTGGGGAAACGGTGGTGGGTGCTGACGGGCTCGAACCGCCGACCTACGCCTTGTAAGGGCGCCGCTCTACCAACTGAGCTAAGCACCCCACCTTAACCAGCCATCAATTCAATGCATCTTTCAAGGCCTTGCCGGGACGAAACTTGGGGACCTTGGCCGCCTTGATTTTAATCGCAACGCCGGTGCGGGGATTGCGCCCCACTCGGGAGGCACGCTTTGTCACTGCAAAAGTACCAAAACCAACCAGCGACACGGAGCCGCCTTTCTTCAAAGTCGTCTTCACGGCACCGATGACAGACTCGAGCGCCCGCGTCGCTGCGGCTTTGGAAATATCTGCGTTTGTTGCGATGTGCTCAATCAATTCGGTCTTGTTCACAATAAACCCTTCTCTTGGAAATGGAGTTAATCAAACTGTCTCTCAATAAATCTGATGGCCGCTGTGCTGCGTCAGTCAAGCCACGGCTTGCAGCAGGGCGGACGCAAATTCTAGTCGCCTTTTCACCCCTGCACAGACAAATTTTCCGTCACAAATTCGCCGTGAATTAAAGTGCGGCAGCAATCGCCAGCCCGACGTCCCTGGTACTAGCGTTGCCGCCCAAGTCGGGCGTGCGCGGCGCACCACTTCGAGGCGCCAATACGTTCTCAATCGCCGCCAGAATACCGTCGTGCGCGTTGCGATGACCCAGAAAATCGAGCAGCATGGCACCGCACCAAATCTGACCGATCGGGTTGGCGATGCCTCTGCCGGCGATGTCCGGCGCCGAGCCGTGGACCGGCTCGAAGAGCGATGGAAATTTGCGCTCCGGATTCAGATTGGCGCTGGGTGCGATGCCGATAGTCCCGGTGCAGGCCGGTCCCAGATCGCTGAGGATATCGCCGAACAAATTGCTGGCCACCACTACATCAAAGAAATCAGGCCGCTGCACAAAATGCGCAGTCAGGATGTCGATGTGGAACTTATCGACCGTCACCTCGGGATAGTTGCGCGCCATGGCCGCGACGCGCTCGTCCCAGTAGGGCATGGTGATCGCAATGCCATTGGACTTGGTGGCACTGGTCAAATGCTTTTTGGGACGCGAGTGCGCCAACTCGAAAGCAAACTTCAACACGCGATCAACACCGACACGCGACATCACGGTTTCCTGCATCACAATTTCGCGCTCGGTGCCCGGATACATGCGGCCACCGATACTCGAGTACTCGCCCTCGGTGTTTTCACGCACGATGAACATATCTATCTCGCCGGGCTCACGTCGGCTGCCGTCGCGCCGCACGACCGGCGCAATAATGCCGGGCATCAGGCGCGCCGGCCTCAGATTCACGTACTGGTCAAATTCGCGTCGAAACAGCAGCAGCGAGCCCCACAAAGAGACGTGGTCAGGGATTTTTTCAGGCCAGCCGACGGCACCAAAATAGATGGCATCGTGACCGCCGATCAGTTCCTTCCAGTTGTCGGGCAACATCTTGCCGTGTTTTTCGAAATAGTCCCAACTGGAAAAATCGAAATGGTCAAACTGCAAGTCGATTCCGTGCTTGAGCGCCGCCTGTTCCACAACCCGGATGCCTTCGGGCATCACCTCCTTGCCAATACCGTCGCCGGCGATCACTGCAATTCTCTTTTTGAACATACTGCGTCCTCGTGATATGAATTGAAATTATCCATTGCGTTGAAATGGCAGCACCGGCATTGAACCGCTCTGACGAACCACCAACACAACGCCGAGCACCGTAATCAGCGTGCCCATGATGGTGAGCGTGCTGACCGGTTCGTCAAAAAGCAGCCAGGCAATCGCCGCCGTCGTCGGTGGCACCAGGTACATCAGGCTGGTCACCGAGGCAGCAGCACCGCGCTGAATCAGCAAATACAGCAGGGAACTGCCCCCCAGCGTCAGCACCAGCACGGACCAGGCCATGGCACCCACCAGTTCGGCATTCCAGCGCATCGTCTCGCTCTCCAGCAAAGCCAGGGGCAAGGTGACCAAAAATGCAGCGCCAAGTTGCACCACGTTGGCCGTTCGCACGTCACAAGGCTTCAAGAATCTCTTTTGGTACAAGGTGCCCAGCGTGATGCTGAACAGTGCACCCAGCACCATGGCCATGTTCCGCCAGTTAGCCTCGCCGCCATGCCCAAACTTGTGCGATACCACCAGACTCAAACCGATAAAACCCAGCGTCAGTCCAAGCCACTGACGGGCGCTCACCCGGCCGCCCGTGCCCGACAGCCAGAGCGCCGTCAACACCGGCTGCAAACCGACGATGAGCGCAGAAAGCCCGGAACCCATGCCCGCCTTCACCGCAGCCCAAACCCCGCCGAGGTAACCCGCGTGCATCAGAATGCCAATCAAAGCCAGATGCGCCCATTGGGAGCGCGCGCTAGGCCACTTGACCCGCGACAGAGCGATCCACGGCAAAAAACAGGCGATTGAAAACAAATAGCGCAGCAGAAGGAATTTCAGCGGCGGCGCGTGCGGCATGCCGTAGCGGGCTACGATAAATCCGGTACTCCAGATCAGCACAAACAAGGCCGGCATAGCCCTGATCAGGGAGCCCTCGTCACGCGCTGTCACTTGGCCCGGGCCCGAATTTCCGGCAATGCCCTGCGTAGGTAATAGACCATCGACCAGACCGTCATGACGGCGGCAACCCAGATCAGCCAGACGCCCCAAACGTGGGTATCAATCACGCCCAACAGCTGGCCGTCAAAAAGCAGGAATGGGATCGCCACCATTTGTACCACCGTCTTGAGCTTGCCTATCATGTGCACCGCAACACTCTTGGCAGCGCCAATCTGTGCCATCCATTCGCGCAGGGCCGAGATCGCGATTTCACGGCCGATGATGATGAGCGCGACAAAAACGTCAGCCCTTCCGAGATGGACGAGCACCAGCATGCTGGCGCAAACCAGAATCTTGTCGGCGACCGGATCGAGGAAGGCACCAAACGAAGATACCTGGTTAAGCTTGCGCGCGAGATAGCCATCCAGCCAATCAGTAATGGCTGACAGCACGAACACGCACGTTGCTATCAAATCGCGGCTGGCCTGTTCTACTGGAAGGTAGTCAATATACACGCCGACAATCAACGGGATCGCGGCAATGCGCGCCCAGGTCATGATGGTCGGAGTATTAAAAAACATACGGCGCAATTGTGGCACGGCTAATGGGGGGGTCAGATGCTGGAGTCAGTGCAGCGCCCGGTATATTTCCTCGGCCAGTTCGCGTGAAACGCCTTCGACGGTGGCAAGATCATCGATGCCCGCCAAGGCGACACCACGCACGCCGCCAAAGCGCTGCAACAATTTGGCCCGGCGCTTGGGACCGATGCCGGGAATCTCCTCGAGTTTGCCGCCATCGACTCGCACCCTTGCCCTTTTGGCGCGCATGCCGGTGATGGCAAAGCGATGCGCTTCATCGCGAATCTGCGCCACCAGCATCAAGGCTGCGGAGTCCTTGCCCAGGTAGACCTTGTCGCGGCCATCGGCAAAGACCAGTTCCTCCAGTCCCACCTTGCGACCCTCTGCTTTCTCGACACCGACGATCAGGGACAAGGACAAGCCCAGTTGCTCGAACACGTCTCGCGCCATCGACACTTGCCCCTGACCACCGTCGACCAACACCAGATCGGGCAGTCGGCCGGTTCCGTTCGTCGGCCCGGTCGTCTGCGCTTCCAAAAGAGATGTGGCCAATTTTCCATAACGGCGCAGCAACACTTGACGCATCGCTGCATAGTCGTCCCCGGGCGTGATGTTTTCGATCGAGAAGCGCCGGTACTCGGCGTTTTGCATCCTGTGTCTTTGATACACGACACAGGACGCCTGCGTCGCCTCGCCCGCTGTATGCGAGATGTCGAAACATTCGATGCGAAGCTGATCAAGGTCATCCGGCGCCAGATCGAGCGCATCGACCAGGGCGCGGGTGCGAGCCTGCTGCGAGCCCTCTTCGGCGAGCAATCGCGCCAGTTGCAGTCCTGCGTTGGTCTGCGCCATCTCCAGCCACAAGCGACGCTGCTCGCGCGGCTGGTGCACGGCGCTGACCTTGACACCGGACTGGATTGAAAGCGCCTTGATCAGACTCCCGCTCACCGGTTCGCTGAGCACCAGCGACGCAGGCACGGGCACCTGCAGGTAGCGCTGCGCCAGAAAGGCTTGCAGCACCTGTACCTCGACCGAAGGGAGCGGCGCTGCGCCTTGCTCATCCTCTTCGCAGTAGACAGCAGCTGCATCGTCGACATGAACCGGAAAATACGCCCGGTCCCCCAGATGCCTTCCGCCACGCACCATGGCCAGGTTGACACAGGCGCGACCGCCCTGCACCTTGACGGCCAGAATGTCCACGTCGCGGTCCGAGACGTTCTCAACCGACTGTTGATGCAACACATTCGACAAGGCAGCGATCTGGTTGCGCAGTTCGGCAGCCAGCTCAAACCGCAGCGCTTGTGCGTGCGCCATCATTCGCGCCTCCAGCGCATCAAGCACCTGCTGCGCGTCACCGCGCAGGAACCGCTCGGCGTTGAGCACGTCCTGCGCGTAATCCGACTCTGTTATATGCCCGACACAGGGCGCCGAGCAACGCTTGATCTGGTATAGCAAGCACGGCCGGCTGCGGTTGTTGAACACGGTATCTTCGCAGGTGCGCAGGCGAAACACCTTTTGCATCAACAGGATCGCCTCTTTCACCGCCCAGGCGCTTGGATATGGCCCGAAGTAGTGATGCTTCTTTTCCACCGCGCCCCTGTAGTAGGCGACACGGGCAAAGCGCGAGCTCGAATTCGAAGCCGAGGAGACGCCTGTGATCTTCAGATAGGGATAACTCTTGTCATCCCGAAACAGGATGTTGTACTTCGGATTGAGCGTCTTGATGAGGTTGTTTTCGAGCAGCAGTGCCTCGGCCTCGGAACGCACGACGGTGGTCTGCAGACGCGCGATCTTGCTCACCATGTAGCCAATGCGGGTACCGCCATGATTCTTTTGAAAATAGCTGGCCACCCGCTTTTTGAGGTTGATGGCTTTGCCCACGTAGAGTACGGCCCCGTCGGCGTCAAAGTAACGGTAGACCCCTGGCAACGACGGCAGCGCCGCCACATCGCTCAAGAGCTGCGCCGGGTGCATCGGCAGGGAATCGGTCGATTCGGACATAGATCCCTATTGTGGACAATCTGTGGCGTGAACTCAGGAAAACTTTGGGACATTTTTTGCCGGGTTATCGATAACCATGGCGACCTGGGCGTCTGCTGGCGACTGGCATGCGGCCTGGCCGAGCGCGGTGAACGTGTGCGCTTGTGGGTGGACGATGGCGCTGCGCTGGCGTGGATGGCGCCCCACGGCGCGTCGGGGGTCGAGGTTAGAAACTGGACACCGATCCTGGAACTCGGAAGTATTCCCATGGGCGGCGTCCTGGTTGAAACCTTTGGTTGCGGTATCGACCCGCCATTTGTTGCCGCTTGCGCAAGCCACGCGATTGCCGCCGGAGTGCAAGGCCTGTGGCTCAACCTGGAATACCTCAGCGCAGAATCGTATGTCGAGCGTTGCCATGGTCTGCCCTCCCCGCTCCCGGCCGAACTGGTCGCCGGCCTGCGCAAATATTTCTTCTACCCCGGCTTCAACGAAGCCACCGGGGGCTTGTTGCGCGAAACCGATCTGCTCTCGCGACAGGCTCGCTTCGACCGAGAAGCGTGGCTGCGCGATCGGGCCATCGATTTCAGGGGTGAACAGTTGGTCTCGCTGTTTTGCTACGAGCCTGCCGCGCTCGACGACTTGCTACGGCAACTCGCTGCACGCGGGCCGACGCGCCTGCTGGTCACGGCGGGTCGGACCCGCACCGCGGTCGAGGCTTCGCTCGCAAGAATGAATCGTGTGAACCCGACCTGGAACCAGGGTGAAAAGCTGCTGGTCAGCTACCTTCCGCTTCTGACCCAGCATGACTTTGACCACTTGCTGTGGTGTTGTGACCTGAACTTTGTGCGTGGCGAAGATTCGCTGGTGAGAGCCCTGTGGGCTGGCAAACCCTTTGTCTGGCAGCTCTACCCGCAAGCCGACAAGGCGCACCAGGCCAAACTCGAAGCATTCCTGGACATGCTTCAAGCGCCTGCGGCACTACGAAGCTTCCATCGGGTCTGGAATGACGTGGATCGGGCGAGTTTGCCAGCCATCGACTTGACACAATGGCAGCCAAGCGTCAGCGGTGCGCGAACGCGGCTGCTTGTGCAGCAAGATCTTGTCACCGGGATGCTGCAATTTGCCTTGAAAAACCGTTAAAATTCAACGCTTTGCAAAATCCGACCGGATTTGCGTCCGGTCATGCAACTCCTGCCGCACCATTTGCGGCCAACCTTCACACCCTTACTATGAAAACCGCTCAAGAAATTCGCGCCGGCAACGTCATCATGCACGGCAAAGACCCGATGGTCGTCCTCAAGACCGAATACAGCCGCGGCGGCCGCAACTCGGCCACTGTCCGCATGAAACTCAAGAGCCTGATCGCCAACTTTGGAACTGAAGTCGTGTTCAAGGCCGACGACAAGATCGATCAGGTCATTCTGGACAAAAAGGAATGCACCTACTCCTACTTTGCCGACCCGATGTACGTCTGCATGGACAGCGACTTCAACCAGTACGAAGTCGAGGCCGAGAACATGGGCGACTCGCTCAACTACCTCGAAGACGGCATGACGGTGGAAGTTGTCTTTTATGACGGCAAGGCAATCTCGGTCGAATTGCCCACCAGCGTCGTACGCGAGATCACCTGGACCGAGCCGGCGGTCAAGGGGGATACATCGGGCAAGGTTCTGAAACCTGCCAAGATTGCCACCGGATTTGACGTCGGCGTGCCTATTTTTGTCGCGCAAGGCGACAAGGTTGAAATCGACACCCGCACCGGGGAATACCGCAAACGCGTCTGAGCAAGAAGACCGATTGAAAGCCTGCCATGGACCCAGAGCAACCGGGCAAACCAGCGATTGCTTACGGTCTTGTCGCGCGTCGGGTGGCGATTGACACTTACCGTGAAAACGTGCTCTATCTGCATCGCGACTGCAATGTGTACCGCGCCGAAGAAATGCCACAGGCGTTTGTGGAATTCTGATGGAATCAGGCCTCCCGTCGAAACCCGTCTTGCTGTTCTTTGAGGACGAAGGCGAGAGCGCCACCAGCATTGCACAGGTGGGCAATCTTGATTCGATGGAAATCGAGCGGCACCGCTTTCCCGACGGCGAACTGAAGCTGCGTCTGCCCGCCGGTTTGCCACCACAAGTTGCGATTTTGCGCAGCCTCAACAATCCGAACGAAAAACTGCTTGAATTGCTGCTGACAGCGCAAACAGCGCGGCAGCTGGGCGCCAAGCAGCTGATACTTGTTGCGCCCTACCTTGCCTACATGCGCCAGGACATTGCCTTTAGTGCCGGAGAAGCCGTTAGCCAGCGCGTGATCGGACGTTTTCTGGCAACCCTGTTCGACGCCGTCGTCACGGTCGATCCGCATCTGCACCGTGTGGCAACCTTGCACGAGGCCATGCCTGCAGCCAACACCAGGGTCATCAATGCCGCC
Organism: uncultured beta proteobacterium; assembly: GCA_903906695.1. Taxonomy (GTDB): domain Bacteria; phylum Pseudomonadota; class Gammaproteobacteria; order Burkholderiales; family Burkholderiaceae_C; genus Rhodoferax. The sequence continues at coordinate 2,720 of CAIVLG010000134.1, read as the reverse complement.
CCGGCGCTGTCAGATCTGATCGCTGCGCGCCGGCCTCATGCGCTGCTGGTGGGCCCGGACGAAGAGTCAGCCCAGTGGGTCGCGCAAGCGGCATCACGTCACGGGTTCGAGCACGCCATCTGCCGGAAAGTCCGTCACGGCGACCGCTCGGTACAAATCGAGTTGGCGGACGCCAGCTTTGCCGGTCAGCAGGTGGTGTTGCTCGATGATGTGGCCAGTACCGGTCATACGTTGGCCCATGCATGCAAATTGTTGCTGGTCGCCGGTGCCCAATCGGTGGACGTCGCGGTGACCCATGCACTGTTCGAGCAAGGCGCCGTTGCGGCCCTCTTGAAAGCAGGGGTCGGTGAAATCTGGAGTACGGACTGCGTCCGGCACCCAAGCAACGCCGTCAGCATGGCGAGCGCCATCGCAGGGGCATTGGCGCAAGTACTGGCAGCGGTGGCGGACCAATACAGGGACTGAAGTCAAACACTCATTCCTTGATTATTGTCACTACGCCGATCAATCGCACGATTTACATTGAAGCGCTTCTTTCATTAACAGGAGAACTACCATGAATGGGATGAATGCGGTTCACAAAGACAAACTCATGAGCGATCTGCGGGTCGTGATTGCCGATGCAGAAGAGTTGCTGCGCATGACGGCTGACCACGCTGGTGAAGCTGCTGTCGACATCCGCAGCCGGATACAGACTCGAATGAACCATGCCAAGGCCGACTTGCTGTTGCTGCAGGAAGCAGCGGTTGCGAGAGCCAAAGCGGCGGGTCATGCGACCGATGAATTTGTCCATGAAAATCCCTGGAAATCGATCGGCATTGCGGCTGGCGTCGGGATGCTTCTGGGCTTGTTGGTCGGTCGCCGCTAAATGGCTTGCTGCTGATGAGCGACAAGGTTCCAGCCAGTGGCCTCTTTGCGTCTGTGCGACGGCTGCTCGGCACGGCGCTGGACATGGCGCAGGTGCGGCTGGAACTGCTTGGCACCGAAGTCGAGTTTGAGAAGCGGCGTCTGTTAGACAGCCTGCTGCGGGCAGCGATCGCGCTGCTGCTGTTGGGCGTCGGTCTGGTGCTGTTGTGCGCAGTCTTGATTCTGATTGTGGCGGACGCTTACCGACTGGCAGCGCTGGCCGTGATGACAGTGCTATTTCTGATCGCAGGCCTATTGCTGATCCTCAGCGCGCGACAGCACCTGCGCAGTCCGAACGGCTTGTTTAGCGCCAGCGTGACCGAACTCGCAAAGGACCGGGCCGGACTGCAGACAAGCGATGAAGATGCCACACGATGAGTTGCTGCTTCGACAGCAGCGATTGCTAACGCGCAGCGCGCAACTGCGCCTCGACTTGGGACAGCAGGCGCAGGCGTTCAAGCGGCCGCTGGACTTGGTTGATCAGGCGCGCGCTGCTTTGCGCTGGCTTGCCGCCAACCCTGTGTGGCCCCTGGGTGCCGTAATGCTGCTGGCGGTATTGCGGCCACGCGGGGCCATCACCTGGGGCGGGCGATTGTGGTGGACTTGGAATGCCTATAAGCAGGCACGCGCCTGGATCACCAATCAAGGCTGACTTTTCTTTCCCAGCCGGGACTCGGTTCCCTTGAGTAGCCTGCCAATGTTCTCAGCGTGGCGATAAATCAACAGCAGCGACATCACCGAAATCGACAGCAGCGCGCCCTTGTTCAGATACCAGACCACGCCATCGCCAAAAATATAACTGACCGGTGCAACGACGGCTGCGGTGATGGACGCCAGTGACGAGTAGCGAAAGAAATAGGCCATCAGCGCCCAGGTGATAGCGGCTGCCAATCCAAGCACCCAGTTGATGCCGAGCAAGACACCCAAAGCCGTGGCAACACCCTTGCCACCGACAAATTTGAAAAACACCGGATAGAGGTGACCGACAAAGGCCGCCAGTCCGACCAGGGCCATTGTTCCCTCTTCCATTGCGTAGGGCTTGCCGTACCAACTGACCAGCATCACCGGCAACCAGCCCTTGGCCGCATCGAGCAGCAGCGTCACAATCGCCGCGGTCTTGTTGCCCGATCGCAGCACGTTGGTGGCGCCCGGGTTCTTGCTGCCAAAGGTGCGCGGGTCATTCAGACCCATCACGCGGCTGACGATGACGGCAAACGAGAGCGATCCGGTCAGATAACCGGCCAGGGTTGCCACCAGAGGGAAAAAGGATTGCAACGAGTCCAAAAGATTCTCCTGCTGCGGTCACAGATTGGGGCACGAAGTGGCTATTCTGCCAGTCGCCACCAACCCATCACAAGTGCTCAATCCAACAATGCGCATTGCACGCTATTGGCCGCCAGCAGATCGACACAGACCTGCGGTGCGATGCCCACCAGATAACCGCGTCGCCCGCCATTGATCAGAATCTTCGGCAACTCAAGTATTGATGCTTCAACGTAGATCGGCATCGCCCGGCGGGTGCCGAATGGCGAAGTGCCACCAACCAGATAGCCGCTGTGGCGGTTCGCCACTTCGGGCAAGCAGGGTTCAACTGATTTCGCGCCGATCTGGCGCGCCAGATTCTTGGTCGACACCTTGCGGTTGCCATGCATCAGAACCACCAGGGGTCTGCCGTCCTGATCCTGCATGATCAGCGTCTTCACTACGATGAAAGGGTCCAGACCCAGCACCTCGGCACTGTGCAAGGCACCGCCGTGCTCAAGGTAGGGATAGGGGTGTTCGGTAAAAGCCACCTTGTGCGCCTTGAGCCACTG
>CAIVLG010000133.1 GCA_903906695.1 uncultured beta proteobacterium | reverse complement strand
GGCCAGGCGCATGTTCACAAGGCGGGTCGCGATCTCGGGGGGCACCTGGGCTTTGAGAATGTCCACGGAATCGAGCGAGGCCTTGATCCAGGCCGCCGGCGTGCGGAACTCGTGCGAGGCCATCGAGAGCAAATGGCGTTGCGCCGATTCGGCCTGTTGCACGTCGTGCAGGGCCTTGGACAGACTTGCAGTGCGACGCTCCACGCGTGACTCAAGTTCCTGGTTTTGTTGCGTCAACTGGGTCAGCAATCGAGTGCGTTCCTGCGCATGCTTGCGTCGTGCTTCCATGGCACGCGAGAACATCGCGACCTGTAGCGACAGCAGGTTGCAAAGGTTGGCGACCTGCCAGGCCGATGCGCTCAACTCGGAAAAGGGTAACCAGGAGCTTCCGACGGCAAGCATGGTGACCGCCCCAACCAAGAAGACGATCAGGAACATGGGGCCGTAGCGCAGGCTTTCCGGGTGGCGCCGCAACATCTGTAGCACGATGCCGATGAACGAGACGATCATCATCAGGATAAAGATGAGTATCAGAATTCCAGCGAGCATTGGTAGGGTCAGCGCAAGCCCAGCAATGAAAATGATCAGAGCAAGCACCGCCAAACTGATGAACAGGCCAGGCAGCCAGCGGTGCAAGGATTTGAAGTCGAACAGCATGCTGGCAAAGAGCGTGGTCACCACAATGCCGCCAACCGTGAAGCTGTTGGTGTACCGGTTGACGTTGTAAAGGTCGTCCCAGTGCAGGTAGAAGTAACCCATACCGCTTGCCATGAAGGCCTGGCCCGCCGCGCTCAGGATCGCTGCGAGCCAGAGCAGGTAGATCCTTTCCCGCAAAACCCAGAACATGCCGAGTGCCACGACGCTCATCATCAGGAAAGCGGCAGACTCGAGTCCCAGCAGCAGGCTTTCTGTCGCCAGTACGGAAGGAAAGTGTGTGGCACGATAGAGCTTGACGATGGCCACCTGCGCGCTGTCGGTTTGAATGCGCAAGAGCACGGTGCTGCTGGCGCCACCCGCGAGTTGCAAGGCAAAGCTGGGCTTGAGGGCGGGTATATCCACCTGCGCCAGCGGCACCTGGTCGCCGGCCCGGCCCAGCAAGTTAAGATGACCTGCCGCATCAGCCTGCCAGGCGCTGACGTGATCAAGATAGGCGGGACCAACCTGAACGATCAGAAACTTTGGTGCGCCCTGTGCGGCAGGCACATCAAAAGCCAGCCAGACGGCATCCTTTTGGTAGCCGCGCCCCATGTAGCCCGGCAGCTTTTGAAACTGGCCGCGGCGGTAGGCGGCCAGCGCCTCTTCGGGACCGTCAATGTGAGTTTGCAGAGGACTGGCCCACAGGTGGCCCGCGACTTCAAAGCTCGCGCCACCGGTATCCACTTCAACCGGCTGGGCCAACGATGAACTGCCGATACCACACAGCGACAAAAACAAGATAAGCTGTAGCCACATAGTTACACCTTCAGTTGCTCCATTATGAGTCCCGGTCCGATAACACGTCGAAGGCTCAGTGAATTGGACTGCACCCTATTCAACCGAATTGCTAGATCGGCATCCTCAGCACCAAAATCGCCCCATGCGGCTGGTTGTCGCGCACCAAAGCCTGACCGCCATGGGCATGTGCGATGTCCTGCACGATAGCCAGACCCAGACCGGAGCTGGTGGAAGTCGGTCCATCGCTGTCGCTGCTGTC
>CAIVLG010000132.1 GCA_903906695.1 uncultured beta proteobacterium | reverse complement strand
GGCGTGCCTTACCGGCTGCTTGAGCAGGTGTCGATGCATGGTGCCAGCAGCGCCGACAACCTGCTGATCCTGGGCGACAACCTCGAAGCGCTCAAGGCATTGCTGCCGTTCTACCGTTCGCAGATCAAATGTATCTTCATCGACCCGCCCTACAACACCCAGAGCGCCTTCGAGCACTACGACGACAACCTGGAGCACGCCCAGTGGCTCAGCATGATGCTGCCACGCCTGCAACTGTTACGCGAGCTGCTGCGCGAGGACGGTTCCATTTGGGTCACGATTGACGACAACGAAGGCCACTACCTCAAGGTGCTGATGGATGAAGTGTTTGGGCGGGGGAATTTTGTGACCTCTTTCGAATGGCAAAAGACCCTGACTCGTCGAAACGATGCAAAAGTAGTGTCCGAGGCGCACGATCATGTCCTCTTGTATGCACGCAATGCCAATTTCATGGGCTTGAACCGGCAAGGCAGTGATGAACGTCAGCGTGCGACGTATACAAACCGTGACAACGATCCGCGAGGCGATTGGCTTGCAATTCCATTTCACGCTCCGAACATCCGACCAAACCTCACTTATCCGATCACGACACCAGGCGGCAGAGTTCTGATGCCACCTGCCGGTCGGTGTTGGAGCACAACCAAAGAAAGACTTGATGAGCTCCAGGCCGATGGCCGCGTGTATTTTGGGCGCGACGGCAATGGAATGGCACAACGAAAAAAATTCTGGTCGGAGTCCGCCCAAACCGTTGTCCCGTGGACGTGGTGGCCTTACGATGAAGTGGGGGAAAACCGTGAAGCGACACGAGAGGCTAAAGAGCTCTTAGGTGAATCGAATATCGGAATATTTTCAACTCCAAAACCGGAACGGCTTTTGCAAAGAGTCCTGCAACTGGCCACCAACCCCAACGACCTCGTCCTCGACAGCTTTCTCGGTTCCGCCACCACGGCGGCTGTCGCCCACAAAATGGGCCGGCGCTGGATCGGCATCGAGATGGGCGAGCACGCCGTCACACACTGCCTGCCACGTTTGCAAAAAGTGCTGGACGGCGAACCGGGCGGCATCAGCAAGGCGGTCGGCTGGCAAGGCGGAGGCGGCTTTCGCTTCATGCGGCTGGGTGAAACGGTGTTTGATGAGAGTGGCCGCATCAACCCGGCCGTGCGCTTCGCCACCCTGGCCGCGTTTGTCTGGCAGCAGGAAACCGGCACCGCTTTCGAGGTGACAGCGGCCAGACCGGGCACGCCCTACCTCGGAATCCACACCATTCTTGATGCCTCCTTGCGCAATCAAGACGATGGCGATGCGCCGGCTTCAGCCATAAGAACACCGAAATTCGCGCTCTACCTGCTGTTCAACGGCATTCTGGGCGACAAACGCCCGACTGGCGGCAACGTGCTCACAAGCGAGGTGCTGGCCGCGCTGTTGGCGCTGCACGCGACAGCAGCACCGGCCGGTACACCACTGGTCGTCTATGGCGAGTCCGTCCGCGTCGGCCCGGCCCGACTGAGCGCTGCCGGCGTCACCTTCAAGCAGATACCGTATGACGTCAGGGCGCGTTAGGCATAATATATGGTTATGCAGGTGCAACCACTGTTCGGAATTTTACGGTGAAGCGGATCGTGCTGGACACCTCAGTTTTGGTGGCGGCGGCACGCTCGCGCAATGGTGCCAGCTACCAGCTGGTTTCCATGCTGCCCAGCCCACTATTCGAACTGGCTCTGACAGTGCCGCTCTACACGGAGTGGCAATCCGTGCTGAGTCGCGCAGAGTACCTGCCCAGCGGTGCTTCGCCAGAGCTGGCGCTCGGGTTTGTTCGATACCTGGCATCGGTGGCGCATTTGCAGGATGTGCACTTTTTGTGGCGTCCATTCCTGAAGGACCCGGATGACGACATGGTGCTGGAGTGCGCGGTGGCGGCTGGTTGCACCTATATCGTGACACACAATGTCAGAGATTTTCGGCGCGCCGCCAGTCTTGGTGTGCAAGCCATTGCACCGTCCGAGTTTGTGAAAATTTTGAGGACTAAACCATGACCGCGATAACCATTCGCCTTCCCAATTCAGTGCACTTGAAGGTCAAAGAGCTGGCTGAACTCGATGACATCTCGGTCAACCAGTTCATCGCCAGCGCAGTGGCCGAGAAAATGGCCTCGGTCATGACGCTGGACTTCCTCAAAACCGAGGCCCGGCGAGGTCAACGCAGCGACTTTGATCGCTACCTGGGCCTGGTGCCCGATGCGCCAGCAGCGCCGGGCGACGAAGCGATCTAGGGTCTAGTGTTGCCAGCTACACGGCCGCGCGTCCATGCCCGCCTTCGCCCTCAAGACCTACCAGCGGACGGCGCTTGATGCGCTGACGCTGTTCCTGCGCCAGGCCGCCAGCATGGGGCTGGAGGCGGCCTGGACACATTCACAAGCTCGCGTAGGCGTCGCCGGTGTGCCCTACCGTGCCGACGAACTGGGCGAGGTACCTTGCGTGTGCCTGAGGATTCCCACCGGGGGCGGCAAGACGCTGATGGCCTCGCACGCCGTGCCGGCCATCGCACGTGCCTGGACGCAGCGCGAGTACCCGGTGGCCCTGTGGCTGGTGCCCACCGACACCATCCGCTGCCAGACGCTTTCTGCCCTGCAAACGCCGGGGCACGCCTACCGCGCGGCGCTGCAAGATGCCTATGGCGAGCGTTTTCAGATTTGCGAGCTTGACGCCTTGCACACCATTGCGCCGCAGAGCTACGGCCAGCAGGCGGTAATTGTGGTGGCCACGATCCAGAGTTTTCGGGTTGCCAACAAGGCGGGCCGGCGCGTCTACGCCATGAGCGAGGCCTGGGAGACACATTTCAAGAGTCTCAACCTGACACCGGTGCAGGCCGCCGAGCGCGGTCTGACCTGCGTCACTCAGGCCGATCTGGACGCGCCCGGGCAAGCAGTGCTGAGTGCGGGCGACCTGGGTCGCGTCAAGACCTCGCTCGCCAACTGGCTGGCGTGGCAGCAGCCGATCGTGATTGTGGACGAGGCGCACAACGCCAAAACGCCCTTGTCGCTGACCATGCTGTCCAGCATTCGGCCCAGCGTGGTACTGGATTTGACCGCTACACCGGTGCCCAAGAAGACCAATGTGCTGGTGAGCGTATCGGCGCGTGAACTGCAGGCCGAGGACATGATCAAGCTGCCCATCATGCTGGCAGAGCACGAGAGCGGCTGGCAGGATGCGGTGCGCGATGCGCTGTTGCGCCGCACGCAGCTGGAAGCCGAGGCGGCAAGCGAAGACGAGTACCTGCGCCCCATTGTGCTGTTTCAGGCGCAAGACAAAGGCGGTCAAGCAACCGTAGAAGTGCTAAAAAACCATTTGCTGAACCAGCATCACGTGGCCGAAAACGAGATTGCCGTGGCCACTGGCAACCAGCGCGGCCTAGATGGCGTCAACCTATTCGAGCGCAGTTGCCGAGTGAAATATGTCATTACCGTCGACGCGCTCAAGGAGGGCTGGGACTGCTCCTTTGCCTACGTGCTGTGCTCACTGCAAAACCTCCGCAGCAACCAGGCCGTAGAGCAGTTGCTGGGGCGGGTGCTGCGCATGCCTTACGCCAAACGCCGCAAGAGCCCGGTCCTGAATCGCGCCTACGCCCATGTGGTGGCGCTCAGTTTCTCCGAGGCTGCCAACACCCTGGTGGACCGACTGACCGACGGCATGGGTTTTGACCGCCTGAGCGCGGCCAGCGTGCTGCTGCCCGATGACGACGACTGGTTTGACAGTGGCGCGCCGCCCTCCTCACCAGCAAAAAAGCCGCAGCTTGACATCGTGCTCGACGGCGCCGATGTGACGGCGATTGCCGTCGCACTGCAGGCGCATCCGGATGTTCAGGTGAGCGTGCTGGAGGCCGCCGATGCAAGCCAGAGTGCCGGCGTCTTGATTAGCGTCGTGGGACCGGTTTCGGACACGCAACGCGACCTTATCGTTTCAGTGTCGCCGCGCACACAGCAGAGCGCGGTAGCGAACCAATTGGACCAACATGCCGCTCGTCTGCAAGCGCTGCAGTCGCCGGCCGAGCGCGGTGTCGCGTTCGCCCCGTTGCCGCAACTTTGCGTGCGCCTGCAGGGCGAGCTGGAGCTGATCGAGCGCGAGACCTTGGGCGAATTGATCGAGTTTGATCTGCTGCGCGCCGACCCGCGGCCCACCTTGCCAGGCTTTGCCATCGTGCAGCAGAGCGATCTGTTCGAGATTTATCTGGACGGCGAGCGGATGCGACTGAAGCAAGCGGATGCGGCGCAACTCTCGCTTGACGCGGTGCCCACCGATGCTTCTGAGAATGATCTGGTTCGTGCCCTGGAGCAACTTGTGCGCCGCCCCGGCCTGACCCAAACCGAGACCCTGGCCTATGTGCAGCGTGTGGTGTCGCAGCTGTTGCACGAGCGCGGTTTCACTTTGACTGCGTTGCTGCGTTCGCGCTTTGCGCTGAGCCAGGCCATCATCAAACGCATGGACCGCGTGATTACCCAGGGGCGCGACGAAGGCTTTCAGGCGCTGCTGTTTGGCCGCACAGATGCCTTGTTGGCGCATGACGCGCGCTGGCGATTTACATTCGCGCCCGGACGTTACCCGGTGCGTCAGGCCTACCGCGGCCGCTGGAAGTTCAATAAGCATTACTACACCGAGATCGCCGACCTCAAGGCCCAGGGAGAAGAGTTTGATTGTGCCGTGGCGCTGGACCGCGAGCCGTTGGTCAGGCATTGGGTGCGCAACCTGGTGCGTTTGCCCGAGTTTGCATTCTGGTTGCCCACCGCCACCGATTACTTCTACCCCGACTTCGTCGCTGAACTCATCGATGGC
>CAIVLG010000131.1 GCA_903906695.1 uncultured beta proteobacterium | reverse complement strand
GACGCTGCGACACGGCTGACTGGGTAATCGACAAACGCACTGCGGCGCGCTCAAAACCACCTTCCTCCACGATGGCGGCGAGACACTCCAGCGCATTGGGGTCAAAAGTACTCATCCAGCGAAGTCTAATGTTTTCCTGCAAAGTTCGGCCTGCCTTATTCTGCTGAGACCCCGCCTTGCTGAGTTCCGGACTCGCAAAGAATGTGCATCCGACTTGATAAGCGACAAGTCGGCCTGATTGTCCTTGGACTAGGCTTCGTGCTCGAAGGAGGCTTCATGCACACAGTTCGACCCGCTGCCGTTTCAGGCGCCTTCTACCCGGGGCAGGCGCCTGCGTTGGCCGGCTCCGTGCTGGCCTTGCTGGCTAATGCCGAAGCAGCCGTCCAAAGCAGCGCCGACGTGCCCAAGGCCATCATCGTGCCGCATGCTGGCTACATCTATTCCGGCGCCACCGCTGCCCGTGCCTATGCGCGGATTCGCCCGGCGCACGATCGCATCCGGCGCGTTGTCCTCTTGGGTCCGGTGCACCGTGTAGCGGTGCGCGGTCTCGCGCTGCCGGGCGTCGATGCCTTTGCCACGCCTTTGGGTGAAATCAAGATCGATCAGACTGGCGTGACCGCTCTGTCGGGGCTGGCACAGGTTCGACTGAGCCCGGCCGCTCATGCTCAGGAGCACTCGCTCGAAGTTCAGCTCCCCTTCCTGCAATTGGTGCTTGACGATTTCGAGTTGTTACCGTTGGCGGTGGGCGACGCCACGCCAACTGAAGTGGCTCAAGTGCTAGAGACGCTCTGGGGCGGGCCGGAAACATTGATCGTGATCAGCTCGGACCTCTCGCACTTTCTTCCCTATCGAACCGCCCAAGCGGTGGACCGTGAAACAGTTCAGCACATCTTGCGCTTTGACGGCGCACTCACACACCAGCAGGCCTGCGGTGGCACGCCGGTCAACGGTCTGCTGCTGGCGGCCAGGCAACATCAGCTGCGGGCCGAGTTGCTGGGACTTTGCAATTCCGGTGACACGGCAGGCGACAAAGACCGCGTCGTCGGTTACGCTGCGGTGGCCTTCATAGATCCTTGTGGGACAGACCTGAGCCACACGAAGTGGGCCAGCTCTGTCCCCAACTCGAAACCGGATGTTGGCAGTCCACCTTGCGGGACAGACCATGTCCAGTGATGCCAACAACCACGGCGCAATACTGCTACCCATTGCCCGTGCTTCGATCTCGACAGCAATAGGTCTCGCACTGGAGACCGCCGAAGATGCACCGTGGCTGCAGGAGCCAGGCGCCAGCTTTGTCACGCTGACCCAGCAAGGGCAATTGCGCGGCTGTATCGGCACGCTCAAGGCGCGCCGATCGCTGCTGTCCGACGTGAAGGCCAATGCCGTGGCCGCTGCACTGCACGATCCGCGCTTCACGCCCTTGGCAGTGACCGAACTGCCCGATACCGAGATCGAAGTCTCCTTGCTGTCGGCGATGCAGGCCATGCGCTTTGAGAACGAAGCGCACGCGCTGGCCCAGCTGCAACCGGGTATCGATGGTGTTGTTTTTGAATACCAGCATTACCGCAGCACCTTCCTGCCCCAAGTGTGGGAACAGCTGCCGTCGGCAAAGGAGTTCATGGCCCACCTGAAGCACAAAGCCGGTCTGCCTGCCGATTTCTGGGCCGCAGGGGTACGACTGCAGCGCTACAGCGTGAAGAAATGGAAAGAAAGTGAGCGGGGCGCTTCGTGATGCAGGAATCGAGCTATCAGGCGCGCTACTGGCACCTTGCCGCAGACGGCCGCATGCAGTGCGACCTTTGCCCGCGCGACTGCAGGCTGCACGAAGGACAACGTGGCGCCTGCTTCGTCCGCGCGCGCCACGGGGACCAAATGATTCTCGCCACCTACGGCCGCTCATCGGGCTTTTGCATCGATCCGATCGAAAAGAAGCCGCTCAACCACTTCCACCCCGGCAGCAGCGTGCTGTCCTTCGGCACCGCCGGTTGCAACCTGGCGTGCAAGTTCTGCCAGAACTGGGACATCAGCAAGTCGCGCAACATGGATCGCCTGATGGACCAGGCCTCGCCCGAGGTGATCGCCGCCGCGGCGCTCACGCATCAGTGCAAGAGCGTCGCCTTTACCTACAACGACCCGGTGATTTTTGCTGAATACGCGATAGATGTTGCCGACGCCTGCCACGCGCATGGCGTCCAGACTGTGGCGGTGACAGCCGGTTACATTCACGCGCCGGCACGACGTGATTTCTTTTCCAGGATTGACGCCGCCAATGTTGACCTCAAGGCCTTCAGCGATGACTTCTATTTCAAGCTCACGGGCTCGCATCTCCAGCCGGTGCTCGACACCCTGGTCTATCTCAAGCATGAAACCAGGGTCTGGTTCGAGATCACCACGCTGCTGATTCCGGGCCACAACGACTCTGACGAAGAAATCTCCGCAATGTGCCGCTGGATCAGGCAACAGCTCGGAGCCGAGGTGCCGCTGCACTTTTCGGCCTTCCATCCCGACCACAAAATGGTGGATGTGCCGGCCACGCCTGCTGCAACACTGGTGCGTGCTCGCAGGATCGCGTTGCTGGCCGGACTGCATTTCGTCTACACCGGCAACGTGCACAACATCGAAGGCGATACTACCTTTTGCCCAAACTGCGCTGCACCACTCATCGTGCGCGACTGGTACTTGATCAAGCAGTACCGGCTTGACGGACGGGGCCGCTGCCCCGATTGCGACAGCGCCATCGCCGGACGCTTTACCGCTCAAGCGGGTCACTTTGGTCGCCAGCGCATTCCGATAGCCATCTTGGGGCAGTCATGAAAACCGATTCAGATCTAAGAAACGACATTCTGACCGAGCTGGCCTGGGATCCTGTGGTTCCCGAAGCCAAGGTCGGCGTCGAGATCCGCCACGGCGTGGTGACCTTGACCGGGTACCTGGACACATATGCCGAAAAGGTTGCCGCCCAACGTGCCGTCGAGCGAGTTGCTGGCGTCAAGGCGATTGCGCTGGAGATTGAAGTGGTGCCGCAGGGCGTGCACAAGCGCAGCGACACCGAAATTGCGGAGGCGGCCGAGCAGGCCCTGGGCTGGAACACGTCGGTGCCCAGGGACCGGGTCAAGGTGGCCGTAGAAAAGGGTTGGGTGACGCTAAGTGGCGAACTCGACTGGAACTTTCAGCGCCGCGCTGTCGAACACATGATCCGCCCCCTGACGGGAGTATTCGGTATCACCGACAACATCACACTGAAGTCACTGCCGATTTCGAGCAATCTCTCGACACGAATTCAGGATGCGCTGACTCGCCAAGCTTCGCGTGAGGCCAGGCGCATCGAGATTTCAGTGCATGGCAGTGTGGTGACGCTGCGCGGGCATGTCCATTCCTGGGCTGAAAGAAATGCTGCCGAAGGCGCCACCTGGTCGGCCCCGGGGGTCAGCCGGGTCGACAATCAGTTGACGGTTGAAGCCTAGCAAAGCGCCGGCGGCAAGAGAAAGTTATTGACTTGATTGTCCGTACGCGAAGCCGCTCGCGTCAAATTACCGCTGGCGTCGAATGCGCCTGCAATAAGCAGTCCTGAAACGCTCGCGTCACCCTGGACGGTTGAGGCGAGCGCCGCACGATGCAAAAGAAGCTGCAGACGTAACGAAACAGCTCGGGCTTGATGGCGCGCATCTGACCGTTACGCACAAATGGATGAGCGTAGTGGTCAGGCAGGAAGCCCAGATAGTTGCCCGACAGGATCAAAGTGGCAATTGATTCCTGGTCATAGCCGGTGGCCTTGCGCGCCAGTTTGCGATCCTGGCTGATTTCCATGTTGGGCGAGTGATAGCCGAGTCCGGCAAAGTTGTGTGCGCGCAAATCGTCCCAGTTCATGGCGGCAGGCTCACCCGTGAAAAGCGCATGCTGTGTGCCGCAGTACAACAGCATGGTCTCACCAAAAAGTTCGTCGTAGGAAAATGTTTCTGAGCTGCGATGCCCAGGGATCACCCCGACCTGAAACTGCCCGTCAATGACGCCACGCTCTATGCTGTTCAAGGGTGCCACAAACAGATGCAGATTCACCTCGGGCGCCATTTCGGAAAACAGGGCGATGGCAGCACCAATGTGGGCAGCCGGGTTGCTGGCCGTCTTGTCAAACACGGCAATATTGAGCTGCCCCCCCATGCGGCGGTGAATCTCGTCGACACTGGCGCGAAACGCATCGGCGCCGGCCAGCAGGCGCAGGGTCTCGGCATAGACCTGCTGCCCTTCAACAGTCAGCGCGAAGCCCGATCGACCGCGGCGGCACAGAGACAGTCCAAGGCGCGTCTCCAGATCCTTGATGTGGCGACTGACGGTCGAGGTGCCAATGTTGAGCTCGAGCTCCGCAGCGGCCATGCCGCCACAATCGACCACGCTCTTGAAGACGCGCAGCAGGCGGATGTCCATATCGCTCAGCTGGCCCAAGGAGGCTCGACCTTTTACTTGCATGGGTTGACAACTTAGTAGTGATACTTATACATTTATAAGAGTAACAGAGTGGCCCAGAATCGCCAACTTCCTCTCACAATCCGGAGACACCCCATGGACATGAACGAAGCCCAGCATCTCAATTCCTCCCGCCTGGACGCCGCCTGGCTCGACGCCCACTGGATGCCCTTTACGGCGAACCGTGATTTCAAGGTCAATCCACGCATGATGGTGGGCGCCAAGGGCTGCTATTACACCGATACCCATGGAAAACAAATATTCGACGGTCTCTCGGGTCTGTGGTGCTGCGGCCTGGGACACGGACGAAGCGAGATCACCGACGCGGCGACGCGTCAATTGGCCACTTTGGATTACTCGCCAGCCTTCCAGTTTGGACATCCCCTTTCCTTTGCCCTGGCCAACAAACTTAAGGAACTGACACCGGCCGGACTGGACTATGTATTTTTTACCGGATCCGGCTCAGAGTCTGCCGACACCTCGCTCAAGATGGCCCGAGCCTACTGGCGTGCCAAGGGCCAGGGCCAGAAGACGCGCCTGATCGGGCGTGAAAAAGGTTACCACGGGGTCAACTTTGGCGGCATCTCGGTGGGCGGCATTGGCGGCAACCGCAAGACCTTTGGCCAGGGCATCGAGGCCGATCACCTGCCGCATACGCAACTGGCAAGCAATGTTTTTTCGCGCGGCATGCCCGACAAGGGCGCCGAGTTGGCCGACGACCTGCTCAAACTCATTGCACTGCACGACGCCAGCAATATTGCCGCGGTGATTGTGGAGCCGTTCTCGGGCTCGGCCGGCGTGATCATTCCGCCCAAGGGCTATCTGCAGCGTCTGCGTGACATTTGCACCGCCAACAACATCCTGTTGATTTTTGACGAAGTGATCACTGGTTTTGGCCGTGCCGGCGCCTACACCGGCGCCGAAGCGTTTGGCGTCACACCCGACATCATGAATATTGCCAAACAGATCACCAATGGCGCGCAGCCGATGGGTGCGGTGCTGGCCAAGAAGGATATCTACGACACCTTTATGGCGCAGGGCGGACCGGACTATATGCTGGAGTTTGTCCATGGCTACACCTACTCAGCGCACCCGGTTCCCTGTGCCGTTGCACTGGCGACGCTGGATATGCTGGTGAAGGAAAATATGGTGGACAAGGTCAAGGCGTTGGCGCCGCATTTTGAGAACGCGGTGCACAGTCTCAAGGGGGCGAAACACATCACGGATATCCGTAACTTTGGTCTGGCAGCGGGGCTGACCATTGACGCATTGCCGGGTGAACCGGCGCGTCGGCCCTATGAAATTGCCATGGCCATGTTGAAAAAAGGTTTTTATGTGCGCTATGGTGGCGATACCATCCAGCTGGCACCGCCCTTCATTTCGACACCGGCCCAGATTGACAGCATGATCGACGCACTCGGTGAAACCATCAACCAGACGACCTGAACCTGTCATCCCGGCGCAGGCCGGGATCCTGTGAAAATCTTTCCGACTATTCACACACACACTCCTGGATTGCGGCGTTCGCCGCGATAACAGATCAAAGGAAATTCCTATATGCAAACACTCCCACAAATTCAACACCTGATCGACGGCAAGCTGGTGGTCGGCGGCAGCCGTGCTCAGGAGGTTTTCAACCCGGCCACCGGCAAGGCGGAGAAAAGTGTCCTGCTGTCCGACAAGACGACGGTCGAGCTAGCGATTGCTTCGTCCCAGGCGGCTTATCCAGCCTGGCGCGCCACGGCACCGCTGAAGCGAGCACGCATCATGAGCAAACTCAAGACTTTGCTCGAAGAGCATGCTGACCAAATTTGCGCCTTGGTCACGGCGGAACATGGCAAGGTATTGAACGACTCGCTGGGTGAGCTGCAGCGAGGCATTGAGAACGTCGAGTACGCCAGCTACGCCCCAGAGCTACTCAAGGGCGAGCACAGCAAGAATGTCGGCCCTGGCATGGACTCCTGGAGCGAATTTCAGGCGCTCGGCGTCGCCGCCGGCATCACCCCGTTCAACTTTCCCGTCATGGTGCCCCTGTGGATGTGGCCGATGGCGGTCGCCTGCGGCAACACCTTTGTCCTCAAACCCTCCGAGCGCGACCCCAGCAGTGCCTTGCTGGTGGCACAACTGGCGATTGAGGCTGGCCTGCCACCAGGTGTGCTCAATGTCGTGAACGGCGACAAGGAGGCGGTCGATACCCTGCTCAACGACGCACGCGTGCAGGCCATCAGCTTTGTCGGCTCGACACCCATAGCGCAATATATCTACGCGACCGGTTGTGCCAATGGCAAGCGGGTGCAGGCGCTCGGCGGTGCCAAGAACCATGCGGTTGTGATGCCCGACGCCGACGTGCCCAACGCCGTCAGCGCGTTGATGGGTGCTGCCTACGGCTCGTGCGGCGAGCGCTGCATGGCGATTCCCCTGGTGGTGGCCGTCGGCGACGCCACCGCTGACGCGGTGGTGACCGGCTTGAAGATCGAGATCGCCAAGATGAAGGTCGGCCCCGGCACCGATGCCGCCAACGACATGGGCCCACTGGTTACCAAGGCACATTTTGAGAAGGTCAAAGGCTATGTTGACCAGGGCGTGCTGGAGGGCGCGACGCTGGTGGTCGATGGTCGCAGCGTCGAGATCAGCGGCCATGAAAGCGGGTACTTTCTGGGCGCCTGCCTGTTTGACAATGTCAAACCCGGCATGAAGATTTATCAGGAAGAGATTTTCGGCCCGGTCCTGGGCGTCATGCGGGTCAAGACGCTGCAGGAAGCGATGGACCTGATCGATGCCCATGAATACGGTAATGGCACCTGCATCTTCACCCGCGACGGTGAGGCGGCACGCTACTTCAGCGACAACATTCTGGTTGGCATGGTGGGCGTCAATGTGCCGCTGCCGGTGCCGGTGGCCTACCACTCTTTTGGCGGCTGGAAGCGCTCATTGTTCGGCGATCTGCACGGTTATGGCCCGGATGCGGTGCGCTTCTACACCAAGCGCAAGACCATCACGCAACGCTGGCCGTCGGCCGGGGTGCGCGAGGGAACTGTCTTCAGTTTCCCGACCAACCGCTAGCTCGCCGGATCATGCTCGCGAGCCGCTGATTTCCTCGGTCTTGGCCTCTTCGAGCAACCAGCGCCTGAAGGATTTGACCGCAGGGCGGTCAGAAATGGCTTCTGGCGTCACAACGTAGTAGGCGTACTGCTGAACGACCGTGATGTCGAAGGGCGCTATCAGTCTACCCTCGGCGATCGCGACCGCGACCAGCGGTCTGGACGCCAGCGCGATGCCGAGGCCATCCACCGCCGCGACGAAAGCCAGCCCGGAGTCACTGAAATGTGGCCCAGCACTGCAGTCAACTCCGGTGACTCCGGCCAGCCTGAGCCACTCGCTCCAACTCGGGCGGGCGCGTTCGTCGGCAATCGAGTCATCGTGCAGCAGCACCTGAAAGCGCACGTCTGATGGCTGGCGCAAAGGTGTGGCGGACTGGAGCAGCCTTGGGCTGCAAACCGCGATGTAGTCGGAACCAAACATTCGGTCGACGCGAAAACCGGGGTAGTTGCCCAGCCCAAATCGGATCAACACCTGCGAATCTTCATCACGCAAGTCAATGTTGTCAAATCCCGGCGGGGCAAGCGAGGAGTCACTGTCGATCGCGCTGCGCGACCGAACGATATGCAGGTTCAGGCTGGGCTGGGTAAGGGCAAACCGCCGCAAGCGTGGCACCAGCCAGCGAGTCGCAAACGACGGTGGCGCGAGCACAAGCAATCGTCCGCCAGCGACGTGTTCATGCGCATTTTCAACGGCAATGGCAAAGCACTCCAGCCCCTCGCGCACCTTCGGCAACATGG
Source organism: uncultured beta proteobacterium (assembly GCA_903906695.1). Classification (GTDB taxonomy): domain Bacteria; phylum Pseudomonadota; class Gammaproteobacteria; order Burkholderiales; family Burkholderiaceae_C; genus Rhodoferax. The sequence continues at coordinate 23,528 of CAIVLG010000131.1, read as the reverse complement.
CTTCGCCATGCGGCGTCAATTCCAGCGCGCGCGCAAGCCGGCGAAACAACGGCAAATCCAGAAACTCCTCGAGCGACTTGATCTGGTGGCTCACCGCGGTGGGCGTGACAGAAAGTTCGATGGCGGCTTTCTTGAAACTGAGATGCCGCGCGGCCGCCTCAAACGCACGCAGTGCATTCAATGGCGGCAGGCGATAGGACATGGATGAATTTTTCTTCTGTGTGGGATGAGAAACAATCGTTTGCTGCGCCGCAGCATCTGCATTATCGTAGCGACGTGCTTTCAAAAGAAGCATTTATTAAAGGAAAGATCCAAACCATGGAACCAAATTATCTGGATATCGAAGCCCTTGTTCAACGGGCACGGCAGCAGCGTAATCACGCTTTGGGCGAATTGCTTTCAGCCGCTTGGAGCCAATGCAAAGCGCTGTTCAGCGGCTATGGTCGTGACGCTCATCACAAGACTGTACTTTGGCGCGTCCTGCCACCCTGAACGCGTGCCGATTATTGTTTGAACACCAGGAACCTTCATGAAAACTCTATTCAGTCTTATCAACCTTGTCGTCGGCAGCTTGTGTCTGCTGGTCGGATTGGCGATCTTTCTAAGCGTCTCGTACCACCCGCAGAACACGGGCGCCGGCGTCGTCGCGGTCTGCATCGCAGCAGTCTGCCTTTGGCTTGCCAAAGAATCCGCTGTTGAACGCCAGGCACTGTTGACATAGGCGCACCTCAAGGCAGGAAAACGGCCGCCAGCCGGTGCCGTTTGGGCGGCAGACCCGAGCACCGTTGGACCAGAAAACCGAGCCGTTCGAGTCCGTCTCGAACGCTTCTGGCCGCTGTGTAAGTGGCCAGGGTTGTGCCGGGTCGGCAATGCAAGGCGACCGCCCGCAACGTGTCGGCCGACCACATCTGGGGATTGAGGGCAGGGCTGAAGCCGTCAAGATACACGGCATCTGCCTGACAATCCAGACATCCGAGCATGGTCTGCACCTCACCCACGGCCACAGTCAAGCGCACCCGACCATCGACAAAGTCGAAATCATGAAAACCGGGTTTCAGGTCGTGCCACATTTGCGCCAGCGCCTGCGCGCGCGCTAGCCATTCAGGGTTTGCCATGCTGCAGCAACTTGCCGTTAGGGCGCTGCGCACAATGTCGGCGGCAGCAACGGGATAGGCCTCTACCGACACGAAATGCAGTCGACCACAGCGTAGCGCATCGACCTCCCAAGCGGCCCAGGTGGCCAAGAAGTTCAAGCCAAGGCCGAATCCAGTTTCAAGCACAGTAAATCGGTTTCGACCAAACCAGCCCGCTGGCAGGTCACAACCTGCGAGGAAGACTGAGCTGGCCTGCGCCAGTCCGCCCGATTTTGAGCGATACCTGTCGTTGAAGCGAGCGCTGTGCGGACTGCCGTCGCCGGTCCATAAGACGGGTTCGCTCATCAGGTGCATCGCGTCAGAAATAGACCGCCCGGGAAGACTGTTCCTTCGACAAGAACATCACAGATGGTGGCACGCATAGGGGCTGATTATTGTCAAATTGTTTTATTAGTACCTTGAATGAAGCGAGTTAAATATTAATCATTGTTTTCTAATCTCGCATCCTGCAACACAATGCATCACTTCACAAAATGAACCCGGAGAACACCATGCTGATCGGCCTACCCAAAGAAATCAAGAACAACGAATACCGCGTCGGTCTGACTCCGGCCAGCGTGCGTGAACTGACGTTGCATGGTCACCAGGTGCTGATGCAAACCGGTGCCGGTGCCGCCATTGGACTGACGGACGAGCAATACAAGGCGGCCGGCGCCACGCTGGCTGCGGACGCCAAAGAAGTTTTTGCCAAGGCCGAGACGATCGTCAAGGTCAAAGAACCGCAGCCACAGGAGTGCGCCATGCTGCGGGCCGGACAGATCCTGTACACCTACCTGCATCTGGCACCGGACCCTGAGCAAACCGCAGCGCTGGTCAAGTCAGGTGCCATCTGCATCGCCTATGAAACCATTACCGGTCCCGGTGGCGGTTTGCCACTGCTGGCACCGATGAGCGAAGTGGCCGGACGCATGGCAGTGCAGGCCGGTGCCGCGCACCTTGAAAAATCCAAAGGCGGCATGGGCATCCTGCTGGGTGGCGTGCCCGGTGTGCCAGCCGCCCACGTGGCGATCATTGGTGCGGGTGTCGTTGGAACTCATGCCCTGCAAATGGCAGTCGGCATGGGCGCACGGGTCACTGTACTCGACAAGAGTGTGGACCGTTTGCGCCAACTGGACCTGATCTTTGGAAACCGCATCAGCACCGTTTATTCCAACGCACACAGCGTTGAAGAGGCCGTGCTGGATGCCGATCTGGTCATTGGTGGCGTCCTAGTTCCGGGGGCCGCGGCGCCCAAACTGGTGACGCGCGACATGATCTCGCGCATGAAGAAAGGTGCGGTCGTGGTGGACGTGGCAATCGACCAGGGTGGCTGCTTTGAGACCTCACATGCCACCACCCATGCCGAACCCACCTACGTGGTCGATGGCGTGGTGCATTACTGCGTGGCCAACATGCCCGGCGCCGTGGCACGTACTTCGACCTTTGCCCTCAACAACGCCACCATCGGGCATGCCGTTGCGCTGGCCGACAAGGGCTGGAAGCAGGCACTCAAAGACAACCCGCACCTGAAGAACGGGCTGAACGTCGCCAACGGCCACGTGACCTACGAAGCCGTAGCAAATGACCTTGGCTACGCCTATGTAAGCGCCGACAGCGTGTTGGACTGATTCGGCGACTCGGGCGGCCCCGCATTGGGGCGGCCTACAATTTGCCGATGTCCTTGTCAAATTCAAGCCGCAAGGCTCAGGCACCCAATTTTTCCCAGGCCGAATTTCGGACGGCATTGGGTATGTTTGCCACCGGTGTGACCATCGTGACGGCCCGCACCCCGGAGGGCAAACTGGTTGGTCTGACGGCCAACTCCTTCAACTCGGTGTCGCTTGACCCGCCCCTCATACTCTGGAGTCTGGCGCGGGCTGCTGCCTCCATGCTCGCGTTCAGCACCGGATCGCACTACGCCATCAACATCCTCACAGCTGAGCAGCAAGCGCTGGCCAGGCGATTTGCCGCCAAGGGTGTGGACCGTTTTGCCAATGTCGCCTTTCTCGAAGGTGCCGGCGGCGCACCTTTGCTGGCCAACGCGGCAGCAACTTTTGAGTGCTTCAATCGCAGCCGCTACGAAGAAGGTGATCACTTGATCTTTGTCGGCGAAGTGGAACGCTGCACCCACCGCACGGGTGTGTCGCCTCTGCTTTTTCACGGCGGCAAGTTCTACGCCGAACACCCTCTGTAGTGCGAAGATCAAACACCATTGTGCAGCGTCCCCGCCCATGACCAGCCGCAAACACCATCTGGACACAGTCGCGGTCAGCTTGCTGCTGGGCTGTTGCGTGTTCTGGGGTTTTCAGCAAGTGCTGGTCAAGGCGACCATCCCCGATTTGCCACCGGTATTTCAGGCCGGCCTTCGGTTCGCCGGCGCCACCGTTGTCTTGTGGCTTTGGTGCCTGTGGCGACAAATATCTGTTTTTCAGCGTGATGGCTCACTGCGGGTCGGGTTGCTGGCAGGTACCTTGTTTGCGCTTGAATTTGCCGCTCTTTATGCCGGGCTCCAATATTCTGCCGCTTCGCGCCTGACAATTTTTCTTTACACCTCACCGTTCTGGGTAGCCCTGTTACTTCCGCTACTGGTACCGTCAGAGAAAATGCGCCCCTTGCAATGGCTGGGTTTGGCGTTCGCCTTTGCTGGCGTCGCTTTTGCGCTGCACGAAGGTTGGGGCTTGACCAGTGCGGCAGACCAGTGGCTGGGCGACTTGTTGGCGCTTGCTGCCGGCATGTTCTGGGGCCTGACTACGGTTGTGATTCGCAGCACTCGCTTGACCCGGGTCTCACCCGAGAAACTGTTGTTCTACCAAGTGGCCGTCAGTGCGGTCACGCTGCCGCTGCTGTCATGGCTGCTCGGTGAACAGTGGGTCTGGACCTTCAGCAACTTTGCCAGCATGTCCCTGCTGGTGCAAACCGTGGTTGGCGCTTTCGCCAGCTACCTGGCCTGGATGTGGATGCTGGGGTGCTATCCAGCCACCAAAATTTCGGTCTTTGTTTTTCTGACGCCGGTCTTTGCATTGCTGTTTGGAGCGTTCTGGCTGCATGAGCCCGTGACAGTCAATCTGGTCGCCGCCTTATCGATGGTCGCGCTTGGTATCGTCCTGGTCAACCGCAAGCCGGTTTCATAGACGAGCTACAGCACCCCACTCAAGCGCAAGGCGGAAATGGCCGCGTCATCCAGCCCCAATTCAGCCAGTATCTCATCGGTATGCTCACCAAGTGCGGGTGGCGGCCGATGCAATACCGGCGGCGTTGCGGTCAAGCGCAGTGGGCTGGCGACGGTCGCGATGGATGCAACAGCTGTCTTCGCAGCAACCGCCGGGCTTCGCGGCTGATTCACCACCAAACCGCGGGCCTTGACCTGGGCATCGTTGAAGGCCTGACCGATATCGTTGATCGGACCGCAAGGCACTGCCTTGTCCTCCAGCAACGCAATCCATTGCGCCGTGCTGCGGGTACTTGTCACTGCCTGCATCAATGCAACCAGCAGTTCGCGGTGCTTCACTCTCAACGTATTGCTGGCAAAACGGGGGTCAGCGCCCCACTCGGGGTGCGCAGCGACCTCGCAAAAGCGAGTGAACTGGCCATCGTTGCCGATCGCCAGCAACATGGCACCGTCCATCGTCTCAAAGTCTTGATACGGTGCAAGACTGGGGTGGCTATTTCCCTGGCGCTGCGGCACTTTGCTGGTATTCAAAAAGCCCGCTGCCTGATTGCCCAGAATAGCCATGCCGACGTCAAGCAGCGCCATGTCAATGTGCTGGCCCAGACCGGTGCGGTGCCGCACTTCAAGCGCTGCCAGAATCGCACTGCAGGCATAGACGCCGGCGAAAATATCGGTCAAGGCAACGCCAACGCGCTGCGGTCCGCCGCCAGGAACATCGTCGGAACGTCCGGTGATGCTCATCATGCCGGTCATGGCCTGGATCATCAAGTCGTAACCGGCACGCTCGGCATAGGGGCCGTCCTGACCAAAACCAGTGACAGAGCAATAAATCAAACGCGGATTGAGCACCTTCAGGCTGGCGTAGTCCAGGCCGTACTGCTGCAATCCGCCAACCTTGAAGTTCTCCACCAGAATGTCGCTTTGCACAGCCATCTGACGAATCAGCTTCTGCCCCTCAGCCTGAGCCATGTCGATGGTGATGGAGCGCTTGTTGCGGTTGCAGGCCGTGAAATAACTGGCCTGATCGGTGTCCCGCCCCTGAGCATCCTTCAGGAACGGCGGCCCCCAATGGCGCGTATCGTCACCCACACCCGGACGTTCGACCTTGACCACGTCCGCACCCAAGTCGGCCAGCATCTGGGTGCACCAAGGGCCCGCCAGGACGCGCGAAAGATCGAGGACCTTGATGTGGCCTAGTGCTGCCTGTTTTTCGTTCGTTGGTTTCACTTGTCTTTCCCAATTTGATGCGGTTGTGCCTGCCACGGAGGCTATGGGCGGGCCCCTCATACTGTCAAATGCCCAGAAATCGGTCCCCGCCCATAGCCCCCGTGGCGTGTTTGGTACGCTGGATATGGCAAATGAAGGCCAAGTCCCTCAGTTGGTCTTGATTCCCCTGCTGGCAAGCCCCAAAACTTTGTTGCAGCGTCTGGGGCTGTGGTGGCGGCCGATTTCTGGGCATTTGACAGCATGAGGACGCCGCCACAGCCCCAGACGCTGGCCACCAAAGCTAGTGAAGACTTAGTTTGCAAAAGCCGCAATACCCGTCTGAGCCCGACCCAGAATCAGCGCATGGATGTCATGCGTGCCTTCATAGGTGTTCACCACTTCCAGATTCACCAGATGCCGCGCCACGCCAAACTCATCGGAAATGCCGTTGCCGCCCATCATGTCGCGCGCCAGACGGGCTACGTCAAGCGCCTTGCCGCAGGAGTTGCGTTTCAGGATGGAAGTGATCTCGACCGAGGCCGTTCCCTCATCCTTCATGCGACCCAACCGCAGACAACCTTGCAGACCCAGCGCAATCTCGGTCTGCATGTCGGCCAGTTTCTTCTGGATCAGCTGATTGGCTGCCAGGGGCCGGCCAAACTGCTTGCGGTCCAGCACATACTGGCGAGCACGGAACCAGCAGTCTTCGGCCGCGCCCAGAGCACCCCAGGCAATGCCGTAGCGCGCCGAGTTGAGGCAGGTGAACGGGCCTTTCAGACCCTGCACTTCGGGGAACGCATTTTCTTCCGGACAAAAGACGCCGTCCATCACGATTTCACCCGTGATGCTGGCGCGCAATCCCACCTTGCCGTGAATCGTCGGCGCGCTCAGACCTTGGGCACCTTTGTCCAGCACGAAGCCACGGATCGGACCGACCTTGCCGGATTCCGATACTTCTTTGGCCCAGACCACAAAAACGTCGGCGATCGGACTGTTGGAGATCCACATTTTGGTGCCTGAGAGCTTGTAGCCACCGGCCACCCTGTGCGCGCGGGTGGCCATCGAGCCGGGATCGGAACCGTGGTCGGGCTCGGTCAGTCCGAAGCAGCCAATCCATTCGCCGGTAGCGAGTTTGGGCAAGTACTTTTGCCTCTGCGCTTCGGTGCCGAATTCGAATATCGGCAGCATCACCAATGAGCTTTGCACGCTCATCATAGAGCGATAACCCGAATCGACCCGCTCCACTTCGCGCGCAATCACACCGTAGGCCACATAGTTCAAGCCTGGTCCGCCATAGGCCTCAGGAATCGTCGGGCCAAGCAAGCCGAGTTCTCCCATCTCGCGAAAAATGGCGGCATCGGTTACTGCGGCGCGAAAAGCTTCGGTCACGCGTGGCTGAAGCTTGTCCTGGCAATAAGCCGCTGCTGCATTGCGCACCATGCGCTCATCGTCGCTCAGTTGCGAGTCCAGCAAGAAAGGATCTTGCCAGTTAAAGGATGCGTGGACCATTGAAGAACTCCGGTTAACGAAATGATGGATGCAACGCCGTGGCAACGGCGCGTGACGCATGTTAGCCTTCACCGGGGGCCATGACAAACGACTTATCGTCACCAAGTTATGCGCTTTACTCATTATTGAGTCATTCGGTCGCGAATCGGCGACGGAACGGTGTTGCCGGTCTTCCCTTCGTTTCCTGATGGATTGCCGCTTTCGTCAAGCATCATCAAGATTCGCTGGTCTAGATATGTTGTGTACATTTGGCACATCATGCGCAGAAAAATTCCTTCTTTACAAGCACTTGCCTGTCTTGACGCGGCCGCACGCCACGAAAGCTACACCCGCGCTGCGCAAGAGCTGGCAATGACGCAAAGTGCGGTATCGCGTCAAATTGCAGCGCTGGAAGAATTCTTGGGCGTCGCACTGTTTCGGCGCACTCACCACGGTGTGGGGCTGACGGAACGCGGCGCCGAATACGCCGCACAAGTGGCTCTGCGCCTGCAAGCCTTGGAACAGGACACGCTGGACGCGATGTCCGCGCAGGGTAGCGGCGGCACCATTCATTTGGCGGCAGTGCCGACCTTTGCGACGCGCTGGCTGATACCTCGCCTACCCGGACTGGCGGCATTGCACCCTGAAATTACCGTCCACATAGAAACGCGCACGCGCCCTTTCATGTTCGCTGACACTCCTTTTGACGCTGCTCTTTATGCCGCGTCCAGCGACCAGATTGGCAATTGGGCAGGCACACGCTCGGTACGTCTGCTTGCTGAAGACATGGTTCCCGTCTGCAGCCCCAGCTTGTTGGGGCCGCACCTGGCGCTATCTGCTGAATCTCTGGCCCAACTCCCGTTATTGCAGCAAAGCACCCGACCCAATGCCTGGCGTCAATGGTTTGATGCCGTCGGCATCGCCGCGCCACTGGCTCTGTCAGGTCCACGCTATGAGTTGTTCTCGATGACCGCAGCGGCGGCGGCGCAGGGTCTGGGCCTGGCACTGGTACCACGGCTGCTGATTGAGGCCGAATTGCTGCGCGGTGAATTGATCGTGGCCTGCGACCGGCAAGTCCAAAACGAACGTGCGTACTATCTGGTGACGCCCGAACGCGCAGACAAAAGGCCGGCGATGGCGAACTTTGTGAGCTGGCTGATGGCAGCGTCTACAATTTGACCTCTTTACAAATGCTGACAGGCTGCCACTTCGGTAATACTGATTCCAGCAGGAGACGACAATGCCCCAAACACCCATCACCGCCGAGGAAAAACGCGCGATCCTGCGCCGCGCCGCCCTTGAGTATCACGAGTTTCCGACGGCCGGAAAGATCAGCATTGCGGCCACCAAGCAGTTGGTGAACCAGCATGATCTCGGTCTCGCGTACTCGCCCGGCGTCGCTGCGCCTTGCGAGGAAATTGTCAAAGACCCGAACAACGCATTCAAGTACACCAGTCGCGGCAATCTGGTAGCCGTCATCAGCAACGGCACAGCCGTGCTCGGTCTGGGTGATATTGGCCCGCTCGCAGCCAAACCGGTCATGGAAGGCAAGGGCGTGCTGTTCAAGAAGTTCGCCGGCATCGATGTGTTCGACATCGAGATCGACGAAAAGCATGACCTCGATAAGTTGGTGGACATCATCGCTTCACTAGAGCCGACCTTTGGCGGCATCAACCTCGAAGATATCAAAGCGCCGGATTGTTTCTACGTTGAGCGCAAACTGCGCGAACGGATGAAAATTCCGGTCTTCCACGACGACCAGCACGGCACCGCCATCTGCGTTGGCGCCGCGATCTTGAATGGCCTGAAGGTGGTTGGCAAAAATCCAAAGACCATCAAACTGGTCACTTCGGGCGCTGGTGCTGCCGCGCTGGCTTGCCTGGGACTGTTGCTCAAACTGGGTATTCCGCGCGAGAACATTTACGTGACCGATCTGGCCGGTGTGGTTTACCAGGGCCGCACCGAATTGATGGATGAGGACAAGGTCGTTTTCGCCCAGTCAACATCGGCTCGCACTCTCGGTGAAATCATCGAGGGGGCGGACGTATTTCTGGGATTGTCGGCCGGCGGGGTTCTGAAGCCTGAAATGGTGAAGAAGATGGCAGCCAGGCCGCTGATCTTTGCACTCGCCAATCCAACACCTGAAATCCTGCCGGAAGAAGTCAAGGCGGTGCGCAGCGATGCCGTGATCGCGACTGGTCGCTCCGACTATCCGAACCAGGTCAACAATGTCCTGTGTTTCCCTTACATTTTTCGTGGTGCGCTCGATGCCGGTGCATCCACCATCACGCTGGAAATGGAGATCGCTGCGGTCTACGCCATCGCCGAACTGGCGCAGGCCGAGCAAAGCGAGGTGGTGGCCGCCGCCTACGCCGGGGAACAGCTCGCCTTCGGGCCGGAGTACCTGATTCCGAAGCCATTCGATCCGCGCCTGATGATGAAGATCGCACCGGCCGTGGCGAAAGCGGCGGCCGACAGCGGTGTGGCTCAGAGGCCGATCAAGGACATGGCGGCCTACCGCGAGAAATTGCAAAGCTTTGTCTATGCCTCCGGCACCGTCATGAAGCCGATATTCGCAGCAGCCAAGGTCGGTCTCAAGAAGCGCGTGGCCTACGCGGAAGGCGAAGAAGAGCGCGTCCTTCGTGCTGCACAGATCGTCGTCGACGAAGGGCTGGCCATGCCGACCCTGATCGGAAGACCCTTGGTCATAGCCGAGCGCATCGAGAAATTCGGTCTTCGCCTGCGTCAGGATGACGATTACAGTGTCGTGAATGTCGAGCAAGACCGTCGCTATCGGGATTTCTGGCAGACCTATCACCGCATGACGGAGCGTAAGGGCATGACAGCCCAGGTCGCCAAGATTGAAATGCGCCGGCGCCTGACGCTGATTGGCGCCATGCTGCTGCACAAGGGGGATGTCGATGGCATGATTTGTGGTACTTGGGGTACTACCTCAATGCACTTGCAATATCTGGATCAGGTCATTGGCAAGCGCAATGGTGTCGGCACTTATGCATGCATGAATTGCCTGATGCTGCCGGAGCGACAACTCTTTATCGTTGACACGCACGTCAATTACGATCCCAGCGCTGAGCAATTGGCCGAAATCACAGCCATGGCAGCCGAAGAAATGATGCGCTTTGGCGTCCGACCTAAAGCTGCCTTGCTGTCCCACTCCAACTTTGGTAGCAGCAGCCAGCCCAGCGCCCTCAAGATGCGCCAGGCTCTTGATTTGCTGAGAGCCCGGGCGCCATGGCTGGAAGTGGACGGCGAAATGCACGGCGACGTCGCACTGGACGGGCAGGCACGCGCCGCGCTAATGCCCAATAGCACGCTGACAGGGGACGCGAACCTGCTGGTGCTACCCAATATCGATGCCGCCAATATTGCCTACAACCTGCTAAAGACCGCTGCCGGCGGCAATATTGCCATTGGCCCGGTGTTGCTTGGCGCGGCCAAACCGGTGCATATCTTGACAGCGAGCGCGACGGTACGCCGGATCGTCAACATGACCGCCCTGACGGTGGCTGACGCAAACGCCACCCGCTAGTTGAACGAAGTTAAGTTAGCGCAAACTTCATAAAGTTTTACCGTCTATTTACTGCCTATTTATTGGGCAATGGCTTGCTTTTTCCGGGCAAATGCGCGACACTACCAACTTGAATTTTCGGGGTAAACCCGGAGTGTTGTGAGAAGTGCAATTTCAAGGTCATGTCCAAAAAGCTTCAAGTTAGTACTTACTGGCTTGGCGTTTCTAACTTGCCTTGTCTCGGATCCAGTGCAGGCACAAGGGCCTGCTGTATCGAGTTTTGCCACCACGGTGTCGGTGTCCGGTTTGCCGGACCCAGCGGTGCAAACCTACAAGCTGATTCATCAGGGCGGTCCGTTTGCACACGAAAAGGACGGCGTCGTGTTTGGGAACCGTGAACGATTGCTACCGATCCAGAAACGCGGCTACTACCGCGAGTACACCGTCGCAACACCGGGTTCACACAAGCGGGGTGGCCGACGCATTGTGTGCGGGGGACATGCCAGCAAACCGGACGCTTGTTATTACACGGACGATCACTATGCGAGCTTCCGCAAGATCGTCCAGTGAGTTTTTGTTATGCAAAGTGAAGCGGGAATACATATGTCACTTACTTTAGAAACACGAGTCGCACAGGCCACTCCGGCAGATTTGCCCTTGCGGGGCATTCGTCCCAACATTGTTCAGTCTATCCGCGCCTTTCGGGTTCAGGAATTGCAGGAAGCTGCGCAGGCGCTAGGACAGCATTTCTTGTATGCCAATCTGGCCAACGCCCAAACCAAACAGGACGTGCTGGACCTGATCGGTCAACAATTCATGCTCGCCGTCCACGTGGGAAAGAATTTTGATGCGCTCTACGATAGCATGACCGACCCCGTGCACAAATCGGGGCCGCAGCCCGGCTTTATTGTGGTGCTCGAACATATTCCTGCGAATGCCAAGTTCGACAAGGAGGCGCGTGAGCAGTTGCTTGACATCTTCCGGGACGCAGCGGACTACTGGGGCGACCGAAAAATCCCATTTCGATGTTTCTATTCTTTTCTGTAGCCCGTTCTGCACACACCAGCCAAGCAGAACGGGCGAACGAGGCAAAAAACGGCGACACGGCCAGCCCCGCAGTGTCAGGTATAGAACTGACAACGGAGTCAGGTGAGAGAATGCCAACCGACAAACTGTTGGACATTTCACCGCTGGCGCTGCGCATGAGCAGCCCCTTCAATGCCGGATATTGGTTGACTGCAGCATAGTGATAGCCCCCACGCTTGTCGCTTCGCGTACTGCGCTGCCCCCCAAGGGGGCTAATTTTCCTAGGGGCGGCCCGTCGGAAAATTGCCCTTTCTGCTGCATGCTCGCGGCCAAGGCCTGATATTCAGCGACTGGCACTTCTTCAGCCCGACGCTGGATGTCAAATTCGCCGCAGTAGGCCTTCTCCTGCAGCCATTTGCCCAGAGTGTGGCGCAATAACTTGCGGCGCTGACTGAAGGCCACTCGCACAATTTCACTTAGCAGCTTCACGTCCAGCACTGCCGAGATTGCGCGCGGCACCATTCGTACGACCGCGCTATCGACTCTGGGCGGTGGCTGAAAGCTCCCTGGCGGCACGCACAGTACCCTTTCCATCGCATAGCGCCATTGCATCATGACACTCAAGCGGCCATATTCCGCCGTGGCCGGTTGCGCCACCATGCGATCAACCACCTCCTTTTGCAACATGAAATGCTGATCTTCGATGGCCTCGGAACAGTCAAGCAGATGAAACAAGATCGGTGTCGATATGTTGTAGGGCAAGTTCCCGACGACTCTCAATTTGTTAGTACCCCGCGTTTTTGCCAGCTGTGCAAAATTGACCTTCAGGACATCAGACTCAATCACGGTGAGTTGCTTGTGCCGTCGCAGACGTGTTGCGAGATCACGATCCAGTTCGATCACGATGAGATGACCGAGACGGTCAACCAGCGGCTGTGTCAGCGCCCCCAGGCCGGGTCCAATTTCAACCATGACCTGCCCCGGTCCCGGATCGATGGCACTGACAATCGCCTCGACAACTCCTGCATCAGTCAAAAAATGCTGGCCAAAACGTTTGCGGGGAATATGCTTCATGCGCTAAAAATGATGAAGGCCGCCGCGCCGGGCCGCCCCAAGCAAGGCACGACCCCCTCGGGGCCGAGCCCTGCGGCTCCCGGCCTGCTGACGCAGGGAGGGACAGGGCGAAGAGCCAACGCCTCTGGCGTCGGCCTGTACAGCGCAGTACGCGAAGCGTTCTCGAAGAGCGGCGTAGCCACAAGCGTGGGAGTCACTACTGGGGTGGATCGCGCATCTCGATGTAGGCCCGGCCGCGCAGTTCCTGCGCCCAGGTGACATAACTTTCATCCAGCTTCTTCTCGCGCAGCATGGAACGCACCGCCTCGCGCTGCTCGCGTTCGCTGAGAGCAGCATTGCGGCGCTCCATCAGCTGAATCAAGTGAACGCCAAAGCGCGATACTAGCGGATCGCTGATCTGACCGGGCGCCAGACGGCTCATCACGTCCTCAAACTCCGGCACAAACATGCCCGGACTGGCCCAGCCCAGATCACCGCCCTGTGCCGCGCTGCCATCTTGTGAGTTATCACGCGCCAGCGCCGCAAAATCGCCCTGGCCGGCCAGAATGCGCCGCTTGAACTCGACCAGCTTATCACGGGCAGCACTTTCGCTGAGCTGGGGCGTGACGCGCAGCAAGATATGGCGCGCCCGGCTCTGCGTCACTGTCATGGGTGGCAATCCGGCATTCTTTTTTTCGAGCACCTTGAGCACATGAAAACCTGCTCCGGAGCGCACCAGCGCGGAAATAGCACCGACTTCCAGCCTTTGCGTCGCCTCCATAAACAAGGGCGGGTAGCGATCTGCGGTCCTTAAGCCGATTTGCCCGCCATTGGAGCGCTCCGACGCATCCGAGAACTCACTCACCAGGGCGGCAAAATCTTCGCCAGAACGGGCTCGATCAAGCGCTCTCTGGGCCTTGGCCTGCAAAACTGCAATCTGCTCGGCAGTTGCTGAGTCCGGCACGCTCACCAGGATATGCGCCAGGTTGATTTCAGTGTTAGCCGGATCATTGTTGCTTTGCTGGTCTCGCAGGTATTGATCTACGTCGAGGTCTGAAATCTTCACGCGCGATTCCAATTCCCGCTCGCGCAGACGGGTCAGCATCAGCTGCTCGCGCAATTGAGCGCGAAACTGGCCGAGCGCAATTCCATCCTGTGCGATGCGGCGCTGCAGTTCGGCCACTTCCATCTGATTCTGGCGCGCAATGTTCTGCACAGCCTGATCAACCGAGGCCTCATCGATCTTGATACCGGTTTCACTGGCTGACTGCAACTGCACCTTTTGATTGATCAAATTGTCCAGCACTTGGCGCGTCACCTCCTTGTGGTCAGGCAGAGGTCTGCGCTGTTGCGTCAGTTGCTGCTCCAGTCGTTGTACCTCGCGCTGCACTTCATTGTTCGTGATGGGTTCGGAATTCACCACCGCCACAATGAAATCTGCGTACCTCTGCGCCGCTGCTTGCGCTCGCGTAGCCGGCACCGTGGTGATAGCGGGGCTCGGACGTAAGCCCTGCCCCAGCGACGGCAAACTGGCGAATATTAAGAAACTGGCCACGATCAGGGCGACAAGGCGATGGGTCATGATGGACTATTCGTAATTACTGAAACGGCTGGGAGCACTCTGCTTTTCACGCAAGGACTGGTAACTTGGAATATTTTCTTTCAAGGTCTTCAAGGGGCTGGCCCCCAAACGCGCAAAGCCGACGAGTTCGAGCTGGAACATGATGCGCTGACTCGCCGTCGAGGTGCTGGTCTGCAGCTTTTCCCATACTACACGACCAAGCCAACAACCTGCATCGTACTCAATACCGACCACGGCATTCACCAGTTGCCTCTCGTCGAGGGCGTAGTTCAGCCGCCCCACGCTGTACCAGCGCCCCTCGCCCTGACCGCGTCCCGACCCCAAATTCTGCCCCCGGTCGCCCCACAAATCGTTGAGCGGCCATTGCCAGCCAAGGTCGATTTGCTCACTGACATCCCGCTGATAGCGGTAGGTCCCGGTTACCACCCGATAGTTGCCAGGGTTGTAGCGGGCACCGATTGTCGCCAGAGTCGACTCTTCTGTCTTTGGATTGAACTGTACCGTCGAGTCAAACGACCACTTCGGATCCCAATTGACAGTCGCGCCAAGCAACACATCACTGATCCGATCAACTACCGGTGGATCGGTCGACAACAAGGTCACGTTCTGGTCCTTGAAGCGCAAGCGCTGTGCGACGCTAAAACGTGCGGCTTCGGCGCCGGAATCAGGATTCAGCAGCCGCGTGGAAACACCCATCGTCAGCAGGTTGCTATCGGAAATACGGTCGTTGCCTACAAAAGCGTTCTCTGTATAGATCGTCGCAAAATTGAAATCCTTGACGCCCGAGTCGTAGTTGGGAAGCGAGCTTTGATCTCGATACGGCGTATTGACATAGAAGATACGTGGTTCCAGCGTCTGGCGAAATCGGGTGCCAAAGTAACTGGTATCGCGCTCAAACACCAGACCGCTGTCCAGACTGAAAGTCGGCACCACCACGCTGGCCGAGGTCGCTGCGTTACTTAGCGGTGCATCAAAAAGGTAGTTGGCCGTGTGCAGCTGCAATCTGGGCGTGATGAAACCAGCCGGGGCCAGCCAGGGCCGACTGATATCGAGCAGCGAAAAAATCCGCTGTGCATTGGGCTGCAAGGTTACGTTGCTGTCGGACTGAAAACGGGTGTAATCCAGGTCCATGGAATAGTTAAAACCGTTTACATCGTTCCTCGCGTAACGCGTTGTAAGTTGAGGGAAACGGTCATACGGTGGCGTGATGGGCGCAGTCGCGTCTTGCAGGGTCTGCCATTTGACCATCCTCAGACTGTTCGAAAAATAACCGTTGCTCCACGACAACGAGGCGTCGTTGGACAGCAGCCGCTGGGTCAACGAGGGCGTCGCCCCTGGGAAATCACGCCAATAGTCATCATCACTGACCCGGTTCAGATTCAGATTCAAAGCCACGCCACCCGGTGCCACAAGGTTGGTGAGGTCATTCTTCAGGGTGCTCTGGTGACCGAACGCCAAACCCCAGCGATCGTTGTCGCGCAGCTGATCTCGGGGCATCAAGTCGAGCTGCACCTGGCCTGAATAGGTCGGCTCAAGATAGCGAAACTCGCTCGTCAGATTGATCCCGCGCTTGCTCATCAGGGTGGGCGTGAAGGTTGCATCTCGGTTCGGTGCAATATTCCAGTAGTAGGGCAAAGCAAAGATCATCCCACTGACATTGTCCAGTCCCAGGGTCGGCGGCATGAAACCTGACTTGCGCTTGTCGCTCAGGGGAAAGCTGACATAAGGAATGGGCAGCAGGGGCATGCCCTTAAATGTCAGCAGGACACCGTCTGCCGTGCCGACATCGGTCTCGTTGTCGATCTGCAGCGTGGTAGCACGCAGAAGCCAGTCCGGCATCCAGTTCGGTCCAGGCAGACGGCGGCAACTGGTCAGACTGGCGTTTTGAATGATGGATCTCTTCTCGTCGATGAAATCGACACGGTCGGCTTGGCCGTTGGAATCGTTTCTTTGAAAATAGTAACGCGGCTCATTGAAGAACCCGTTGAAGGCTTCCACCTTGAGCTCCAGCAAAGGTCCTTCGTACACGTTGCCAGCTCGGTTGATGCGAACCTGGCCCCGCGCCGTGGCCAGATCGGTCAGCTGGTCATATTCCAGCCGGTCAGCCTTGATGACCGTATCACCGCGGCGCAGCATGGCGTTGCCTTCCACCACCGTTTCCCGGTCGGGGCGCCCAAACAGCCGATCACCAAAAACAAATGTCGGCAAGGCGCTGGGCGCATCGGCAATTCCCTCTTTCAGTAAAGGGCTACTGCTGAGCGTCAACGGCACGTCGTCGGGCATCCCTTGCGCCCACAACGACGTCCCCCGCAACACAGCGCAGGTGACCATGGCAGTCATACTGTTTTTCAGGTCGAGCGGCAAAACGAGCATGGATCGGGCGGCGGTATCGATGAGGGCGGCGGGTTGAAAGCGAACTTCAAGCTCGATGGTTGTGGGACAGATCTTCAGTGCTGTCCGCAACTGATCAAGGTTTGTAGAATGGATTATCCATGAGCCACGCTCCCTCCCCAGAACCTTTGCTGAGCCCCGCACCAGAGTGGTCCGACGCGCAACGCAAAGCGGATTTCCACAACTGGCTGACGGAACTGGAACCGGTTCATGGCCTGCGGCCCGGCTCCTTGCGCGTGGCTTCGACTGACGCCAGTTTTCGGCGCTATTTTCGAGTCGATTCCCAGCGCGGAAGCCGCATCATCATGGACGCGCCACCCGATCAGGAAGATTGCCGGCCTTTTGCCAGGGTAGCGCAGCTGATGCACGCGGCACAGGTCAAGGCCCCTCAGGTGCTGGCATGGGACGAGGCCAAGGGCTTCATGCTGCTCACCGATCTGGGCGCACAAACCATGCTGCAAGGCATCAATCGGGACGATCCGCGAGCCAACCACGACTGGTACCTGCAGGCGATTGAGGCACTCATTGCCTGGCAAAGCGCATCAACCCCGGGCGTCCTGCCACCTTACGACGAGGCGCTGCTGCGGCTCGAGCTGGAACTGTTCCCCGATTGGTACCTGGCCAGGCACCGCAGCGTGGCCGTTGAGGCCGAGCTGCGGCGCACCCTTGACACTTCGTTCAAGCACATCATCCACAACAACCTGGCCTGGCCCAAGGTCTATGTGCACCGCGATTTCATGCCCAGGAATCTGATGCTGGGGTCTGACGGACTCGGCGTACTGGACTTTCAGGACGCTGTCTACGGCCCCATCACCTACGACATTGCGAGTCTGATGCGCGACGCCTTCCTGAGTTGGGAAGAAGATTTCTGTCTGGATGTCACGGTGCGCTACTGGGAAAAGGCGCGCAAGGCCGACCTTCCGGTAGGTCCTGACTTTGGCGAGTTTTACCGCGGCGTCGAGTGGATGGGCCTGCAGCGCCACCTGAAGATTGCGGGCATTTTTACCCGCCTCACGCTACGCGACGGCAAGCCGCAGTACTTGGCCGATACGCCGCGCTTTATCAACTACATCCGCGCCACCTGCGCTCGCTATCGTGAGCTCAAACCACTGCTGCGACTGATTGAACAGGTCGAGGGCATTGAGGCGCAAGACGCCTATGCCTTCGGCCGGGTCTAGGCTCAGCGTCATGCCACGTTTCTACTGCCCGGCGCCCCTGGTCACTGGTGGCCTGCTCAACCTGCCCGCCGGCGCTGCCCGGCACGTCCAGGTGCTGCGCCTGCAACCCGGTGACAGCATCACATTGTTCAACGGTGGTCCCCATGCGCTCGGCAGCGCTGGCGAGTTCAGCGCCAACATCACCCACATGGGACGCAGCGACGTGCAAGTGCAGGTCGGTGTCCACCACCCGGTGCAGCGAGAGCCCACCCAGGCTGTGCATCTTGCGGTCGGCATGCCGGCCAACGAGCGCATGGACTGGCTGGTGGAAAAAGCCACCGAACTGGGTGTGGCCAGCATCCAGCCGCTGCTGACGGAACGTAGCGTATTGCGGCTCAGCGGCGAGCGCGCTGCAAAGAAGGTGTCGCACTGGCAAAGCGTGGCGATAGCAGCCTGCGAACAATGCGGTGGCAACCAGGTGCCGCTGGTTCATGAGGTGATCGGGTTTGGGGCGTGGCTCAAAGAGCGTACCCTGACGCCGGAGAGACCGGCAACGCACTCATTTCTTTTGTCGCCGCAAAGTCTTACCCCCCTACGGGAAGCCGTCGCTGGCCTGGCCGCACCGAGCGTGATCACTTTCTTGTCCGGTCCGGAGGGCGGCCTGAGCAGCGCTGAAGAAAAAGACGCCCTGAGCGGTGGCTTTGCGCCAGTCACGCTGGGGCCGCGTGTGCTGCGTGCCGAGACGGCGGCCTTGGCGGCTCTGGCGAGCTTGCTAATGTAGTTTGTTGCCTCAACGCTGGTCAGGTTGGGATGGTCAGGTTGGGATAGCGCAATGATGCGCCGCCGGGTATCATTCCATTTCGTTCACACCGACAGGAGCTGCACATGGGACTGATGGACTTCATCAAGAAACAGTTCATTGACATCATCACCTGGACCGAAGACTCGGACGGCACGCTGGCATGGCGCTTTCCGATGGCCGACAAGGAAATCCAGAACGGTGGCTCACTCACCGTGCGCGAGTCGCAGATGGCCTTGTTCGTGAACGAGGGCAAGATCGCTGATGTGTTCGGGCCCGGCATCTACAAGCTCACCACGCAGACGCTGCCGGTGCTGACTTATCTGAAGAACTGGGACAAGCTGTTCGAATCGCCCTTTAAAAGCGACGTCTATTTTTTCAGCACACGCCAGCAGGTTGACCAGAAGTGGGGCACACCGCAGCCGATCACGATTCGCGACAAGGACTTCGGCGCCATCCGTCTGCGTGCCTTCGGCAATTACAGTTTCCGCGTTGCCGACCCCAAGCTGTTCCACACCGAAATCTCAGGCACCCGCGAGCGCTACGAGGTGGCTGATCTGGAAGGTCAGCTGCGTGGTCTGGTGCTGCAGAACATCAGCAATGCGATTGCCAGCAGCGGCATCCCGTTTCTGGATCTCGCATCGAACCAGCTGACCTTTGCGCAGGCACTCACGACCCAGTTGACACCCGAGTTTGCCAAGCTCGGCTTGAAACTTGAAACGATGACGGTGCAAAACCTTTCGCTGCCGGAAGAGCTGCAGAAGATCATGGATCAGAAGATCGGCATGGGCATGGTCGGCAACGACATGGGCAAGTTCATGCAGTACCAGACCGCGCAGGCGATTCCCAAATTTGCCGAAGGCGCCGGCTCCGGTGGTGGTGGCATTGCCGGTGACGCCATGGGACTGGGCGCCGGTGTGGCACTGGGCCAGGTGCTGGCGCAAAACCTAGCGTCCGGTTTGCAAGGTAGTGCGAATGCCGGGCAAGCGGCAGCGACGCCAGTGGTTGGCGTGAAGGCCGAAGACGTGATGGCAACGCTGGAAAAACTCGGCGATCTCAAGACCAAAGGCATCCTGACTCAAGAGGAGTTTGATTCCAAGAAGGCGGAGTTGTTGAAGAAGTTGGTGTAGTTTTCTCTTTTGTTTCTTCGTTTGAAGTGTTCTCGCCCCCACTCATACCCCCCGCCCTCTCTCGCCCCGCCGGGCGAAAGAGGGAGCCTACATGTGGCCGGGTGTTTGAAGCGGTCACGTTCCTCTCGATATTCTTCTGCGCCGGGTCTGACAATCGTTTCGGCACTTCGACAGTTCAATCTTGGTTAGCTCATAGTTACAGCGTGCCTTGGCGCGTGTACTTCCCTTGTTTCTCACGCGGCCAAATGGGGCTCCTCTCTTTCGCCCGGTGGGGCGAGAGAGAGGCGGGGGAGAGTGAGTGGGGGAAATAGCACACGATGGCAACCGAATCACCCCAACGCGCCTACCGGGCACCCTGTCCAGGCTGCGGCGCGCCGGTTGAATTTCGCAGTGCACAGTCGACGCACGCGGTCTGCGGCTATTGCCAGAGCATGGTGGTAC
Organism: uncultured beta proteobacterium; assembly: GCA_903906695.1. Taxonomy (GTDB): domain Bacteria; phylum Pseudomonadota; class Gammaproteobacteria; order Burkholderiales; family Burkholderiaceae_C; genus Rhodoferax. Next base: position 3,424 of record CAIVLG010000131.1, on the reverse strand, counting down.
GCCAGGGCGAGACACTGTCGCGCCTGGGCAAAATGGCTGAGCTGTTCGACGACCACAGCCCACTGCAGTTGCAGGCATCGGGCCACTGGAAGAACAAGGCGTTCACGCTGGTGGGACGGCTGCAGTACAAGTATGCTGAAGGCACTTGGACCGAGTGGCATGCGGCACTCGACGATGGCAGCAGCGCTTATCTGAGCGAAGACAACGGCGCCTATGTCTTTGCCACGCCGCTCTCGATCCCGCGTGAACTGCCCAAGGCTGACTATTTCCGCGTCGGTGCCACGACCGCGATCAATGGCAAGTCGTTCAGCGTTGCCTCCAACAGCCAGGTCGCCCTGCTCTCGGCCCAGGGCGAGTTGCCGCGCCTGCCGGCACTGGGCCAACCCTTTGCCATGGTCGAGTTGCGCAGCCAGGGCGATGCAGCGTCTACGGCGCAAGTCCTCAGCATTGACTACGGCAGTCAGCCGCCGTCGCTGTCAGTCGGTCAATCGGTCTTGCTGGAGGAACTCAAGCTCAGCGGCCTGCGCGATGACTCAGTGAAGAACGAGGTGGGACGTCAGTTCAACTGCCCGAACTGTGGCGCCCAACTGGCTGCGCTGCTGGCCAGCAGCAAGAGCATGACCTGCACCTCCTGCCACAGCATCATTGACCTGTCCCAAGGTGTTGGTGCGGAGCTCAAACACGCGATTCAAGACGAGCCGGTGGTGCCGCTGATCCCGCTCGGCAGCCAAGGGCCCTTGCAGGGTGTGCTGTGGCAAGTGGTCGGTTTCCAGCATCGCATGGGCAGCGAACCAAACGACCCCGACGAGCAATTTGGCTGGGACGAGTACCTGCTCTACAACGTCAAACGTGGCTTCATCTTTCTGGTCGATTCAAGCGATGGCTGGAGCGTCGTGCAACCCTGCACCGGTGCGCCCATCATGGGCGACAACCAGCAGTCGGCAAGCTACCTGGGCAGCCGCTACCAGCTGAAGGAAAGCTACAACGCCGAAACCAGCTACGTTGCCGGCGAGTTCTACTGGCAGGTCAGTCGCGGGCAAAAAACCTCGAACCGCGATTTTGTCAGCGGCAAAAACCTGCTGTCGATGGAGCAGTCGGCCAACGAGGTGACCTGGTCGGCCGGCAGCCAGATCGACAGCGACCTAGTAGCCAAGGCGTTCAAGCTGGAAGACAAGAAGGACTTGCTCAAACGCATCGATGCCGGACCTTTCACTGCCGCCAAGAGCGTCGGCATAGGCACCGTCATCGTGCTGGTCCTGATCCTGCTCCTGTTCCTGTTCTTGATCAGCCGCTGCTCCAGTTGCAACCCGGCGACCGAAAATTGCAGCGCCAGCAGCAGTTCACGCAGCTCGGGTGGCTCGTTCGGCGGCTATTCAAGCGGCGGTGGGCACAAATGAGACACTTACTTTGAAGGAGATCGTCATGGAATGGTTGAAGAACGGCGCCTTGTTTGGTTCCATCATTTATGCGCTGCTGGGCGTGCTGATTTTCGGGCTCTGTTTCATGCTCATTGACAAGCTCACGCCTTATCACCTGTGGCATGAAATCATCGAGAAGCAGAACCGCGCGCTGGCGCTGGTGGTGGCCGCCATGTCGCTGGGTATTTGCATCATCATCGCGGCCGCCATCCACTGATGGAAGTTTCGCAGCCGGGTCCACGCCCGGTTGAAGTGGCGCTGCTGGCGTCGGTCTTCATTGTCTCGGCCTGCGGCCTGGTCTATGAGCTTGCGGCCGGCGCACTGGCGTCCTACCTGCTCGGCGATTCGGTGTTGCAGTTCTCCACCGTGATCGGCACCTATCTGTTCGCGATGGGCGTGGGCTCTTACCTGTCGCGCCACTTTGAGCGTCAGTTGCCGGCGCACTTCCTGCGCATCGAACTGTTGGTCGCGCTGGTCGGCGGCGCGTTGCCCGCACTGCTCTTTACCGCCCATGCGTGGCTGCCGGGTTCTTTCCGCTTCGCGCTGTACACGCTGGTGATGCTGGTGGGCACGCTGGTCGGGCTGGAGATTCCGCTGGTCATGCGCATCCTCAAACGCGATGTGGCGCTGAAGGATCTAGTATCGCAGGTATTGACCTTCGACTACCTGGGCGCGCTCGCTGTGTCGCTCGCTTTCCCACTGCTGCTGGTGCCGCAACTTGGCCTGATTCGCACCGGCCTGTTGTTCGGGCTGATGAATGCAGCGGTGGCCCTGTGGGCCCTGTGGCTGTTTCGTCATGAACTGCGCCAGTTCCGCGCGCATGCAGTGGCCTGCTTGGCGACTTTGACAACGCTGGCGCTCGGCATGGCGGGTGCAGACCAAGTCACCAGCTGGGCCGAGGACAAGTTGTACCAGGACCCGGCGGTGTTTGCCGTGACCTCGCCTTACCAGCGGATTGTGGTCACCCGCAGCAGTGGCGAAGGTCGTATCGGCTACCGGCTGTTTTTGAACGGCAATCTGCAATTCGCCGAGCGCGATGAGTACCGCTACCACGAGGCCCTGGTGCACCCCGCGATGGCGGCGCACGGTGGTGTCAAGAAAGTGGCGGTGCTGGGTGGTGGCGATGGCATGGCAGTGCGCGAGATTCTCAAATACCCCGGCGTCGAAAGTGTCACCCTGGTGGAGCTCGACCCTGCCATGACCGAGCTGTTCTCACGCCAACCTGAGATGCGGCAACTCAATGCTGGCGCCCTGCAATCGCCCAAGGTCAAAATTATCAACGCCGACGCGTTCAGCTGGCTGGAAACCAGCGGCGACACCTTTGACGTGATGATCGTCGACTTCCCCGACCCGACCAATTTCAACATCGGCAAGCTCTACACCAACTCGTTTTACGCGCTGCTCGACAAGCACCTTGCGGCCAGCGGCTACGCCGTCATCCAGACCACGTCGCCACTGGTGGCGCGCAAGAGTTTCTGGACCGTGGTCAACACCATCGAGTCGGTCGGCCTGACTGCCACACCCTATCACGCCCATGTGCCGAGCTTTGGCGAGTGGGGCTACGTCGTAGCGGGTCGCCGCCCCTTCCGGCTACCCACTGCCTTGCCCGAAGGCTTGCGCTTTCTGAGTCTGGCAAGCCTACCGTTGTTGTTTGATTTTCCACTCGACATGGCGCGTGTGCCGACCGAAATCAATCGTTTGTCGAATCAGGTTCTGGTCACGACCTATGAGGCGGAGTGGGGCAAGGTAAGTCGGTGACGTGTCCGGCTTCAGTGGCGAAAAGGTTGTAATGTGCGCTGCTCGGGTAGGCCCGCAGGGACAGGGCATGGCCCCCAGCCGATTTCTGGGCATTTGACAGCATGAGGCTGGGGGCCATGGCCTGTCCCTACGGACAACGTTGTCGGTTTACTCAGCAGGTCTTGATACTCGCGAAGGACAAGTCTGCAGCGAGTCCAGTCGTTCACGACCGGCAGGTTACAGGAAGTCCAATTGCATAAGTTGGTGCT
>CAIVLG010000130.1 GCA_903906695.1 uncultured beta proteobacterium | reverse complement strand
CATTGAGGCCCAGTTGCGAGCGCACGGCCTGACGCTGCGCCACTTCCCGCAGAGTTTTGAGTTCTCCACGCTGGGCGGCTGGATTGCCACGCGCGCCGGTGGTCACTACGCCACACAGTACACGCACATTGACGACTTTGTGGAATCCACGCGCATGGTCACCCCGGCTGGCCTGATGCAAACAAGGCGTCTCCCCGCATCGGGGGCCGGACCAGCGCCTGACCGACTCGTGCTTGGCAGCGAAGGCACGCTGGGTGTCATCACGGAAGCCTGGATGCGTCTGCAGGCCAAACCGAAGTTTCGCGCTTCGGCCTCGGTCAAGTTTGCTGACTACTTTGCCGCCGCGCGCTGCCTGCGCGCACTCGCGCAATCGGGCCTGAACCCGAGCAACTGCCGCCTGCTCGATCCGATGGAAACCGTCTTCTCCGGCGTTGGCGACGGTCGCCAGGCGATGCTGGTGCTGGGCTTTGAATCGGCGGACCATCCCCTGAACGCGTGGATGGAGCGTGCGCTGGAACTGGTGCGCGACCACGCCGGCGAGTACCACGCCGCAGCCGTCGAGCGCTCCATGGCCAGCGAAGGCGCGCAGGAACACCGCAAAGGCGCCGCCGGCGCCTGGCGCGAGGCCTTCATCCGCATGCCTTACTGGCGCGACCCGGCGGTGGGCCTGGGCGTCATCATGGACACCTTCGAGAGCGCCATTACCTGGGACCGCTTCGAGTCTTTTTACCAGAACGTTAAGGCCGAGGTCCAGTCGACGATTGAACGCGTCACCGGCCAGGAAAGCCTTGTCTCGTGTCGCGTCACTCACGCCTACCCGGACGGCCTGGCGCCCTACTTCACGATTGCCGTACTCGGCTCGGCCAGCGGCGATGTGGCCAGTGCACTCTCAGCCTGGCGCGAAATCAAACTGGCGGCCAACGCAGCCGTGGTAGCGCACGGCGGCACCATCACGCACCACCACGCGGTGGGACGCGATCACCGCAGCGGCTACGATCTGGAATCGCCACCGCTGTTCCGGCAAATGTTGGGCGCCGCCAAGGCGGTGGTCGATCCGGCTGGCATCCTCAACCCGGGTGTGCTGTTTGACGCGCAGGGGCGCAGCGCTGGTCCCAGCGGCGTGCTGGCGGGATAACAACTTCAGGAGCCAACATGTCGGGCACCATCCACCACCGTATCTGCCCCCTGTGCGAAGCCTGCTGCGGCCTTGAGATCAAGGTGCAGGACGGCCAAGTCAAAAGCATCCGCGGCCATGAGCAGGATGTGCTGAGCGAGGGCTACCTGTGCCCCAAGGGAGTAGCGCTGAAAGACCTGCACGAAGACCCGGACCGGCTGCGCACACCGCTGATCAAGCGCAATGGCGTGCACCAGAGCGCGACCTGGGAAGAGGCCTTTGCCGAGATCGAACGGCGCCTGCCGCCCATCATCGCAGCGCACGGACGCAACGCTACTGCGGTGGTGGTGGGCAACCCGTCGGCGCACAAGATCGGACTGCTGAGTTACTTTCCAAAGCTGGTGCGTGCGCTTGGCACGCAAAACGTTTTCTCGGCCTCGACGCTGGACCAGATGCCCAAGCAACTGGCCAGCGGCATGATGTTCGGTCATTGGCTTTCGGTCGCGCTGCCCGACATCGCACGCACCGACTTGTTGCTGGTCATTGGCGCCAATCCGCTGGCCAGCAATGGCAGCATGTGGACGGTGCCGGACTTCAAGGGCAAGGCCAAAGCGATGCAGGCACGCGGCGGCAAGCTGATCGTGATCGACCCGCGACGCACGGAGACGGCAGCCGTTGCCGATGCGCACCACTTCATCCGCCCCGGCGCCGATGTGTTTCTACTGGCCGCCATGCTGCACACACTGTTTGCAGAGAACCTGGTGCGCTTGGGCGCGGTCCAGAATTGGGTCAACGGGCTTGATGAAGTGCAAGCCACGGTCGCGCCTTTCAGCCCGGAGGCAGCGGCAGATCGATGCGGTATGCCCGCGCTGACCATCCGCGCGCTGGCGCGCCAGCTGGCCAGTACCGAAAAGGCCGCCGTCTATGCGCGCATAGGCACCTGCACGCAGGAGTACGGCACGCTGGCGAGCTGGCTGGTGGACGTGCTCAACGTGCTGACCGGTCACCTGGACGTGCCGGGCGGCGCCATGTTCGCCAAGGCGGCTGCTTTTGCTGCCAACACGGCGGGCCGGCCCGGTGTAGGCAAAGGCATCAGCACCGGGCGCCACCGCGCCCGCGTCAGCGGCGCACCCGAAGTATTTGGCGAGCTGCCGATGACCTGTCTGGCAGAAGAAATCGAGACGCCGGGCGCCGGCCAGGTGCGCGCCCTGATCACGGTCGCCACCAACCCGGTGCTCTCCAGCCCGAACGGGCCGCGCCTGGCCCGGGCGCTGGACAGTCTGGATTTCATGGTCAGCCTGGACATCTACCTGAACGAGACCACCCGCCATGCAGACGTCATCCTGCCCGGTCTGTCACCTCTGGAGGAGATGCACTACGACTTGGCTTTTCCGCAGCTCTCCTGGCGCAACCACGCGCGCTACAGCCCACCGGTGCTGCCGCGTCCGGCCGGGCAACCCGAGGAATGGCAGACCCTGCTCAAGCTTGCGGCCATCGTGAAGAACAAGGGCACACAGGTCGATGCCGATGCACTCGACGATGAGGAGTTCGCGCAGGATGCGCAGCGCCTCTTCGGTGCCCATGCGGACGCTGTGATGACTGCCACGCTGGGCTTGCGCGGGCCGCAGCGCGTGCTGGACATGGCTTTGCGCAGCGGGCCCTACGGCGATGGTTTCGGCCTGAAGCCCGAGGGTCTGAATCTGGCCAAAGTCATGGCATCGAACAGCAACGGTGGCATGGATCTGGGGCCCTTGCAGCCGCGCATCCCCGAGCTGTTGCGCACGCCCAGCGGTAAGATCGAGTTGGCACCGGAGTCTTTTATTGCCGACCTGCAACGCGCGGTCGTCGACCTGCAGCGCCCGGCACCCGATCTGACCGTGATCGGGCGGCGCGACCTGCGCAGCAACAACAGCTGGATGCACAACCTGCCGCTGCTAGCCAAGGGGCCCATGCGCTGCACGGTGCTGGTTCACCCGATCGACGCAGCGCGCCTGCACTTGACCGATGGTGCGCTGGCGGCCCTTGAAAACGGAGGGCGCCAGGTGCAAGCCCAGGTCCAGATCAGCGAGCAGATGATGCCCGGCGTGGTGAGCCTGCCGCACGGCTGGGGTCACGACCTGCCCGGCACCCGACTCGCACTGGCAGCGCAGCGACCCGGCGTCAATCTGAATGCCTTGCTCGACGATCAGTTGCGCGATCCGCTCTCCGGCAATGCGGTGCTTGGCGGCGTCGCCATTACCATGCGGCCATGCGCAGATGGCGTGCCGGCCGGCTGAAGTGATCGTTTCTGATCAGAGCAGCAAAGGGATCAGCCACCAGCTTCTTTTCTTGTAGGCTGCCCAGTCCGGGTAGCGCGACATGCTGGCTTCCTTCATGACCATGTTGACGGCAAAAATACCGAGCCAGACCCAGGCCAGCACCAGCACCGGGAACCAGTGCCAGACCAGCATGGCAAAGCTGCCGTAGATCATCATCTCGCCCAGGTAATTGGGGTGGCGCACCCAACGGTGCATGCCGTCGGTGATAAGACCACGCTGCAGGCGCAGCGTAAAAAACTTCTGCGCGTCGGCGGCAATCATGATCACCGAGCCGAGCAGGCACAGGCTGATGCACAGCGCAAACCAGACTGCTTCAGGCAAGGGGTAGACCGGTTGCGAAGTGCGCGAAATGAGCAACCAGCCAAACACCCAGTAAAGGCCGAGCACCGCCAGGAAAGCATTGATGCCGGCACCTATGGTGATTTTTATCTGCCAGTTCGGATCCGGAAATGCCAGATCCTTGATCAGCCAGACCAGGCCATAACCACCATGCAGTGCGAGGTAGACCCAGGCGGCGGTGGACGTGTTCTGGTAGTACCAGATCAGGAAACCAAAAAAGAAAAAGCTGCCGCCCTTCTGAAAATTGATGATCCAGGCAAACTTCCAGGGGCGCGGCCCACCCAGAAAGTCTTTGGACAGGTAGTCGGTGAACTTGCGCATCCCCACCGCCCAAGTGGGCGCCGGCGTGGGATGAGTCTGATTGACGTTTCCCGTCCGTGTCATGGCAAAACCCCTTCTTCAGTGAGCTTGGGAAAATTGGAAGTGAAACATACCACATCCATCCTTGCGCGTCGATGCCTGCGAGCCGGCGATTTACGGCAGCGGTAGTAGCATTGGTGAATGTCCTCGCTAACGTTCTGGCTTCTGATCGCCGCCGTGATGATCACTGTGTGTTTCGCAGCCAACGCCGTCGTTTACCGTATTCGCTTCGGCACGCTGCTTCAAAGTCAGAATCCGCAGACACCTCCCTTGAAGCGCAAGCTCGGGAAATCCGAGGCGGCGATATTCATGCTCATGTGCCTCGGTCTCCTGATCGGCGTTGCGTGCCCGGCAGTTGCCCCCACAAGCGCGTTTGCCTTGTGGCTGCGACAGCCGTATTCATTGTTTGTTTACTCCGTCTGGTGCTGGTTGGCGGCAACTGTGGTTGGCGTCGCGGTCAAAGGGTTCCAGCATCGACGAACCCGCTGACGACTTCAAGCACCGCAGCACTTCTTGTATTTCTTGCCGCTGCCACAGGAGCAGGGATCGTTGCGGCCCGGCGTGATGTCAGCGTGCAGCGTCGGCACGCGCGGACCGAAGTTGCACCACAGCTCACGCAGGTCATAGACCGCCCACACGGCGTCGGCAAAGGTGTTCAGGCGTTTCACGCTGAGGCTGGGTGGGCCGTTTTCATCAAAGAAGGAGAGCGTCGGCGTGTCCGTGTCGTCCTCGGTCAGGGCAACGATGGCATCCAGCGCGCCGTTGAGCCACTTGAGCGCCTCCTTGTCGCGCGGCGGTGTCCACTCCTCGGGCCAGGCCTCGACCGCGTACATAAAGCCCAGCGCCCAGATCTGGGCGAACGATGGCAGGGTGTCCGACTCCATGGAGAGCCGCTCTGCCTCCGGCAAGGCGGACACGGCGCCCCGCACGTCCATCACCTCGGGCTGGTAAGCGACCTCGTCGTCAAGGGATTCGACCTTTGCGTCCAGGGCTCGCGCCACTTCACTCCAGCGTCGCGACCAGAGTTCGATAAAGCGCTGTTGCTGCACCGCGCTGGCAAACGAGCCATCGTCCGCGTCGCCATCGATGTTGATGGCCAGCAGCACCGGGAGGTACTCCGAGGGCGCGATAGGGCGGCGACAACAAATCAGCGCGGCCATGAAGCCTTCGCAAAACTCCCAATGCGGTGTTTCGTCGTAACGGCTGCGCAGTTCGTCCAGGATGGCGTCAATCTCGTCAAATTCGTCAGCGCCCAGCGGCCCCGTGGCAATCTCAGCCAGAACAGGCAAACTTGTATTCATGGTTCAAAATCCAGTGCGGTTTGTGCGCGCACTGAAAGCGCGAGCAGGCGTTTCTTCATGCATAAAACGGCGCGGTCCTTGCTCATAAGCGTGGCCTTGTGCAGGACGGCCAGATCGATGAACTTCTGGTCATCCGAGTCCCGGCAGGTGACGCTGGCCTTGGGTGCCACCTCGACCAGGAGGGCTTGAGTGTCGAACTGCTGCAGCACTTTGTCAGCGCCCATTTCAGCGACTGCCAGACGGACCATGATTTTCGGATAGCTCAGGACGCGCTCCAGTTCGTCGCGCATGGCTTGGGTTGTCAGCCACTGGATTTTGTGTGAGGCCAGGGCAAGCTTGAGGGGCTGGGTTGCGGGGTCTTTGAAGACGAAGAGGTCGAGAACGATGTTGGTGTCAAGGACGATGGGGCGAACTTTGTTCGCCTCCGGAAAATCGGGGTCAGAGCACACGTCAGCTACGCTGCCGGTGATCTGACCCCGGCTTTTCCGGACGCATGGTTCCGGCCACCAGGTCGAAGCGGAACAAACGGCACTCGATCGGGCCGTTCCATAGCGGTACGCGGCGTGATTCCTTCAGGCGCATCTTGCCGGGCAGTTTGAGATCGGGTGAGAGCACCCAAGCGCTCCAGCCGGCGTAATTTTTCTTCCAGTGGGAGCTGAGCTGATTGAAGAACTCACCGCCATCGGGCAATTGCGCCTGCTCGCGGCCACCACGGTGACTGACGCCGGCCACACCGGCCACTTCAATGCGTTCGCCATAGGGCGGATTGAGCAGCAGGATGCCGGGTGTCGGGCACGGTGGCATGCGCTGCAAGGCGTCGCCGCCACGAAATTCGATCACGTCGGCCACCCCGGCGCGCTCGGCATTGCGCTGGGCAAAGTCGACCATCCGGTGGGCCACATCGCTGCCAAAAATGATGGGATGCTGTCCCGGCTCGCGCTTCACCTCGGCGGCGCGAGCTTCGCTCTTGATGGCATCCCAGACGTGCGCCTGGTAGGGCAGGTATTTCTCGAATGCAAACTGCCGCAGGCTGCCGGGCGCAATGTTGCAGGCCATCTGCGCCGCCTCAATGGCAATCGTGCCGCTTCCGCAGCAGGGGTCGTAAAGCGGCAGCAGATCACCCTCACCGTCCATCCAGCCGCTGGCAGCGAGCATGGCGGCGGCCAGCGTTTCCTTCAGCGGCGCCTCGCCCTTGTCCTGACGCCAGCCGCGTTTGAACAGCGGCTCGCCGGAAGTGTCGATGTAGAGCGAGCAACTGTCGGTCGTGAGGTGTGCGTAGATGCGCGCATCGGGCCACTGCGTGTTGACATCAGGCCGCACGCCGCCAGCCTTGACGCGGAAGCGGTCGCAGACGGCGTCCTTGATCTTCAGGGCGGCAAAGTTCAACGAAGTAAGCGGACTGTGCTGCGCCGTCACTTCCACCTTGATGCTCTGGCGCGGTGTAAACCAGGCCTCCCACGCGACTTCGCTGGCGGCGCGGTACAGATCCTGCTCGTTGCGGTACTCGGTGTAGGAGAGCAGCACCAGCACCCGTTGCGCCAGGCGACTGTGCAGGTTGAGCAGCATGACGTCGCGCCACGAGGTCCGAACCGCGACGCCGCCGCGCTGCCTGAGAACGTCCTGGCCGGGCAGGTCCGTGATGCGCTGCACCTCGGCTGCCAAGTAGTCCTCGACGCCGGCGGCGCAGGGGAGGAAGAGTTGCAACTCGTTCATGGTGTAGTTCCCCCCATGTTCGTATTCCCCCCCTTATCCCCCCTGCCGGTTATTGGGGTCAGACACCAATTTCGCTGCGGCGCTTTGCGCCGCACCCACGGGGCGAGCCTGCGGCTCGGCGAATTTGGGCTCTGACCCCAAAAACCGAAAAGGGGAGCCAACAGCCCTATTTGGCCGCGTGTGGAACGAGAGAAGTACAGGCGCGCATGCGCGTTGCCAGCAAGAGCAGAGGGAGATTGAATGGACGAAACGCCGACATCCGCACCAGATTCAATGATGAAAAACCTGCGAATTAAACGTGATGACTTAAAGGACGCGGCCACATGGGGCTCCCCTCTTTCGCCCGGCGGGGCGGGAGAGGGGCGGGGGGGTGTGAGTGGGGGAAAAAAAGAAGTTTGATTAGGCTTCACAAGGCCTTCCTCAGTGAAGCCGGTGCAATCCGCAGCCCTTCCCGGTATTTGGCAACGGTGCGTCGCGCGCACTCGATACCCTGCTCCTTCAGCATCTCGGAGAGCTGGTTGTCGCTGAGCGGCCTCTTCAAGTCTTCGGCGCCTATGAATTGTTTGAGCAATGCCCGCACCGCCGTGCTCGACGCATTACCGCCGGAATCGGTGCCCAGACCGGAGCCAAAAAAATACTTCAGCTCGAAGGTGCCAAACGGCGTTGCCATGTACTTGGCGGTCGTGACGCGGCTGATGGTCGACTCGTGCAGACCGAGCTCATCGGCGATCTCGCGCAGCACCAGTGGGCGCATCGCCAGTTCACCATGGGTAAAGAAACTCTTTTGCCGCTCGACGATGGCCGAACTGACCCGAAGGATGGTGTCAAAGCGCTGCTGGATGTTCTTGATGAACCACCGTGCCTCCTGCAGGCGCTGCTGCAGGGCGGCGTAGTTACCAGCATCGCTGCCACCGCCTTTGTGTTGCCTGAGGGCATTGGCATAAATGTCGTGCACGCGCAGCCTTGGCATCACGTCCGGGTTGAGTCGTGCCTGAAATCTGGCCTGGGCACCTTTGCCGACCTTGACCACCAATACATCGGGCACCACGATATTGCGCTCCAGATTCGCAAAACGCCGGCCCGGCTTGGGATCCAGATGAGCAATCAGCGCAATCGCTTCGCGCACTTCGACGTCAGTGGCCTTGCACAGCGGCGTCAAGCGCTTGATGTCGCGACGCGCCAGCAATTCCATTGGTTGGGCGCAAATATGCAGAGCCACCTTCAAGGTTGCTGCTTTTCTCTTGTCCTCGTTCTGGCACTGCACCAGCATGGCTTTGAGTTGCAAATTCAGGCACTCGGCCAGATCGCGCGCACCAACTCCGCTTGGCTCCATGCTTTGCAGCAAGCGAAGGGCAACGGTGAAGTGCTGCAGCAGCTGTTCGTACTGCTCTTCATCGGCGGGGCCCAAGCCCCTGGCAAGGGTTGCCAGCGCGTCTTCCAGGTAGCCATCGTCATTAAGCGAATCGATCAGGAAGCTCAGCGCGGCACGATCTTCCTGACTCAGGCGCAAGGCCAGGGCCTGCGTCTGCAGATGATTTTGCAGCGACTCCTGAGCGTGCGCCAAATCGGTCACCTCGGTGTCCTCGCTGTCGCTCAGGTTGTTGCCGTGAGCACGTGCGTCACCTCCCCACTCACTGTCGTCCGGCGACATCGGCAGACTGCCATCGCCGTCCCAGTTCTGACCGTCATCGGCTGAAAGCGGCATGGCTTCAGCCTCGCCCTCGCTGGCATTGCCGGACGCGATCGAGGCACCACTTTCAAGTCCTGAATTGGGCACGAATTCGGCAGCCAGATCATCGGCTCGTACCGGCGCATCAGCCTGCGGCAAGCCGAACTCCTCACGCGGCAAGTCATCCGTGCTGACTTCGAGAAACGGATTCTCGTCGAGCATCTGGCCAACTTCCTGGCTCAGTTCCAGCGTCGACAGCTGCAACAAGCGGATCGACTGCTGCAACTGCGGCGTGAGCGCCAGATGCTGCGAAACCCGAAGCGACAGCCCTTGTTTCATGTCAGGCCGCCGCGCCGGGCCGCCCCAAGCAAGGCCGCGCCCCCTCGGGGGGCAGCGTCGTACACGCAGTGACAAGCGTGGGGGCCATATCCGGCTTACATCTTGAAGTGTTCGCCGAGATACACGCGCCGGACTTCGGCGTCGTTGACGATCTCGGCCGGCGTGCCCTGGGCCAGCACACTGCCATCACTGATGATGTAGGCGTGGTCACAAATACCCAGGGTCTCACGCACATTGTGGTCAGTGATCAAAACGCCGATACCGCGGCTCTTCAAGAAACTGATGATGCGCTGGATCTCGATCACTGCAATCGGGTCGATACCGGCAAACGGTTCATCGAGCAGGATAAAGCGCGGCTGTGTGGCCAGGGCGCGCGCAATTTCAACGCGCCTGCGTTCACCACCCGACAGCGCCAGTGCCGGCGTTTGCCGCAAGTGCTCGACACGCAAGTCCTGCAACAGGGCTGTAAGGCGCTTTTCGATCTCTGCTTTGGTCAACGCTTTGCCGGCCTCGTCATGCTGCAGTTCCAACACTGCGCGCACGTTTTCTTCGACATTGAGTTTGCGAAAAATCGAGGCTTCCTGCGGCAGGTAGCTCAGACCCAGACGTGCGCGCCGGTGGATCGGCATGCGAGCAATCGACTGCCCATCGATCGTAATGTCACCGGCGCTGGCGTGGACCAGACCGACGATCATGTAGAAGGACGTGGTCTTGCCGGCACCGTTGGGCCCGAGCAGACCCACAACTTCGCCCTTGCAAACCACCAGCGACACGTCCTTGACGGCCTTGCGGCTGCCATAAAACTTCTGCAGGTGACTGACTTCGAGCCGACTCTCACAACTGGCGACGTCGACCCTCGGTGAGGCCTCAATGCCAACCCCCAGCATAGTCACTTCTTCTCTCCTCCCAACGTGGTCGTCGGACGCAACACCGGATTAACCGTGGAAGGAGCCGGGGCCGCTGCAGACGCCGGCGACTTGGCCGACAGCATGGCCCGGACCCGACCGGAAGACGGATTGGCACCGCCTTTGGGAGCGGCGCCATCGATGCTAAAAACGTCTGTCGTGTTGTTGTAGAGGATCACGCCACCGGTAAATTCATCGCTGAGTGTGGCGCCGCGATAACGACGCAGCTGGGCGTTGTGAACAAATTTCACGGTGTCAGCAAGGCCGTCGTACTCGATCAGTTCGCCTTCACCTTCAATG
>CAIVLG010000129.1 GCA_903906695.1 uncultured beta proteobacterium | reverse complement strand
GTCTCAAGCCAGGCAAGTCCCGAGCGGCTCTGACAATCACTCACCCCAATGCCGCCGGTATCGACATTGGAAGTGCCTCCCAATTTGTGACGGTTCCGCTGGATCGCGACGATGAAACCTGTGCGAGAGTTTCCCAGCTTCACGGTCGATCTCAACGCTCTGGTTGATTGGTTTAAAGCATGTGGGGTCGAGACCGTCGCCATGGAATCGACCGGCGTGTACTGGATTCCTTTGTTTGAGTTACTGGAGTCACGCGGATTCACGGTGTTGCAGGTCAACGCGCGCTATGTCAAGAACGCCTCGGGGCGCAACTCCGACGTGTTGGACTACCGCTATGCGGCTTGAATCAGATTCACATCACTTTGAATCGCACCCAAAGTATTGACTTAAAAGTGGAGGGCAGGTGTCGAGAGCCGAGTCGCAGCGACGGCGCAGTCTACGTGTTTTCTGCAGCGTGGAAGTAGCGACTTTGCTGCCAAAACGACTCTTGGCGCATCTACGCCGTTGCGGTTCGCCACATGATCGAGTCACTTGCGCGAGACGGCCATCAGCGCAGCAAAACCGATGAACACAGCGCCAGTGATCCGATTGAACGCTCTCATCACTCTGGCCCGCTCAAGGTATCCAGACAAGCGGCGGCCACTGAGGGCATAGACGAGGTACCAGATGATCTCAATCACCGCGAATGTCGTGAGCAGCAGGGCGAATTGGGGCACCTGGGCAAAGTTCGGATCGATGAACTGCGGGAAGAACGCGGCTGCGAACAATATGGCTTTCGGATTGCTTGCCGCTACCAGAAATCCCTGTCGAAAAAGTGGCGCGACTTTCGCAACTGCAGCCGGTCTCATTGGTGCCTGCTTTGTGGCGTCCTGGACCTGTGACCGCCAATTCTTGATCCCGAGGTAGGCGAGGTAGGCGGCGCCGATCCAGCGCAAGGTGTCAAAGATCGCCGGAAAAGTGTGCAGCGCAGCACCCAGTCCAGCCGCAGAGATGCTCATCATTGCCAGCAAGGCCGTCATGCAGCCGGTCATCGTGGCAAGGGCAAGGCGAAGGCCGAATCGCGCGCTGCTGCTCATCACCAGCAGCATGTTGGGGCCAGGCGTCGCTGAAACTACGAAGGTCATCAGGATGAACAGCCACCAAGTATGTAGACGCATGCTGTCGATTATCGGCATCAAGGGCTCTCACTGTTGCTCTGGCTACATGTCTTGCTATAAGCCTGCTATCAGACAGGCGCTCATTGTTATAATGAGCGGGGTGGACCGTTGCTCCGGCGGTTCTTGTTTGCAGCCTGGAGCCATGTAGAGGACCACCATGTACAAAAACCTCGTTGCCGCGCTGGCGGCTGCCTGCGTTGTTTTCCCTGTTTTTTCGTTGACTGGTACGTCGATGGACCCGACCAGAGAGCCGCTCAAAATTGGGTTTGTTTACGTGGCACCGCTGACTGAATTGGGATGGGTTCACCAGCACGACGAGGGACGTCGGGCGGTCGAGGCTGCCCTTGGCTCCAAAGTCAAGACCAGTTTTGTGGAAAATGTTGCTGAGGGACCTGATGGCGAGCGCGTGATTCGCGATCTGGCAGCCACCGGGCACCAACTCATCTTCACACCGAGCTTTGGCTACATGGAGGCCACGCTCAAGGTGGCGCAAGAATTTCCGAATATCAAATTTGAATCCATCACGGGCTATAAAACGGCACCCAACGTCGCTGTCGCCAACGCGCGCTATTACGAGGGCCGCTACCTGGCCGGCATTGCGGCGGGTCGCATGACAAAGACGAATGTCGCTGGTTATGTGGCGGGCTTTCCGATCCCCGAAGTACTGCAGGGCATCAATGCCTTTACTTTGGGCATGCGTTCCGTCAACCCTGGAGCAGAGGTCAAAGTAGTTTGGATCAATAGCTGGTTCGACCCGACCCGTGAGCGCGACGCGGCCATGACGCTCTTCAATCAGAACGTCGATGTCATCACCTTTCACACTGCTTCATCGGCGGTCATGGCGGCCGCGCAGGAGCGCGGCAAACTGGCGGTTGCCTACCACTCAGACATGCGCAAAGTTGCGCCTGATGCGCAAATAGTGGCAGTCATCCATCAATGGGGGAACTACTATACGCAACGAGCGCAGGCGCTGCTCGACGGCAGGTGGAAAAGCAGCAACGTATGGGGCGGCGTGAAAGAGGGAATGATCTGGGTTGACGGTTTTGGATCCAAGGTTCCGAAAACCGTGCGGGAGGAAGTGTTGTTGCGGCAAAGGGACATCGCTGCCGGCAAGTTGCATCCCTTTTATGCCAAACAGACCGTATTCGACAATGAAGGCAAGGAAGTCATCCCCAAAGGTCAGACGCTGAGCGACGATCAGATCCTGAAGATGAACTGGCTGGTGCAAGGGGTTGCCGTCAGACTGCCCTGACCAGCGCAGCGGTTAAGCTTGCCGCCATGAAAGCCTATCGCGCCGCCATTCTTCGCTTTGCAGATGGATCTGAGTCTGGTCGCGCCGCTACTCTTGAAGAGGATGGCCTTTTGGTGGTGGCACCGGATGGCGCTGGCAGGTGGGTGGTGCAGGCGGTGGGGTCGTATCATGCGCTGAAAGATCGGTTCTCCGCCTTGTCGGTTGAGCATTTGCAGGGTCGCATTATTGCCCCCGGTTTTGTTGACATGCACAACCACTTCCCGCAGATCGACATCGTCGGCTCGCCCGCCGAGGGCCTGCTGCCCTGGCTGGAAAACTATACGTTTCCTGAAGAACAGCGCTTCTCGTCAGACGAATACAGTGCGCAGGCGGCGCGATTTTTCTTGGAAGAGTTGTTGCGCAATGGGGTTACGACGACACTGACTTTTGCCTCCTGTAGCACTGAATCCGTCAACGCCCTGTTCTGCGAGGCACAGCGACAGCAAATGCGCTTGATCACCGGCCTGTGTCTGATGGACCGCCATGCGCCTGTGGGCGTGCTCAATCGCGCAGCAGCCGACGGCTCACGCAATGCGACTGAACAAAGTCTGCTTGATTCCGAGGCCTTGTTGCAAAAGTGGCATGGCAGGGATCGACTCGGCTACGCTATCACGCCGCGCTTTGCGCCGAGTTGCAGCGACGATCAACTGCATGGTGCGGGTGAGTTGGCCGCCCGCCATCCCGATGTCTGGATTCAATCGCACGTGGCCGAAAATCGGGACGAGATAACCTGGGCTCGCGCGTTGTTTCCAGCCTCGCGCAGTTACATCGCGACTTATGCCGATTTCGGCCTGATGCGCAACAGGGCTGTCTATGCGCACTGCATTCACCTTGACGACGATGATCGTGCTCTGATGCGCGACAGTGGCGCCGCCGCCGCCGTTTGCCCGACCAGCAATCTCTTTCTTGGCAGCGGTTTTTTCGACTACGCGGCGGCGGATCGAATTGGATTTCAATATGGCCTGGCCAGCGATATCGGTGGCGGCACCAGTTTCAGTCCGTTTCATACCATGTTGGCGGCCTATTACGTTGCGCGCGAGGGGCAGACCAAGCAGGGTTTGTCCCTGTCGCCGCAGCACATTTGGTGGCAGCACACGGCTGGCGCCGCCAAGGCCTTGGGTCTGGATGGCCGGCAGGGTCGACCGGCCGTGGGAAACCTGCAGGTGGGCTGTGAAGCCGATTTTGTGGTTCTGAATCCGCAGGCGACACCCTTGCTGGCGCGTCGGACAGAACGGGCCAACAGTCTCGATGAGTTGCTTTTTGCCATGATCGTGCTGGGAGATGACCGGCTGGTTGAAAGAACTGTGATCTCGCAAGCACAGTGAAGTCTTTTCGGCGTCCGCAATCAGTAACAACGCTCGTGGCAGAGGGACAGACTGGGGTGGCGACCGATTTCTGGGCCTTTGACAGCATGAGGGCGACGCCCCAGTCTGTCCCTCTGCCAGCCGTGTGCTGTAACTGGCAGGGCGCTGCTTACAATCTGCCAACCCCAGGAGACGTGTCGCCATGAGCATCAAAAGTGATAAATGGATTCGCCGCATGGCCGAGAGCACCGGCATGATCGAGCCCTTTGAGCCCGGTCAAATTCGCGAACGCGATGGGAACAAGATCATCAGTTATGGCACCAGCAGCTACGGTTACGACATCCGTTGTGCACCAGAGTTCAAGGTTTTTACCAACATCCACAGCACGGTGGTCGATCCCAAAAATTTCGATGAAAAAAGCTTTGTCGATTTCTACGAAGACGTCTGCATCATTCCGCCCAACAGTTTTGCTTTGGCTCGCACCATGGAGTACTTCCGGATTCCGCGCAATGTGCTGACCATCTGTCTCGGCAAAAGCACCTATGCGCGTTGCGGCATCATCGTTAACGTCACTCCTTTTGAGCCCGAATGGGAAGGCTATGTGACGCTCGAGTTCAGCAACACCACGCCACTGCCGGCCAAGATCTATGCCGGCGAGGGCTGTGCGCAGGTGCTGTTTTTTGAAAGTGACGAGGTGTGCGAGACCAGCTACAAGGACCGCGGCGGCAAGTACCAGGGTCAGCGCGGCGTGACACTGCCCAGGGCCTAGAGAAGCCGTTTCCAGAAGGATTGGAGGATAATTCGGGTTTGTCCCTAGTCCATGGACGCTCCGAGCTATCGGATTGATAGCATCCAAAACTGGCTGTGAATGACCGATTTGACTTCTGATTTGATCCCCGAACCATTGCCGATGGCATTTGCTCAGCTGCAGCTGGCTGCGCCCTTGGCACGGGCCATTGCCGAGATGGGCTATGAGTCCATGACCCCGATCCAGGCGCAGGCGATTCCCGTCGTATTGCAAGGCCGCGATGTCATGGGCGCGGCCCAGACCGGTACCGGCAAGACCGCCGCCTTTTCACTGCCGCTGCTGCAACGCATGCTCCAGCACGAGAGCAGTTCGACGTCGCCGGCGAGGCACCCTGTGCGCGCGCTGGTGCTGCTGCCGACGCGCGAGTTGGCCGACCAGGTGGCGCAGGCAATCAAGGACTATGCCAAATACACGCTGCTGCGCAGTGCCGTGGTATTCGGCGGTATCGACATGAAACCCCAGACCATTGAACTCAAGAAGGGGGTCGAAATTCTGGTCGCAACGCCGGGACGCCTGCTGGATCACATCGAAGCCAAGAATGCTGTTCTCAATCAGGTCGAATACGTGGTCCTTGACGAGGCCGACCGCATGCTCGACATCGGTTTCCTGCCGGATCTGCAGCGCATCCTGAGCTACCTGCCAAAGCAACGTACGACGCTACTGTTCTCGGCAACGTTTTCTCCGGAAATCAAGCGCCTGGCAAGCAGTTACCTGCAAAGCCCGGTGACCATCGAGGTGGGCGGCTCAAACGGGACGGCTTCCACCGTTGAGCAGCATTTCTACAGCGTTGGTGATGACGACAAGCGTCACGCGCTGCACCAGATACTGAAGGCGCGCGGACTCAAGCAGGCCTTTGTTTTTGTCAATAGCAAGCTTGGCTGTGCCAGATTGGCGCGCTCGCTCGAGCGCGAAGGCCTGAACACCACCGCCTTGCATGGTGACAAGAGTCAGGATGAGCGCCTCAAGGCACTCGAAGCATTCAAGAGCGGTGAGGTCGATTTGCTGGTCTGTACCGATGTTGCGGCGCGCGGCCTGGACATCAAGGATGTACCCGCTGTTTTCAATTTTGATATTCCTTTCAATGCCGAAGACTACGTGCACCGTATTGGTCGAACCGGACGCGCCGGCGCCTTGGGTCTGGCGTTGAGTTTTGTATCCAAGAGCGACGCCCGTCTGGTGGCGGACATTGAGAAACTCCTCAAGACCAAGTTCGAACTGGAAGCGGTTGAATTTGATGAAGATGTGCCCGACATTCGGCGCCAGGGACGCATCAACGACGGCCGCCGCATGTATGCGCAGCCGGTGCAGGACGACGATCCGCATGGCGGCCATCGGCACGGCGCCCTGCGCGATGTGGCGCGTGAAGGTCAATTTGCGCGGCCCGAGCGCCCGCTGCGTCGCGATTACTCCCGACCGGCCCAGGCGCCGCGCGATCCGTTCTTTGACAAGCCCTACGAGGCTTCAACCGCAGCCGAGAAAGCGCCGGCCTGGGAAGCGACTGTCGCACGGCACGGTGCACGCAGCATATCGGCCAACATCAAACCCAAGCGACGCGTGGCGGCGCTGTTCAAGTCGGAATAGTTTTCAGGGCTGTGCTCGATGCAGGTTTTTGGGATTGTGTGCACCGGACTT
This sequence comes from uncultured beta proteobacterium, assembly GCA_903906695.1. Lineage (GTDB taxonomy): Bacteria > Pseudomonadota > Gammaproteobacteria > Burkholderiales > Burkholderiaceae_C > Rhodoferax. The sequence continues at coordinate 6,032 of CAIVLG010000129.1, read as the reverse complement.
GAATGAGTTCGTGCGCCGGTGCGGCGGTGTTGCCACTCTGACCTGACCGGCCCAGGCGCAGCGCGCTCAGGCAACCGCCCCAGACACAGCCGGAGTCGAGCGCAAGGACATCGCTACGGTCTAGCGGGCCCAGTGTCGACCAGTGGCCAAAGGCGACCGTCACATTTGCGGTCTGGCGACCCGGAACGTCGAACCATGGGAGATAGCCTATTGGCGCTGAGGCTGCACCTTGCTTGCTGGCGAATTCCATTCGTCCTTCGGCATCACAAAACCGCAATCGAGTGAGGCTGTTCACGATCACCCGCAGCCGCGCCGAGCCGATCAGCTCGTTGCTCCAGAAGTTGGGCTCATCGCCATACATCTGCCGCAGGAAGTCGCCCAGTTCAGGACCGCGTAGAACAGTCTGCACTTCCCTGGCCAGTGCGATGGTCTGTTCGGCCGTCCATGCCGGGAGAACACCGGCATGAACCATTAGCAGCTTGTGTCCATCGACTTCTTCCAGCATCGCCATCGGTTGCCAGTGCAGCCATTCCAGCATCGCATGGCGATCGGGCGCATCCAGAACGCCCCGCAGTGTGTCCTTGCGGTGCGGCTTGCGTGTGCCGTGAGCAAGGGCCAGCAAATGTAGGTCGTGGTTGCCCAGAAGCGAGTGAACCGCCGCGCCATAACCGATCAGGCGGCGCAGCACGCCGACCGAGTCGGGCCCGCGGTTGACCAGATCGCCCAGCAGATAGAGCGTGTCGCGGCTGGCTGAGAAAGCGATTTTGTCCAGCAGTCGCCGCAACGCGCTGTCGCAGCCCTGCACATCGCCAATGAGGTAGAGTGCCATGGTATGGATTCTCGCTGCTGATTCATGGATTTCCTGCTGATCGTTTTTCTGACCCTGCTCAATGGCGTGTTTGCCATGTCCGAGCTGGCGCTGGCGGCCAGCCGCAAAACGCGGCTCGGCGTCATGGCTGAGGACGGAGACAAAGGGGCGCAGGCGGCGCTGACCCTTCTGGCCAACCCGAACCAGTTCTTGTCCACGGTGCAGGTGGGAATTACCTCGATTGGCATGCTCAACGGAATTGTCGGTGAGGCGGCCTTCAGCGACGGCGTCGCCGCCTGGCTGCACGGTTTCGGAGTCGCTGAAAAACTGGCGGCGGTTTCTGCCACGGCTCTGGTCGTTACCCTGATCACGTTTACTACCATCCTCTTTGGTGAACTGGTGCCCAAGCGTATTGGCCAACTCTACCCCGAGCCGGTGGCGCGCTGGGTGTCGCGACCGATGCTGTGGTTGGCAATCGCTGCGAAACCATTTGTGAAGTTGCTCTCGGGCATGACAGCCATGATTCTGAAGTTGATGCGCATTGATGCAAATGCAGCAAGACTGGTGACCGAGGAGGAAATCAGTGCCAGTCTGGAGGAGGGCGTGGACGCGGGCGTGATCGAACAGCATGAGCACCAGATGGTGCAAAACGTTTTTCAACTCGATGACCGGCCACTGACATCGCTGATGGTGCCGCGTACCGATGTGCAGTGGCTGGAGGCGACCAATACGGTGGCGCAAAGTCTGGATATTGTGGGCCACAGTGGCCAGACCGGCGCTCATTCCTGGTACCCGGTGTGTCGCGGCTCGCTCGACGACGTAGTTGGCCTGATCAGCGTCTCGCGATTGCTGCAATTGGGCGCACAGGCTCCAGGCAGCATAGATGCCTACGCGAGTCCCGCCACCTTTGTGCCCGAGACCCTGAGCGGCATGGAGTTGCTCGAACAGTTTCGTGCCAAGGCGGGTCGGTTTGTCTTTGTCGTCGATGAGTACGGCGTGGTGCAGGGCTCGTTGACGCCGCGGGATCTGCTTGAAGCGATTACCGGCGAGTTGCAGCCCGGCGCCCAGAGCGATGCCTGGGCGACACGACGTGACGATGGTAGCTGGCTGCTGGACGGCCTGATGCCGGTGGGCGAGCTCAAGGTCCGTCTTGAGCTCGATGAACTGCCGGACGAAGATCGTGGTCGCTACAACACGGTGGCCGGTCTGCTGATGTCGGTCTCGGGTCATCTGCCGGCGATCGGTGAAAGAATTGCGTGTGCAGGCTGGCTATTCGAAGTCCTTGATCTGGACGGCAAGCGCATTGACAAGGTTCTGGCAAGCCGGCAGATTTGATAATGATTGATCTGAGTCAGAACGCGAAATTCCGTGTGGGATATCGTCCTACGATATGAAATGAAAAGCGAAAGTTACAGGCGGCAAGTTTCCATCAAAACATTGGACGGTTCATCATGAAAGTCAGGCAAGTCAAGTACCCCGGCATCCCCAACGTCATCCATGGTAACGGCGCGGTCGCCTACGTTATGGGACAGGTTTGTGGGGGCGTCATCGGTTACCCGATCACGCCCTCCACTGAGATCGCGGAGATCTATGAAGCATTCCGTGCTGAAGGCGGCGTCAATGTCTTTGGCAGGCATCCGTTTTTCTTTGAGCCCGAGGGCGAACATTCGGCGCAGAGCGGCGCGCTGGGCGCGGCGCTGACCGGTGGCCAGTTCATTTCCAATGCCTCATCAAGCCAGGGCATCTTGTACGCGCTCGAATCGCATTACGTGACGGTTGGCAAGAAGGTCGGCGGCTTCGTGTTGCAGGTGGCAGCTCGCGTGGTCTCCAAGCATTCGCTCAACGTGATGGCCGGGCACGACGACGTGTATTCGCTGCTGTCTTCCGGCTATACGATTCTGTTTGGCTCCAACCCGCAGGAAGCGGCGGACCTGGCGGCAATCTCTTACCGCGTGGCGTCGCTGTCGCTGATTCCGGTGGCCAACGCGATGGACGGCTTTGCCACGAGCCACATGATGAGCGAGGCGCTGATGCCCGAGCCCGCCTTGCTGCGAGAGTACCTGGGTGACCCGGCCGGGCGCATCAAGGCGCCGACGCTGGCACAGGAGATGCTGTATGGCGCCAAGGGTCGCGTGGTCCAGTTGCAGCAGTACCTGGCACGACGCGAGTCGGATCTGACGCCACAGCAGTTGTCGGCCCTGCAAGACTATCTGGAGAGCCATGCTGCGGAGGTCGAGTCTGACAACGTCGGTCAAGGGGTAGCGCAAACTCTGGTCTGGCTGCCTGAAGAATTGCACGCGCCATGGAAGCGCCAGTGGCTCAACGCCTTCGAGAAAGGCACGCGCCAGTTGGTGCCGGCGCTGGTTGATGTGAACAATCCGGGGCTCACCGGTGCGGTGCAGAACCAGCCCGATTTCCAGGCCGGAGCGGTGGACCACCGCACCCATTTCGTCGTGGCGGTGCCGGCCATCGTGCGCCAGGCGATGGAGGAATATGCCGAGTTGAGCGGGCGCAAGTACAGCCCGGTGCAGACCTACCTGTGCGAAGACGCGGATTACGTGATGGTGGGGCTGGGCTCGGTCACGGACGACGTGGAAGCGGTGGTGAGCCATCTGCGCAGTCAGGGCAATAAGGTCGGCCTGGTTGCCATCAAGCTGCTGCAACCCTTTCCCGAAGCGGAACTGGTGGAGGCGCTCAAGGGCAAGAAGGCGGTCACCGTGCTAGAGCGCTCCGACCAGACCGCACTAACGAGTTTTGTGACACAGGCACTGTTCAAAGCGCGTGAAAACGCCAGTCAGATGCGCCACGCCGGCATCCCGACGCTTGCAGGCAGCCCGATGCTGACCACCGCCATCTTTGGTCTTGGCGGGCACGACCTGCAGCCGCGCCATCTGATCGCAGCTTTCAAAAACATGGAAGACGGCAAGCTGGTGCCGCTGATCTATCTGGGTTCGCAGTTCTTCTCGGACACGGCGACACCACGTGTTTCAGAGATGCTGCAGCGACTGAAGGCCGCCTATCCCGAGACCGAGCCGATGGCGCTGCAAACGCAGCCCAACCCGAAACTGTTGCCGGATGCGGGTTTTCGGGTGCGCTTTCATTCGATCGGGGGCTACGGCACGATTGCCTCCGGCAAGCTTCTGACCGACATCCTGGCTGGTGTGCTCAATATGCACTCCAAGTCGGCACCCAAATACGGATCCGAGAAGAGCGGGGCGCCGACCAACTACTACATCACGCTCAGTCCGGAGGCGGTCAAGATCACCAACGCCGAGCTCGAAGACGTGGAGGTTGTGATTGCGCCCGACCACAAGGTTTTCAGCCACACCAATCCGCTGCTGGGGCTGGTCGCGGGCGGCACCTTCATCCTGCAGTCCAGTGCGACGGCGGAAGAGGTCTGGGCTGAGTTGCCGGTGAAGGCGCGCCAAACCATCCGCGACCGGAAGATCCGCTTTTTCATCATCGACGCTTTTGCCGTTGCCAAGAAGAATGCGCCAACACCGGAACTCGCCACGCGCATGATGGGCATTGCCTTTATCGGTGCCGTCGCCGGTCATGTGCATCAGGTGTCCGCTGGTGCTGATGCGGCCGCGATTCTGGAGAAGGTGCGGCAGCAGATTTCCAAGAAATTTGGTGGCAAGGGCGGTGCCGTGACCGACGGCAATATGGCCGTGATCCGCGAAGGCATTGAGGCCACGCAAAAGGTCGATTACGACCTGCCGGCCTTCGCCAGCATCGAAAGCAGGCCAGTCGCGATACCCATCTACAGCGCGTCGCAGTCGGCCGCGCAGTGTCAGAGCGCCGGCCCGTCGGGCTGCGCTGGCATGTTCGATGCCGAGTACTACGACGACATGGTGCTCAAACCTTTCCGTGAGGGCGCGTTGGGCGAGGCGCCGGTGTTGCCAGGCACGGGCCTGTTCATGCCGGCGGGCAGCGCGGGTGCCAAAGACAAGGGCCTGTTCCGGCGCACCGTGCCAGAGTTCAAGCCCGAGCTCTGCACCGGTTGCATGGAGTGCGCGCTGGTTTGTCCGGACGCCGCCATTCCGAACGTGGTGCACGAGATTCATGATCTGCTGTTGGGTGGTATCAAGCAGCTCGACATCACGGCGGCGCAGGCCGAGACGATGCGCGGTCATGCTTATGCGCTGGCCGAGGCGGTGCGCGAGAGTTATCGCCAGACCAAGGAGGCACGCGCCTTGCACGAGTTGCTGGCCGATGCTGCGACGCATCTGGAAACAGACAACGTGACGCTGCTGCGCAATGTCAACAAGCTGATTGACCTGCTGGCGCTGTATCCGGTGGCGCGCACACGGCCCTTCTTTGACGCCATGGAAAAGGCCAAGGCTGGCAGTGGTGGCCTGTTTGCAGCCAACGTAGACCCCTGGAAGTGCACCGGCTGTCTGGAGTGCATCGAGGTTTGTGGTCCGGGCGCATTGGTGGCGCGCGAGCAGGACGCAGCCGTGCTGCAAACCCTGCAACAGCGCTTTGATTTCATGGGCAAGTTGCCCAACACGCCAGCGCGTTTTGTCGACGGCGCCATCAAGCCCGACGGCGAAATCAAGCGCTTGCTGCTGGACCGCTCCAACTACTATTCGACCACCGGTGGCCACGGCGCCTGCCGCGGCTGCGGCGAGGTGACGGCGATCCGGCTCGTGATGGCCACCAACCAGGCCATCACGGCCAAGCGTCAGCGCGACCATATTCATGAGCTCGAAGCCCTGATCTCCGACCTTGGCGTCAAACAGGCGACGCTGGCCGGTACCGACGCTGAGCGGGCGCAGCGCCTTGGCGCATTGATCGCGACATTGGAAAAGCGACTCTACCTGTTCGAGAGCGGCCCCAGCGGCAACGGCCCGGCCGGTGCGGTGGTTGCCAACTCCACCGGTTGCAGCAGTGTTTACGCGTCCACTTTCCCGTTCAACTGCTACAACGATCCCTGGGTCAACAGTTTGTTCCAGGACGCGCAGCCGCTGGCCAAGGGCATCTTCGAGGGCATTGCCGCGCAGACCGTCGCCGATGTGCGCGCGCAGCGTCTGGCCCGGCTGGAACTGGCCGACGCTTACGACGCCAAGATCCATGAACAGAACTTGCGCATGCTGTCCTGGGAACAGTTCAGCGTGGCCGAACTCGGCCTGATGCCCACCGTGATCACGGTCGGTGGAGATGGCGCCACTTACGACATTGGTTTTGGTGCACTCTCGCGCATCCTGATGAGCGGCACACC
>CAIVLG010000128.1 GCA_903906695.1 uncultured beta proteobacterium | reverse complement strand
TCGCCAAAGCTGTCGATGCCAACGACTGCTGCGCAACCATACTTCCACCAGCCGTCCGTGACGCCCATCTCGACCACGATGCGCGGCACGCCAGCCGGAAGCACGGCACTCTTGTAGGCCGCACTTTGCCTGTCAAAAGTGGTGGTGCTTGGCATCGAAACCACGCGCACCGCTATTTTTCGGTTGGCAAGAAGCTCCTGCGCCTTCAGCGCCAACGGCACTTCGGAGCCGGTGGCGATGATGACGGCCTGCATCTTCTTGCGCTGGCCGACTTCGCTAGCCTCGGCCAACACATAGGCACCTTTGCTGATGTCGCCCAGACTGGACTTGGGGGCATAAAGAATGTTCTGACGGCTCAGCAGCAAGGCTGTTGGCTTGCTCCTGTTTTGCAGCGCCACGCTCCAGGCGACAGCGGTCTCGGCGGTATCGCCCGGGCGCCAGACATCCAGGTTCGGGATCAGGCGCAACGAGGCAGCATGTTCGACCGACTGGTGCGTCGGGCCGTCTTCACCCAGGCCGATCGAGTCGTGCGTGAAGACATGCACCACGCGCAGCTTCATCAGCGCCGCCATGCGGATCGCGTTGCGGCTGTAGTCGCTGAAGGTCAGAAAAGTGCCGCCATAGGGAATGAAGCCGCCGTGCAGCGCAATGCCGTTCATGATCGCCGCCATGCCGAACTCGCGCACACCGTAGTTGATGTGGCGACCACCGTTGCTATTCCCGCTAAAGTCGAAGCGCAGGTTCGGCGTACTTTTGGTGTTTGTCAGATTCGAGCCGGTGAGATCGGCCGAGCCGCCCAGCATTTCGGGCAGGGCGGCCGTGAAGGCTTCAAGCGCGAGTTGAGAGGCCTTGCGCGAAGCCACGGTTTCCGCCTTGGTGTGAGCGGCGACTGCGCAGTCGACGGCGATCTGGTTGAAATTTTTCGGCAGCTCGCCGTTCATGCGCCGCACCAGTTCCTTGGCTAGTTCGGGATGGGCTGCTTTGTAGGCCGCAAACTTCTCGCTCCAGGCTTGTTCGGCGGCGGCACCTGTGCATTTGGCGTCCCAGGCGGCGTAAATTTCCGACGGGATGACAAAGGGCTTATGCGGCCAGCCCAGCGCTTCGCGGGTAAGCGCTATTTCCTCGGCCCCCAGAGGCTCGCCGTGAGCCTTGGCGGTGTTGGCGCGGTTCGGGCTGCCTTTGCCGATCGCCGTTTTGCAGATGATCAGCGTCGGCTTATCGCCGGACTGCTTGGCCTCGGCGACGGTACTCGCCACCAGTGCAGCGTTTTGGCCGTCAATCGGGCCCAGCACGTTCCAGCCGTAAGCGACGAAACGCAGCGCGGTGTTGTCGATGAACCAGGGCGCAACCGGTCCGTCGATCGAGATGCCGTTGTCGTCGTACAGGGCAATCAGCTTGCCCAGATTCCAGGCTCCGGCCAGCGAGGCCGCTTCGTGGCTGATGCCCTCCATCAGGCAACCGTCGCCCAGGAACGCGAAGGTGTGATGGTTGACGACTTCAAAGCCGTCGCGGTTGAATTCCTTGGCCAGCAGCTTTTCCGCCAGTGCCATGCCGACCGCGTTGGTGATGCCTTGACCGAGCGGGCCGGTGGTCGTTTCCACGCCGGGCGTCACACCGGTTTCGGGGTGTCCAGCGGTCTTGCTGTGCAATTGGCGGAACTTCTTGAGCTCACTCAATGGCAGTTTGTAGCCGGTCAGATGCAGCACGGCGTACAGCAGCATCGAGGCGTGACCGTTGGAGAGCACAAAGCGGTCGCGGTCAAGCCAGTGCGGGTTGCTCGGGTTGTGCTTGAGCTGGCTCCACAGCCCGACGGCCATGTCGGCCATGCCCATCGGGGCGCCCGGGTGGCCCGAGTTGGCGGCCTGAACGGCATCCATCGCCAGGGCGCGAATCGCGTTGGCCATGTCGGTGTGCTGCGTGCTGCTACTGTGTTCTGCTTGTGCTGTATCAGCCATCTGTGCCAACTCCGGAGTAATGCTGGTGAGCTAGGGTAAACGCGGTATTTTACCGGGCGCAGAGGCGCCGGAGGCTTGGGATATGCTTGCGATTCTTCGACACACTGAGCCCATCAATTCAACTTGTCATGCCAGACCTGATCCCGCATCCATGGATTGAGGGTTTGGCCCGCAATGACAACTCCGGGAAAATTCACATGAGCAAACTCTTTTCCCCCTTGCAACTGCCCTCGCCCCGGGGCGGCCTGATACTGGCCAATCGGATTGTGGTGGCGCCGATGTGCACCTATTCGGCGCAGGATGGCGTGGTGGGCGATTGGCATTTGATGCATTGGGGCAATCTTCTCAACAGCGGCGCTGCCATGTTTACGATCGAGGCGACTGCGGTTTTGCCTGAAGGGCGCATTTCGCCCAATTGCATTGGCTTGTGGGACGACCGGACTGCCTCTGCGCTGGCTGATACTTTGCAACGGGCGCGCAAGTTGGCGCCGTCTGGTGTGGCGATTTGTATTCAACTGGCGCATGCCGGCCGCAAGGCGTCCAGCGCACTGCCGTGGAACGGCGCGCAGTTGCTGTCGCCAGAGCAGGGAGGGTGGGAGACATTTGCACCCTCCGCTGCACCTCATTTGCCCAAGGAAGATCCGCCGACTGCCATAACACCGGAGAAAATGGCCCAGATCCTAAACGCCTTTGTGGCGGCGGCACAGCGCGCTGACCAGATCGGTATCGAAGCGGTGGAAATCCATAGCGCCCATGGCTATTTGCTGCATGAGTTCCTCTCGCCTCTGGCAAATAGTCGCACCGACGCCTACGGCGGTGGTTTCGAGAATCGGATCCGCTTTCCGCTGGAGGTCATTACCGCCGTGCGCAAGGCTTACAAAGGCGTGCTGGGACTGCGCATTTCGGCGTCCGACTGGGTCGAGGGCGGCTGGGATGTGACCCAAAGCGCGGAGTTCGCGCTGCGCCTGAAATCGGCCGGCTGTGACTTTATTCACGTCTCGTCTGGCGGTGTGTCACCGGCGCAAAAAATTGCCATCGGTCCTGGCTACCAAGTGCCGTTCGCGCGACAGATTCGCCGGACCAGCGGCATGATCACGACCGCCGTTGGTTTGATCACCGAAGCGCAGCAGGCCGAAGCCATTTTGCAGGCCGGTGATGCCGATCTGATTGCCTTGGCCCGCGCCTTTCTGTACCAGCCGCGCTGGGGCTGGCAGGCCGCCGCCGCGCTTGGGGGCGAGGTGACCGCCAACCCGGTTTACTGGCGCTGCCTGCCGCGTGAAGCGCAAACGGTATTTGGCCAGGTCAAGATCGGCATGCGCTAAAAGTGATGTGGCCCCCACGCTCCGCACTGCGTGTCCTCGCTGCCCCCCGAGGGGGCTGTTTCCCCTTGGGGCGGCCCGGCGGGGAAACTGGTCCCCACGCTCGGCACTGCGTGTCCGATGTCTGACATGAGGGTTCCTGCGATGCTGCTGGCTGCCGGCCGTGGCGAGCGCATGCGGCCGCTGACCGATGCGATGCCAAAGCCCTTGCTGTCGCTGCGTGGCAAACCTTTGATGCAGTGGTCCATGGAAGCGCTGGCGCGCGCAGGCTTTACCCGGCTGGTGGTCAACACGGCCTGGCGGGGGAATCAGATTGAGCAGACCTTCGGCGACTATTTTTCGCCACCGCTGACGGGTCTGGATGAGCGACTCCCGGATGCAAAGTCATTGCAAATCCGCTATTCGCATGAAGGGCATGATTTTGGTGGCGCACTTGAAACCGCGGGCGGCATTGCACGTGCCTTGCCGCTGCTGTGTCCGGACGCCGAAGCCGGACCGGATGCGGGCACGTTTTGGCTGTTGGCAAGCGATGTCTTCGCACCCGATTTTGTCTTCAGCCAGACGGCGGTACGGCGTTTTGCGGAAAGCGGAAAGTTGGCACACATCTGGTTGGTGCCCAATCCGGAACACAAGCCGTTCGGTGATTTTGGCCTCGGCAGCGATGGCCTGGCGCTCAATCAGGCCGGGGCGCAATACACCTATTCGACGATCGGCCTGTACAGCCGCAAGCTGTTTGCTTGGCCCTGGTGCGACATCCCGGCTGGCAATCCTCAGGGTGTCAAAGCCCCTTTGGCACCCCTGCTGCGCGCCGCGATGGACAATGCGCTGGTCAGTGCCGAGTTGTACCGCGGCGCCTGGACCGATGTCGGTACACCTGAGAGATTGCTGCAGCTGAATCAAATGATAGAACAGGACAGACCATGAATGAACCATCTCCCGTCGTATACGCTGAGCGCCGCGCCAAACTGGCTGCTATGCTGGGTCCCAAAGGCATTGCCATCGTGCCCAGTGCGCCCGAGCAGCAACGCAATCGTGACTCCGATTTTCTGTACCGTCAGGACAGTTACTTTTATTATCTGAGTGGCTTTACCGAGCCCAAGGCCTGGCTGGTGATCACCGGCGAAGGCAAAACCACCTTGTTCTGCCAACCGAAGGATCTGGAGCGTGAAATCTGGGATGGCTACCGGCTCGGACCGGTCGCGGCGACCGGGCAACTCGGCCTGGAAGAGGCTCATTCAGTGACTGAGCTCGATGCCAAGCTGCCTGGCTTGCTAGATGGCCGCGAAGTGGTCTGGTACCCGTTTGCCACCCACAAGGCGTTGGAGTCGCGCATCGATGGCTGGCTCGGAACTTTGCGCGCCCGGGTACGCTACGGTGCGTTGTGCCCGCAGCAGCAGCGTGACTTGTGCGGCTTGCTCGATGAAATGCGATTGTTCAAGTACGGCCACGAGCAAGCCATCATGCGCCGTGCGTCGCGAATCAGCGCCGGTGCCCATGTGCACGCCATGCAACTGTGTGCCCGCATGCTGCGCGACGTTCAGCCGGTGCGGGAATACCATCTGGATGCCGAGTTGCTGCACGAATTTCGGCGCCAGGGCTCGCAATACCCAGCTTACGGTTCGATCGTGGCGGCCGGCGCCAATGCCTGCGTGCTTCACTACCGCGCCGATGCCGGCGAAGTGCGCGCCGGCGAATTGGTGCTGATCGATGCCGGCTGCGAGCTTGACGGCTATGCCTCCGACATCACCCGCACCTTTCCCGCCAACGGCAAGTTCAGCGGTCCCCAGCGCGCGCTTTACGAACTGGTGCTGGCTTCACAAGAGGCTGCCATTGCCGCGACCCGCGCCGGCGCCCGCTTCACCGATCCGCATGAGGCCACCGTCAAGGTGCTGGCGCAGGGCATGCTGGACCTCGGTTTGTTGGACGGCAACAAGTTCGGTGGCCTGCAGGATGTGATCGAGAAGCGCGCCTATTTTCAGTTCTATATGCACCGCACCGGCCACTGGCTGGGCATGGACGTGCATGACTGCGGCAGCTACATCGAGCCGTCCGAGGTCGGCTCGGTGAGCGAGCGCACGGACCCGCTCAGTGGCGAAATCATAAGAGACCGCCCGGCGCGCATCTTGAAGCCCGGCATGGTGCTGACGATCGAGCCCGGCATCTACGTACGAGCCGCTGAAGGCGTGCCGCTGCAGTACCACAACATTGGCATCCGCATCGAAGACGACGCCATCGTCACCGACAACGGCTGTGAGTTGATCACCCGGGATGTGCCGGTCGGGGTGCAGGAGATCGAGGCGTTGATGAGAGAGTGAATGGCTTCTTGAATTTGTCAGTGCATTTCAATCAGCCGGCGCCAACCTTCCCTTTGTTACCCAGTGATCAGCCTTTGCCTGGCATGGTTCAGGCGGCTCGATGCGACGAG
>CAIVLG010000127.1 GCA_903906695.1 uncultured beta proteobacterium | reverse complement strand
GGCCAGGCGCATGTTCACAAGGCGGGTCGCGATCTCGGGGGGCACCTGGGCTTTGAGAATGTCCACGGAATCGAGCGAGGCCTTGATCCAGGCCGCCGGCGTGCGGAACTCGTGCGAGGCCATCGAGAGCAAATGGCGTTGTGCCGACTCGGCCTGTTGCACGTCGTGCAGGGCCTTGGACAGGCTCGCAGTGCGACGCTCCACGCGTGACTCAAGTTCCTGGTTTTGTTGCGTCAACTGGGTCAGCAATCGAGTGCGTTCCTGCGCATGCTTGCGTCGTGCTTCCATGGCACGCGAGAACATCGCAACCTGCAGCGACAGCAGGTTGCAAAGGTTGGCGACCTGCCAGGCCGCCGCGCTCAACTCGGAAAAGGGCAACCAGGAGCTTCCGACAGCAAGCATGGTGACCGCCCCAACCAAGAAAAGGAGCAAGAACATGGGGCCGTAGCGCAGGCTTGTCGGGTGGCGCCGCAACATCTGCAGCACGATGCCGATGAACGAGACGAAATGCATCAAGATAAAGATGAGTACCAGAATTCCAGTGCGCATCTGCAGGGTCAGCGCAAACCCAGTAATGAAAATGATCGGAGCAAGCACCGCCAAACTGATGACTAGGCTATGCAGCCAGCGGTGCAAGGACTTGAAGTCGAACAGCACGTTGGCGAAGAGCGTGGTCACGACAATGCCTCCAACCGTGAAGCTGTTGGTGTACCTGTTGACGTTGTAAAGGTCGTCCCAGTGCAGGTAGAAGTAACCCATACCGCTTGCCATGAAGGCCTGGCCAGCTGTGGTCAGGATCGCTGCGAGCCAGAGCAGGTAGATTCTTTCACGCAAAACCCAGAACATGCCCATCGCCACGAGGCTCATCATCAGGAAAGCGGCAGACTCAAGTCCCAGCAGCAGGCTTTCTGTTGCCTGTGCCGAAGGATAGTTTGTCGCACGGTAGAGCTTGACAGTGGCTACCTGCGCGCTGGTGGTTTGAATGCGCAAGAGCACCGTGCTGCTGGCGCCCCGCGCAAGTTGTAAGGCAAAGCTGGGCTTGAGGGCTGGTATATCCACTTGCTTCAGAGGCACCTGGTCGCCAGCCCGGCCCAGCAAGCGAAGATGACCCGCCGCATCAGCCTGCCAGACGCTGACGTCATCAAGATAGGCGGGGCCGACCTGGGCCACCAGAAGCGTTGGTTCGCCCTGTGCGGCAGGCACATCAAAAGCCAGCCAGACGGCATCCTTTTGGTAGCCGCGTCCCAGGTAGCCAGGCAGTTTTTGAAACTGGCCGCTGCGGTAGGCGGCCAGTGCCTCTTCGGGGCCGGCGAAGTGTGTTTGGAGTGGACTGGCCCACAGGTGGCCTGCTACGTTAAAGCTCGCACCGCTGGCGTCCACCTCAACTGGCTGCGCTCGCAGCGAGCCAGCGAGGCTGCACAGCGACAAAAACAAGATAAGCTGTCGCCACATAATTACGCCTTAAGTTGCCCCATTATGAAACCCGAACCTAAAGCCCCTTCAAAACCTGGTGAATCAGACTACACCGTGTCTGTTGTTGAAGACGAGCCGGTGTTGCGACAGGAGATGGTGTTCCAGCTCTCTCACCACGGTTTTGCGGTGGAAAGTTTTGCCACTGCTGCGCAGTTCTACCGCTACCTGGCGGCGCGGCCGGCGACCATTGCGGTGCTGGACATCGGTCTGCGCGGTGAGGATGGTTTGTCGATTTGCAAGCACCTGCGCCAGCACGACCAGAACATGGGGATTGTTTTTGTGACAGCGCGCAGCCTGCGCGCCGACCGCTTGACCGGACTGACGGTGGGTGCCGACGCCTACCTGGTGAAGCCCGTCGATATGGATGAGCTGGTGCTGATTCTGAAACGTCTGGCGCAACGCTTTGCGGCGCCGCCCAACACCGCGCAGCAAAAGCCAGTGGGCGCCATTGGCAAGCAGTGGCAGTTTGAGCCCGGCGGCGGTTACATCGTGGCGCCCAATGGCGTTCGTGTCCGTCTATCGGTGAGCGAAGGACAACTGCTGCGCGCCTTGGCCGGCAAAGCCGGCGCTGCCTGCACCGACGCCGAGTTGGCGATTGCGCTCGGATTGTTCCCGGAAGAATATGACAAACACCGCACCGAAGTGATTGTCAGCCGCCTGCGCGCCAAGGTCGAGCGCGAAAGCGGCTTGAGCCTGCCCTTGCACTCGGTGCGCGGCGTTGGCTATAGCCTGGATATCTGATCAGGAATGATCAGCCAGGAGGCCCGCTTGCTGCAAATTTGCCACGGCTGGCGTTGGGCAAGCCTGCGCCAGACTCGCTTCCTGAGCGACGCTGTTGAAACTCGAAAGCAGGCTGACCTGGATGGCAAGTGTCGCCAGTACGGCGAGCGTGAATCCGGCGAAGCGAGTGGCGCGATTTGTGAGGTTCATCTGTCTTCTCCAATGTGAGACCGGTTTGGTCGGTTGAAGAGAATGTAGGCGTGCCGGGTAGCGATTGCACGCGCGATGCGACAGACTGCGTTCGGATCAGAGGAAGCGCGCAAATGTGGCGACAGACCGCGTCGCCCATGAGAGTTCCGGCCGACGCTGTCGAGCACGTTGCACGTTAACATCGCAACATCCGAGAAAAGAGGGCGATCATGTCCGGCAGCCAAGCTCAAAAACCCCGTGTTCGTACCGTTCTTGTCGGTGATACGCAGGTCCTGACACACCAGCGCCGCCACGGCGGCTTGAGCGATCCCTATCATCTGGTGCTGACCTTGAGCTGGCCGCGTTTCTTTGCCGCTCTGGTGCTGGTCTTCGTGCTCGTGAATCTGTTCTTCGGCAGCGCCTATTGGCTGCTTCCTGGCAGTGTGATCAATGCGCACGAGAATCAATTTTTTGATTACTTCTTCTTCAGCATCGAAACGCTGGCCACGGTCGGCTATGGCGTCATGTCACCGGGCAGCGTGGCCGGACACGTGGTCGCGTCGCTTGAAATTCTGACCGGCATGGTTGGCATCGCGATCACGACCGGTCTGGTCTTTGCGCGTTTCTCAAAACCGACCGCGCGCATCGTGTTCAGCAGGTGCGCCATCATTCGCGATTTCGACGGTGCCCGCGTGCTGATGCTGCGCATCGCCAACGAGCGCCACAACCGCATCGTCGAAGCCTCGGCCACTCTGTCGCTGGTCAGAATCGAGGGCAATCCTCAAGGGGAGAGCTTTGTCCGGATTCACGACCTCAATCTGACACGCGAACGAACCCCGGTATTTGCGCTGACCTGGACCCTGATTCACAAGATCGACGAGCATAGTCCGCTGTTCGGTCTGACCCGCGACCAGTGGCTCGGCAGTCGCAGCCGGTTGCTGGTTTCTGTCGCCGGTCACGACGAAACCATGGCAGCGTCGGTCCATGCGGTGCAAAGCTACGAAGCCGAGGATCTTGTTTTCGACGGTCGATTTGTTGACATTCTGAAACTCACGCCAGACGGCGACCGAGTTGTTGATCTGACGCGCTTTCATGATATCGAATTGATGCAGGGACCCTCCGAGCCTTTTGGCGCGTGACAGCCGTTTTACACGTGGCCGGTCTCACGAACTGCGATCACGTGCCTCTTGATTCTGATCCACGGTTGCAAGCAATGCGTCAGCGGGATACGGTCGCATGAAATTCACGCGTATCATCTCAATTCATCAGCCTGTCGATTGGAACCTGCCATGTTCAAGTCTCTTGCCGTCCTCGCCCTGCTGCTTGTCATTCAGGTGAGTTCTTGGGCGCAAATGGCGCGCGAATTGGTTGGCAAGTATCAGATGGAGGTTCAGGGCGGCGACGTCCTGGAGTTGCGTGCCGATGGCAGTGCCTCTATCGCTGGTGAAGAGACACGGTGGTCGGTCAAGGGCGCCCGACTGACGGTGGGCACTGACGTGATGCAGTACGAGATGCGAGGCAATCGTTTGCTTGTCATGGTGGGACCGGTCCAGGTCGGTTGGCGAAGAATGGACGCCGGGTCCGACCCAATGTCACCCATGGAGAGGGCAGCGCGCCAGGCGCAGCCAGCGGTACCCATCGCTTCAGGCAATCCGCAGGATGCGCAAGCGAGACAGATGCTCACCCATAACGCATGGTGCTCATTCACCTACAACAAAGTCAGCGGCACATCGAGCACGCGCAGAGTGGTGTTCCGTCCGGATGGCGTCATGACCATCAATGGCGGTGCCGAGACCTACAGCGCGGGTTATGGAGGCACCTATGCCGGGCAGTCGAACAACGCCAGCGCCATGCGATGGAAGCTTGAAAACCTGCGATTGCTGGTGGACGACAGGGGTGGCGCTGGCTACCAGGACATCGGGCTGACT
>CAIVLG010000126.1 GCA_903906695.1 uncultured beta proteobacterium | reverse complement strand
GGCCGGCAAGGCAACCTTCCAGCCTTTGTGATTGCTGGCACCGGCGGCCCAGTTCGGCTGATTGACCGAGGCAGTGCGAACGCGGCTGGTACATGGCGTTGCCGCCACCGCGGTGCCGGAGGTGTAGCAGCGTTCGGTCAGAGTCTGCGATAGCAGTACCGCATTGGCGCTCGGTGCGCCGTCCCAGATGCCGTAGGCGTAAAAAACCGATGTATCGGTCATGTCGGTCGAGTTCAGCATGGCGCCGGTGGCGAAATTGACCATGTAGCCGCCGTTTGGGTGCTTGGAAACACCCGGCGTCATGGTGATCGGCTGGACCGGCGAGGTCGTCAACAAGGCGGTCGCAGTGCCAGCCGTCAAATCGAATTTCCACATCGTGCCGTTCAAATCCCCGGCATAGACGGTCTCGACCGTGCCGTCGTTGTTGCTGTCGACACCCACTGGCGTCGACAAGCCATTAGGGCTGCTGGCAGTGCCCGAGGTGCCGGCCTGGATGGCCGAAATCAGGGCGCCGGTGTTGGCATTGATGATGTACAAATAGGCTTGGTAGTCTCCGCCGTTGTTGTAACCATTGCCGACGATTACCGCATCGACACTGCCCACCTTGGCGATGCTGGGGTTGGCGTAGCTGTAGCCCAGATTGGCATAGGAACTGCTGGCTGCGTTGTTGATCGTACTCGGCGTGATTTCCCACAAAATGTTGTTGGCCGCAGCGGTTTCGCTGGCCGGCGCCAGATTGGCTCCGGTGATGTCCAGCGCATACAGGCCCTTGCCCCCAGCGCCCAGCGCCCCGACCACGACCCGCTTGGAGCCCGAGAGAATGGTAGCCACAGCGACGGAGCCATCGACATAGTAGTCATGGACATAAGGGGTGACCGAGAGATTCTTCATCTTGGAGATCAGCATCGAAGGCACATAGGCCCAGCGCTCGGCACCGGTCACCGCGTTAAAGGCGTGCAACATGCCGTCATTGGCACCGACAAGAACCGTCGGCGCCGGCGTCGAACTGCTGCTGTCGCTGAGGTAGTAGGGCCGCGAGTGAACGATGTCGCCCAGTGCCGAGGCACGCTGACGCAAGCTGCCGCCCTGCTGCGTTTCATTGGTACGAACGCCGCGCAGAAAATCCAGAATGGCGCTCGAAGTCAGGTAGCCCTGCTGGGTGCTGTCCAGACTGGCCCACTGGAATGGAATCTTGGTGCCGTCCGAGCGCAGCGTGACGATCAGCCGCGTTCCCTGCAACTCGATCTGATAGGCGGCGCCGCCATTCCAGGGTTGCGTCGCCGTTGAAATGTCGCCGGCGCTGTTGACCCTGTAGGCAATCAGATTGCCGCCCCAGTACTGCTTTTCATACTGGCCGCGATACAGCGTCTCTAGGCCCGAGGTCAGGTTGTAGTTTGTGATGTCGTCCTGTGCCACGTAGCCGACCGGCTGGTTGGCGGGCGTGAACGCCGTGATCGCCAGCACCACCTTCAATGAAAGCAGCGTCAGGCCCAGCAACAGCAGGCCGGCCAGCCAGAACGATTTGTTTGACAATTTGATCATTGAAGACCTCCTCGGGATCATGTGCAGCTCAACACGCTGTAATAGGACTGGACAAACTTGGTGGCACCACGATTCGTGACTCCGCGCCCGGTAATCAGGTAGGTGTTGACCTTGTTGCAAACCGCTGCCGCCTGCCGTCCCAGCGCCGCGCTGGAGCCGGTCAAAAGGTTGTTGGTTGACAGCAGTTGAATCTGGTAGCGCTGCGAACTGCCGCCCACGCTGATCGAGTTACTGTCGCTCCAGCTTGTTGTCAGCGGCGAGGTGACCATCGCCGCGCTAGAACCAATTGGATAGAGCTGCGGTGAGTTGCTCGCGTCGTAGGTGAAGAAACCAGCACTCTGGTAATTGGTGCCAATGCCAAGCCAGTTTTCCGCCTTTGAAACAGCAGCCTCGGCGTTGTTCATGGCGCCATCTTCAAACTGCAAATTTCCAGCCAGCTTGTACTGCGTGTTGGAGGTGCTGACGGCCGTGATGCCTATCATCATGATCAACACCAGCACCAGCAGGGCAATCACCAGTGTGGCACCTTTTTGTCGTGCTGCCTTGCGGTAAACCAATTGGGTTCGCATCTTGATTGACCTCAATTGCGCAGATCAACCACAGTACTGAACACCTGACGCCGAAAGCCGTCGGGAGCCGCGCTGTAGTCATAGGTTGAATCGCCCATTACATAGACGTTGTTGTTGACGTAGCCGGGTTCGGTGGTTTCGTTGCGAGCCAGCAGCCAGATGCGCACCAGATTCACACTGTCCCAATCGGTTACGGCCGTCGTCACCGAGGAACCGGTCAACGAATTGAAGAACTGCGTGGTTGGCGTTAAGCCCGGGATCAATTTTCCGTACTGCACATTCAGGTGTTCAATGCCGCTGGCCACCAGTTCCCGGCTCATCGAACCATCGCTCTGCAGCGACACCCGGTACAGCGCCGGCACCAGCGGAATCTCGGTTGAAGAGACGGTAAACGGGCTGATGTAATAAACATAAATCTGCACGGCAAAGCTGGCCACCGGCAGTTGTGAGGCGTCAAATACCGGCGCCGTCGTGCCGCGAAAGATTTGACCCATGGCATAACTGGACTGGAAATAAATCGTGTTGGCGGTCAGCGATGTGGCTGGAATCGCCGCCACCCGGCGCACCACCAGAACGTCATTGCCTGCCGCAAAGCTGGCGCTCGGGATACAGGATCCGGAAAACGGATTGCTGCCGTTGGCGCCCCAGATGCCTTGGCGGATATTGGAGATAAAGGCGCCGGCCGAGGCCCCCGACTCCAGACACTCGTTGCTAAGGGTTCCCAGCGTGCTGAGCGTGATCGCCGTGGGCTCGGCCCAGGTGTAGCCTTTGAAGCCGGCCTGGCGCAACTCCTGCTTCATCGAGTTCAGCGCATAGCGGCCGTTGGTCATCAACTCCGAGGTCCGGTCGTTGGAGCGCGAATTGTTCGAGTTGGCAGACAGCACACCGACCAGGCCAGCCAGAATGCCAAGACCGATGGTGATGGCAATCATCATCTCGATAAGCGTAAAGCCCGACTGCGGGCAGGACCGCACGGTGCGCGCAAGAGTCGCTGCTGGCATGCGGATGATCATGGTTTCAATTGAACAGGGTTCGGTTTGCAGTGTAGGAAAATTTCTCACCGGTACCCGCGGCATTGCTGCCAAAAGCAGAACCCGAGTCGGCCGCCGCATTGGTGGTGTTGCTGCGCCGGTCAACCCAGCCGATCGTGATGGTGTAGCTGCTCTGCGTCTGTGTGCCACTGGCCGCCTGCGTCAGCGCAACCGACCATGAGCTTTGCGGCAAGGTTGCCGCCACCGCGCTCTGCCACTGCGAAAGATCGAATGCCGCCAGAGCGGAAGCGCTGCAGGCACTGGTCACGCAGGCGCTACTGACCGCAGTTGCACCTGCCAGGTAGGTCGCACCCGTGGTATTGGCCAGGACATAAGAGCCCGCCGTGGCGCCAGCCTTGTTGGCTTCCATGCGCTCAGCCAGATCGGCAGCCAGAAAAACGGCCAGCGAGCGGAACTGCCCGCCCTGATTCAGGCGCATCGAATAAGCCTGCAAACCGGCTGTGCCCAACAGCGCCAATGAAATGATCAACAGGGTGACCAACACTTCGATCATCGAGAAGCCGTGCTCGGCTGGACTCGCCTTGTATCGTCTTGAATGGTTCGAAATCATGGTGCAGACTAATGCTTCGAAATGTTGCCGGTTCCCGCCACCGTGACCGTGTTGGAAGTCGCACTCGACCAGGTTCCACTCAGCGTCAGCGTGGCAGCCGAGCCGCCTGCGCCCTGGGTGCTGTTCGGGTTGAATCGAACCAGCGAAAGCGCCGCCGCCGAAGCGTCAACAGCGCTCAAGGTCAAGGTCGAATCGAGGGCCGGGCGCACGATGAATGGATTCGGATTGGTGCTGCTGCTGGTGTCGCAGGAACCGTCGGTATTTGAATCGGTGCACGCGATCCAGCCGACCGACCAGTTGGTGCCAGTGGCACACCCGGTGCCCGCCGTATTGCGGACGCACAGCAGCACGCGGGCATTGCGCTTGATCGCCTCTGAACGCGCCTGGTTCAGGTCGCTGACCAGCAGCGACAGCGCCGTTTTCTGGCGGAAGTCGTGGATCGTTCCCTGCAGCGACGGCACTGCAACCACCGCCACGATGGCCGCAATCGCAATCACGATCAGCAATTCGATCGTGGTAAAGCCGCGCATCGGCACAGTCCATTGAAACTTCATGGTCGCCAGCGTAGCGCAAACAGGCCAGCCGCTGCAAGCCAATCCGACCAACGGACGCCCCAAGCCGCCAGGCGGTAAACTGGGCCACCCATGAACCCCTTCATCGCCGAGGCACTGAGGCTGGCTGAAAAGAGCCTGTTGCTGAGTTCGCCCAACCCCCATGTCGGTTGCCTGATCACCAGTGCAGAGGGCCAAACGCTGGGCCGGGGCTTCACCCGGCGCGCCGGTCAGGCCCACGCGGAAATCGATGCCTTGCGAGACGCGCAGACCAAAGGCCACGATCTGCAAGGCGCCACCGCCTACGTGACACTGGAGCCGTGCTCCCACCAGGGCCGCACCGGAGCCTGTTGCGACGCGCTGATAGCCGCCGGCATTGACAAAGTGGTGGCTTCGATCACCGACCCGAACCCACTCGTATCGGGTCAGGGTCTGGCACGCCTTCGCTCCGCTGGTGTGGTGGTCGAAGTCGGTCCGGGCGCGCAACTGTCGCGCGAACTCAACATCGGCTTCTTCAGCCGAATGATCCGCCAGACCCCCTGGGTCCGCCTGAAGATCGCGGCCTCACTGGACGGCAAGACGGCACTCAACAACGGCGCCAGCCAATGGATCACATCCGAGGCGGCACGTGCCGACGGTCATTCCTGGCGCGCACGCTCCTGCGCCGTGCTGAGTGGCATTGGCACCGTGCTGGCCGATGATCCACGGCTGGACGTGAGGCTGGTTGCAACCGAGCGCCAGCCGCAACTGGTGCTGATCGACAACCGCCTTGAAACACCACCCAACGCCAGGCTGTTCGACGTCGAACGAGCGCTGTGCATTTACACGGCAAGTCAGGACGAAGTGAAGAAGATGGCTCTGCAGGCGCGCGGCGCCGAGGTCATTTGCCTGCCCGGGGCCAATGAGAAAGTGGACTTGAGGGCGATGCTGCACGATCTTGCAAAGCGCGAAATCAACGAACTGCACGTCGAAGCCGGCCCCGGCCTCAACGGTGCCCTGCTGAGTCAGCGTCTGGTCGATGAGGTGCTGCTCTACCTGGCGCCAAAGGTGTTAGGCGCCGGCCTTGATATGGCCAGTTTCGGGCCGTTGTCGGCGCTCTCCGAGGCGGTCGGGCTCACGTTCCAGTCGATCGACCGGCTTGGGCCAGACCTGCGCATCGTGGCCCGGATTGCCGGGCGCGATCAGTTCTGAGCGACAAGTTTTGTTGACGCTTCGGATTGCCGCTTCATTCCCTGCGAAAATAGCGCCATGTTTACCGGAATCATCACTGGCGTCGGGCGTATCGTTGCCGCGGACGCTTTGGGCAGCTCTTCAACGCATGGCAAGCGGCTCGTCATCGAGTGCCCGGGCGGCTACCTGGACGACATCGGTGTCGGCGACAGCATTGCACTCAATGGCGCCTGCATGACAGTCACTACGCTGGACCGATCGCAGGGACGGTTCACGGTCGATATCTCGGCCGAGTCGCTGGGGCGCACCGCCGCGCTGGCACAGACCGGCAGCATCAACCTGGAAAAAGCACTGCGCGCCAACGACCGGCTCGGTGGTCATCTGGTGTCCGGGCACGTCGACGGCATCGGCAGCGTCACCCACTTCGAGCAGATTGGCGAGAGCTGGGAGCTGCACATCCTGGCACCGCAATCGCTCGCAAAATACCTGGCCTACAAGGGCTCAATCACGGTCAACGGCGTCAGTCTGACGGTCAATCAGATCGGAGACCAGGACCAGGGCTGCGAGATGCGCATCAACCTGATTCCGCACACCGTGCACAACACCGCGCTGGGCAGGCTCGGCGTTGGCTCCGAGGTCAATCTGGAAATCGATTTGATCGCGCGTTATGTCGAACGGATGCTCAAGCCGGAGCCGTCGCCTCCTTGCCTTCCCTTTTCCTGAAAGACACTTGCATGAGCGAGCTCTCCCCTGTGACCATTTCTCCGGTTGAAGACATCGTGGCCGATCTGCGCGCCGGGCGCATGGTGATACTGGTCGACGAAGAAGACCGCGAGAACGAGGGCGATCTGCTGCTCGCAGCCGAGCACGTGACGCCCGAGGCCATCAACTTCATGGCCCGTTTCGGGCGCGGCCTGATCTGCCTGACCCTGAGTCGAGATCATTGCGAACGCTTGCAGTTGCCGCCGATGACGGCGCGCAACGGTGACAAGAAAGGCACCGCTTTCACGGTCTCAATCGAAGCCGCCGAAGGAGTGACAACCGGTATCTCGGCGGCCGACCGCGCCCGCACCGTGCAGGCCGCGGTCGCCAGGAACGCACGCCCCGACGATCTGGTTCAACCCGGCCACATCTTCCCGCTGCAGGCGGTCGACGGCGGCGTGCTGATGCGCGCCGGGCACACCGAAGCCGGTTGCGACCTGGCGCTGATGGCGGGCTGCAGCGCGGCCTCGGTCATCTGCGAAATCATGAAGGACGACGGCACCATGGCACGGCTGCCGGACCTGCAACTGTTCGCTGCCGAGCACGGTCTCAAGATCGGCACCATTGCCGACTTGATCGAGCACCGCAGCCGGGTCGAATCGCTGGTCAGCAAGGTTGGCTCACGCACCCTCAACACCGCGGCCGGCGAGTTCACCGTGCATGCCTTCAAGGACAAAATCACGCATGGCGTTCATCTGGCGCTGGTCAAGGGTCAGTGGGGTACCGGCGACACCGTCGCGGCGCGCGTCCACGAGCCGCTGTCGGTGTTGGACGCACTCGAAGTCGGGCGCGCCATGCACTCCTGGAGTCTGGATGCCAGCCTGGCGCGCATCGCTGCCGAAGGCCGGGGCGTCGTGGTGTTGCTCAATTGCGGTGAAAGCGCGGAACAGTTGATGGCCCAGTTCGAAGGCACGGCCAGGGCCAGCCACGGGCCGGAGCGCGAGCGCCTTGACTTGCGCAGCTACGGCATTGGCGCACAGATTTTGCACCAATGCGGCGTCCACAAAATGAGGTTGATGGGCAACCCGCGGCGCATGCCCAGCATGGCCGGCTACGGACTCGAAATCGTGGGCTATATAACAAAATCCTAGAAAGAAATCGATGTTTGGTGCAGACAAAGGAACGCCGGCTTCTCCGGAGCAACGCATGAACGGCAAGCGCCTCTCCATTGGCATGGTGCAGGCGCGCTTCAATGAGTCTATTACCAACACCCTGGCCGAGGCGTGCAAGGCCGAACTGATGGAGCTCGGCGTCGCTGAGAAAAACATCGACCTGGTGCAGGTGCCGGGCGCGCTCGAAGTTCCGGTTGCCTTGATGGCCATGGCCGACAAATTGAAGTATGACGCCCTTGTGGCACTGGGCTGCATCATCCGCGGCGAAACCTATCACTTCGAACTGGTCGCCAATGAGTCCGGCGCCGGCGTCAGCCGGGTGGCGCTGGACTACCAGCTGCCGATCGCCAACGCCATCCTGACCACCGAAAACCTGGAGCAGGCGATTGCCAGGCAAGTCGAAAAGGGACGCGACGCGGCGCGGGTCGCGGTTGAAATGGCCAACCTGATGGAAGCCATCTGATGACCCCATCGCAGGACAAACCGCCCGGCAAACCGCCACAGCGCCGCACCGGCCTGACCAGCACCGGTGCCCGCAAAGCCAGCGCCAAGTCCGAGCGTACAAGAGCGCGCGAGTTTGCCTTGCAGGCGCTGTATCAGAAGCTGGTCGGGCAGAACCCGGTTGCTGAAATCGATGTGTTCACGCGGGAGCTGTCGGGCTTTTCAAAAGCTGACGCCCTGCACTACACGACGTTGTTGCACGGATGCGCCGAGACGTCGAGCGAACTCGACGCGCTGGTGTCCCCGCTGCTGGACCGCAAGCTGAGTGAAATTTCGCCGATCGAACACGGCGTGCTGTGGATTGGCGCGTTTGAGCTCAAGCATTGCCTCGATGTGCCATGGCGCGTGGTGCTCAACGAATGCATCGAACTGGCCAAGGAATTCGGCGGCACCGACGGACATAAGTATGTCAACGCGGTGCTCAATCAATTGGCGCCGCAGCTGCGTCCGGCTGAAGTGAGCTCCGACCGGGGCCAGACACGCAAATGAACGGATCGGCTGCGGCACTGGCATTCGTCTGGCCGGTGCGGGTCTACTGGGAAGATACCGATGCCGGTGGCATCGTCTTCTATGCCAACTATCTGAAATTCTTTGAGCGCGCCCGCACCGAATGGCTGCGCTCGCTGGGCCTGGAACAACGCGCACTTCGTGACAGCACGGGCGGCATCTTTGTCGTCAGCGAGGCGCAAATCCGCTATCACCTGCCAGCACGCCTGGACGACGAACTTCTTGTTACAGCGCAGCCGATCGAAATCGGTCGCGCCTCACTGACAATAGAGCAAGCTGCCTGGCTGAAAACCGAATCCGGCAACAACCTTTTATGTGAAGCCCGTATCCGCGCCGGCTGGGTCAGCGCCAGCAGCTTGAAGCCGGCACGCATCCCGCCAACCGTTATGAAACTACTGCAATGAACCAAGACCTGTCGATTCTCCATCTGGTCCTCAATGCCAGCCTGGTCGTCCAGTTGGTGATGATCTTGCTGGTCGTGATTTCGGTCTCCAGTTGGGCCGCGATCTTTCGCAAGCTGTTTGCCTTGAATCGAGTGAAGTCGCTGAATGATCTGTTCGAGCGCGAATTCTGGTCGGGCACCAGTTTGAACGACCTGTTTGGTGCCGCCGCCAAGAACGCCCGCCATGCCGGACCGATGGAGCGCATTTTCGCCAGCGGCATGCGTGAGTATCAGAAACTGCGCGAGAGGCGCATCGCCGATACCAATACCCTGATGGACGGCGCCCGCCGCGCCATGCGCGCCAGCTTTCAGCGCGAAATGGATGTGATCGAAACCAACCTGTCGTTCCTGGCATCGGTCGGCTCGGTCTCGCCCTATGTTGGTTTGTTCGGCACGGTCTGGGGCATCATGCATGCGTTCACGGGACTCGCTTCACTGCAACAGGTGACCCTGGCCACCGTGGCGCCCGGCATCGCCGAAGCACTGGTGGCGACTGCCATCGGCCTGTTTGCCGCGATCCCGGCGGTGGTGGCCTACAACCGCTTCGCGCGCGACATCGACCGCATCGCGATCAAGCTGGAAACCTTCATCGAAGAGTTCTCCAACATCCTGCAGCGCACGGTCGGTGGGCAGTCGGCCTCCGGCCAGTGAAAGGAATCTGAGCATGCCCTCGCTAGTGAGCCGCGGACGCGGACGGCGCACCATCAACGAGATCAATATGGTGCCCTTCATCGACGTGATGCTGGTGCTGCTGATTATTTTCATGGTGACGGCGCCGCTGATCGCGCCGAGCATGATCAATCTACCCAGCGTCGGCAAATCCAAACCGCAGCCGGACCATGTGATTCAGCTTGTCGTCAGTAAGGATGAATCGATAGAAATGAAAGTGCAGGACAAGACCAGTCCCGTCGCACTCAATGACCTGGTCGCCAGGGTGCTGCAGGCGCAAGGCAACGTGCCCGATTCGGCCGTGGTCATCAGCGCCGACAAGAACATCAAGTATGAGGCCGTCGTCAGAGTGATGGACACCCTGCAGCGCGCCGGTGTGCAGCGCATCGGACTGTCGGTGCAGTTGAGCAACTAGGAATGCACAGCATGGTTGCGGCTGTCGATCGCTTTGAATTTGCACCCCCGCCAACGCCGGGCATAGTGCGCGCGATCGGACTGGCGGTGCTGGCGCATGCCTTTCTCCTGGCCGCGCTGACCTGGGGCGTGCATTGGCGCAGTGAGGCGGTCAGCGTCAACGTCGAAGCCGAGTTGTGGGCGGCACTGCCGCAGCCGGCGGCGCCGAAGCTGATCGAAGTTCCGCCCGAGCCAGCGCCAGAGCCACCACCCGCGCTGGAGCCCGTTCCGGTGCAGCCCGAGCCACCCAAGGTCGACATTGCGCTGGAGCAAGAAAAATTGCGCCAGCAGAAAGAGCAAGATCTGGCCCTGCAGCAGCAACAGCAAAAGCTGAAACAGGACAGACTTTTGCTGGAGAAGAAGCGCCTGCAGGAAAAGCAGGACAAGGAGCGCAAAGCGGCCGAGGAAAAGAAGAAGGTCGAGCTGGAAAAACAGCGCAAACAAGCACTGCAAGCGCAGGAAGAAGCCAAAAGGATCGAGGCCCAGCGAGAAAAAAATCTTCAGCGCATCGCCGGGCTGGCGGGCGCAACAGGCTCACCCAACGCATCGGGGACCGCCCAGCGGTCTGCGGGTCCAACGCCTGGTTACGACCGGCGCCTGGCCGCGCTGTTCAAGAGGAATATCATTTTCTCCAACCCCGAAACAATCAGCGGCAATCCGCAGGCCACGGTGGAGGTGCGTGTGTCAGCAGCGGGTCGGATCATCAACTGGCGGCTCACCACCTCCAGTGGCGTACCCGCTTGGGACAGCGCAGTCTTGCGCGCAGTGGAAAAAACTGAACGAGTCCCACCTGACGAAAACGGAAACTTCGTCCTCGTCTTCCCGGTGAATTTCGGTCCGAAGGACTAGGCTTTCGCCAGACTTCAGTCGAAGACAATCTCGGCTTTGCCTTGGGCAGCCTGCGAACGCCAGTCGGCCAGGGCCGCATTGCTGGGGAAGAACTTGAAACCCTCGCCGAGTTGCAATTCGGCAAGGGCGCACCCGTCGTCCCCCTCACTGGCCACCATCAGTCGCACGCCCAGAGCGCGAACCAGTTCGCCCTGATCGCTCTGCTCGCGCTGCGGCGGATAGTCCCGGATCAGCCTGGCGACGTCGGGCGCTTTGCCGTTGACACTGACACGCAAGTACTTGCCGAAGCGGCAGCGCGCCTGCTCCAGATCCCAGATATGTGTCAGCGTCAGCTGCATGCCACCCGAAAAACGATCGGGTTGCGGCTTGCCCATGACGACGATCAACTGATCGTCCTTGAGCAAATTGCGGTGCTCATTGATCAACGCCTCATCAGCGCGGGCATCAATCGCGCCGGACTTGTCGTCCAACCTGAACAGCGCCAGTTTGCCACGCTGACCGTTGATGACCCGCAGATCCGCCACCACGCCGGCCAGCAGTTGCGGCTCTCGCGTGTCGATCAGGTCACCAATCTGACGCTTGACAAACTGACGCACCTCGGACGCCACCTCGTCAAAAAGATGGCCTGAAAGGTAAAAGCCAAGTGCTGACTTTTCATGGCCCAGGCGCTCGCGCACGGCCCAGGGCGTCGCCTGCACCAGAGCGGGCTCCTGCGCGCTGGAACCGTGATCGTCAGCGCCGCCCAGGTCGAACAGGCCGCCTTGATTGGCATTGGCCAGCGCCGCAGCCGCAAAATCAAATGCCCGGTCCAGCGAAGCCAGCAGACTGGCGCGATTGCGATCGATCGCATCAAAGGCGCCGGCCTTGATCAGCGCCTCCACCGTGCGTTTGTTGATGCGGCTGCGATCGACCCGAAGACAAAAATCAAACAGACTGCGGAATGGTCCCGTCTGCGCACCGTCGGGACCGAGACTACGCCCTTCGCGCGCTGCCACAATCGCCTCGATCGCCTGCTCGCCAGAACCCTTGATGGCGCACAGGCCGTAACGAATCAGGCTGTCCGAGACTGGCTCGAAGCGACCGACGCCGCGGTTGACGTCAGGCGACTCAAAGCCCATGCCCATCTTCAACGCATCTTCGAAAAGAACCTTGAGCTTGTCGGTGTCGTCCATCTCGACGCTCATATTGGCGCAGAAGAACTCGGCCGTGTAATGCACCTTGAGCCAGGCCGTGTGGTAGGCCAGCAAGGCATAGGCCGCCGAATGCGATTTGTTGAAGCCGTAGCCAGCAAACTTTTCCATCAGGTCAAAGACCTCGTCGGCTTTTTGCTGAGGCAAGCCATTGCGCGCCGCACCGTCACGGAAGATCTGCCGATGTTTGGCCATCTCGTCGGCGTCTTTTTTGCCCATGGCGCGGCGCAGCATATCGGCGCGACCAAGCGAATAGCCGCCCAGGATCTGCGCCATCTGCATCACCTGCTCCTGATACACCATGACGCCATAGGTCTCGGCCAGGATGCCTTCGACCCGCGGATCAGGGTATTGCACCGGCTCGCGCCCAAGCTTGCGCGCAATGTAGGTCGGGATCAGGTCCATCGGACCTGGCCGATAGAGCGCATTCATGGCAATCAGATCTTCCAGGCGCGACGGCCGGGCATCGCGCAGCATGCCCTGCATGCCACGACTTTCAAACTGAAACACGGCCTCGGTGCGACCCTCCGAAAACAGGCGGTAGACCGCGGTATCGTCGAGCGCCAAGTCTTCATAGGAGAAGTCCTTTTGGTCCGGATGCCGGGCCACAACCATATCTTTCGCCAACTCCAGAATGGTCAGCGTCGCCAGCCCCAGAAAGTCAAACTTCACCAGACCAATCGCTTCGACATCGTATTTGTCGAACTGGCTCACCGCCGACTCGCTGCCCGGCTGCTGGTAGAGCGGACAAAAATCGGTCAGCTTGCCCGGCGCGATCAGCACGCCACCGGCGTGCATGCCGACATTGCGTGTGATGCCTTCGAGCTTGCGCGCCAGCTCCAGTAAAAGTTTGACGTCCTCTTCCTTGCTTTCGCGCTGCGCCAACAGCGGCTCCGCTTCCACCGCATAAACCGTCTTGTCGTCGGCCTTGCGACTCGGTGGCGGCAGTTGCAAACTGACTGAGACGCCCGGCTTGTTCGGAATGAGCTTGCTGATGCCATCACAAAAGGTATAGCTCATGTCAAGCACACGACCGACATCTCGCACCACGGCACGCGCCGCCATGGTACCGAAAGTGACGATCTGGCTGACCGCATTTTTTCCGTATTTTTCCTTCACATAATCGATCACGCGCTCGCGGTTGCTCTGGCAGAAATCAATGTCGAAATCGGGCATCGAAACCCGCTCCGGGTTCAAAAAACGCTCGAACAGCAGGTTGTATTGCAGCGGATCGAGATCGGTAATCTTCAACGAATACGCGACCAGCGATCCAGCGCCCGATCCGCGTCCGGGACCGACCGGGCAGCCATTTCGCTTGGCCCAGTTGATGAAGTCGCCGACGATCAGAAAGTAGCCCGGAAAGCCCATTTTCAAAATCGTCTCGATCTCGAACTCCAGGCGCTCAACATAGCGCGAACGCTGACTCTCACACTCGGCCTGGACCGGATAACGGCGCTGCAGACGCTCGCCAAGCCCTTCGTGAGAAGCGTGACGGAAGTAGGCCTCGGGCGTCATGCGCCGGCCATCCACCTCAGGAATCGGAAATTCCGGCAGCTGCGGTTTGTCCAGCACCAGCGACAGATTGCAGCGCCTGGCAATCTCCAGCGTATTGGCCAGGGCCGAAGGCAGGTCGGCAAACAGCGCCTGCATCTGGACCGTGGATTTGAAATACTGCTCTCGGGTAAATCTGCGAAGACGACGCTGATCGCCGAGAATCTCGCCTTCGGCGATGCAAACACGCGCTTCATGCGCCTCGAAATCATCGCCTGCGGTGAACTGCACGGGGTGCGTCGCCACCACCGGCAGACCCAGGCGTGCCGCCAGTTGAACCGCCGCAATGACATGCGCCTCGTCGTCAGCACGACCGGCACGTTGCAGTTCCAGATAGAAACGGTGCACAAACATGGCCGCCAATTTCAAGGCCATATCAGCGGCCCGCGCCTCGTCACCCGATACCAGAGCCTGCCCGACCGGTCCGGCCTGCGCCCCCGAGAGGGCGATCAAGCCTTCGCTCAGTTCCTGCAGCCATTCGAGCTTGACGCAGGCCTGGGTCCTGATTACATTGCGCGTCCAGGCCCGGGCCAGCAATTCGGACAGATTCAGGTAGCCCTGCCGGTTCTGCACCAGCAATAACAAACGCGAGGTGCTGGCCGTATCGGAGGTTAAACCCTCAAGGCAGATTTCGGCGCCAATCAGCGGCTTGACACCACGCTTGCGGGCTTGCCGGTAAAACTTGATGGCGCCAAACAGATTGCTCAGGTCCGTAATAGCCAGAGCCGCTTGTCCATCGGCCGCGGCGCAATTGACGATATCATCGATACGGTTGGTGCCGTCCACAACTGAATATTCAGTGTGTAGACGCAGGTGGACAAACATGGACCAATTTTAGCTTGCAGGACGAACCGAAGCGATATGAAATGAACCACCCTGGTGGATTGAAGATTCTTGTGGTCGATGATCACGCCCTGGTGCGCGAGGGCCTGCGCCAAGTCCTCAAAGGCCTTGATGAGCAGGTCGTTGTGCTCGACGCAGCCGATTGCAAGCGCGCCTTTGAATTGGCTGCAACGCATCCGGACCTTGATCTGGTGCTTCTCGACTACCAACTGCCCGGCCTGAATGGACTGCAAGCGCTAACACTGTTCGGCAAGAACCACCCCGAGCTTCCAGTGGTCATGATCTCGGGTTCGGTCAGCCCCTGGATGGTGCGCCAGGTGATGCAGATGGGAGCGGTTGGTTTCGTTGCCAAGGCCAGTCTCAGCAGTGAACTGATATCGATCCTGAATCGGGTTCTGGCCGGAGAAATCTGCACGCCAAACGAACTGCTGACAGGCAAGGACTCAGCAGAACAGCCGATTGCAGCAAGCACCGTCCCACTGACCTTGCGCCAGCAGGAAGTGCTGAGCTTATTGCTCGATGGTCACTCCAACAAGGACATTAGCGACCTTTTGCAGCTCTCTGATGAAACCGTCAAGAACCATATCTCGGCCGTGCTGCGCGCGTTTGGCGTGCAAAACCGTACCCAGGCGGTTCTTGCGGCCTCTCGGTACGGCTACGTCAACTCGTCGCCCTCGGCTTGACGGGCCGCCGACAGGTGGCGAAGAAGGTTGCGCAACTTGGCGGCGCGAACCGGCTTGTGCAAAAGGATCAGGCCGGCTTCCCCGGCCGAGCGCAATACCGCCGGATCGGTATCGCCACTGATCAAGACTGCCGGCAAGTCCCGTCCTGCCGCAAGGCGCAGTTGGCGCACGGCCGCAATGCCGTTGGTGTCGCCCGGCAATCGATAGTCACTGATGAGCACCGCCGCGCGCTGCCCCTGCTGCCACTGCGCCAACGCCATGGCAAGACTGTCGGCCTCGATCACCGTAACGCCCCAGGACACAAGCAGGCTTGCGAGTCCCTCGCGTGCCAGCACGTCGTCTTCGATCACCTGCACCACCAAACCAGCCAGATTGCCAAGAGACTTCGCACGTTGCGTTCGGCGTCGCTCGACCAGTGCAGCCGACAAGGCCACCGGCACCTCAACGCTGAAGCGACTGCCCAGGCCAGGTTGCGACCAAAGCTGCAATCGATGCCCGAGCAAGTGAGCCGTCCGTTGCACAATATTCAGACCCAGTCCCAAACCCTTGCCGCGCTCGCGCTCCAGATTGCCAACCTGGTAAAACTCCTTGAAGATATCCTCCTGATGCTCGGGCGCAATGCCGATGCCGCTGTCCCAGACCTCGATGCGGGCCTGCCTGCCATCAGCGTTCAGGCGGCACGCCACCAGCACGCCCCCGACTTCCGTATAGCGCAGCGCGTTGCCAGTCAGATTCAACAAAATGCGGTGCAATAGCGCGGGGTCGCTATGCAACCAGAGCGGACTCGATCGGATGCGCAGGCGCAAGCCCTTGGCCGCTGCGGTCAATCCGAGTTCAACGCGCAACTGCTCAAAGATGTCGTCCAGCGCGAAGGATTGCAGCTGTACCTGAACCGCCCCGGCGTCCAGACGCGAAATATCCAACAGGCCGTCGAGCAGGTCGCGCAGGGCCTGCAAGGCCATCTCCAAATTCGCGATCAAATGTCGTGTTTCGCTGTTGTGCTCCAGCTGCCCAAGGCGCGCCAAGAACATGCCCAGCGCATGGGTAGGTTGGCGCAAGTCATGACTGGCTGCAGCCAGAAAGCGCGACTTGGCCAGCGTCGCCGCTTCCGCCTCTTCCTTCTTTTCCCGCAGGGCGAGCGTGGCGAGCGCAACACGGCGTTCCAGCTCGTCGCGACCGGATTCAAGACTTTCGGCCATCCGGTTCAGCCCCAGTTGCAGGGCGCCCAGTGGGTCATCCGACGACACCGTGGCGCGGGCCGACAATTCACCATTCGCGATGCGCTCAATCATTTTCGAAACACTCGACACCGGGTCGATGACGCGCCGACCAAGACGCTGCGCCAGCAAGCCACCAAGCGACAGTCCCAGCACCCCAAGTGCCAGCGTAAAGAACAGCAGATCCAGCTCGCGCCTGTGCATTCTCTCGTGCGAAAACTCGATGAGCACATGGCCCAGGACATTCGGGGCTGCGCTGGCCTCGCCGTTATTGGGCTGAAACAGATCGTCCAGTTTGACCTGGCTCGGCGTAATGGCCTGCGACAACAAGTCATTGCCATTGGCAAGAATTCGGTCCTGCTCCCCGTGCGCTGCCCATTGCAAGGGGGTTGCGTAACCCGGTCGACCAAGCTGGACCAGGACACCGCCGCTGGCGTCCAGAATCGCCACCGAGCACACGTCCAATTCAGACAAAGCGCGACTGGCAAGGGAGCGCAGTTGCTCCCTGTTCGAAGAGAACAATCCATACTCGCTGGCCGCCGCCACCTGCCGAACCAGAGCGCGTGCGCTCTGACTGTGAACATCCTCGTTGTCAGATGCACGCATCAACCAGAAAACGGCCGCCAGCAACAGGGTCACCACGGTCACAGGCAGCATGGCCGCCAGCAATATTCGGCTCCGGATAGGGCGGAGTTTCATGGTTTGGCTTCCGATCTTCGCAGACGCTGTCGCAGTAGTTCGGCGTCTAGCGCCAGGCCCAGCGAGCGCGCAACATGCTCATTGACTGCGACCTGAAAGTCACTCGAATAGATCGGCGCGGCGGGCAGGGCCTTGCCCTGCAGGAAGTCGTGCGCCATGGCGGCTGCCTGAAAACCGATTTGTGCCGGTGTCACATACACTGCCAGCAGCGCGCCGGCCCGCACATAGGCCGGCGAAAAAGCCATGACAGGCACCTTGACCCGAAAAGAGGTCAACAAGATATTCTGGATGCTGGCACTGCTGTAGACCTGCGGATCAGGCAAAGCCAGCAAAAGATCCGCCTGTGCCAACACCCGTCTGAGAGCCGGAAACAGGGGTTGCGGCGGAGCGACCTCGACATCGGCCAGTTGCAGCCCTTTGGCGTCTGCCAGTGCTTTCAGAGCCAGCACCGGTTCGCTTGACTGCGGCCCCCACAACACGCCAATGCGATTCACACCAGGCAGCGCCAGACGAGCCAATTCCAGTTGTCGACTCAGCGGCTGATCCAGGCAGAGCGCGGAAAACTGTGATGAGGGCTTGCGTCCGCTCAAACGCAGGATGTGCTCGAAGCTGGCTCGCGGCAACAAGGTCGCGAGCATTGGCGCGCGCAACTCCGAGCGCGCCAGAACATCGGCGGCCTGGGTGCCCAGTGCAACGAACAGCCTTGGGCTCAAAGCGCCGGCGGCCGACCATTCTGTGGCCACCACGTGAAGCACCTCTTGCCGCGGCAAACCTTCTCTTTCAAGTTCGCCAAGCAGTGCTTCTGCTGCCTCGCTGTAAGCGCCACCGCGCTCGCTGCTCACCACGACAACCGTGGCCGCTGCCAGCGCTGGACCGGTGTACAGAGCCAGCCAGGCGATGAGAATCAGGTACCGCAGTCGCACCGGGAGTCCGACCAAACTAGTTTTCGATTTGCAGCGTCACAAAGGCGCGGCGCTGAAAGGCAAAACCCGGCGCGTAATCGGGATAGGGCGAGGCCAGGTTTTGCACGACCAATGCCAGCTCACCACGGCTGCTGCCCAAGCGTAACGCTTTAGCCAGCCGCAGATCGGTACGGGTAAAGGCAAACTGGTCGTCGCGACCGGCCCCCTGCAATGTCATGGTGCCGCTGTCCTGATGCAACAACGTGAAGTCCAAGCCGCCAGGCAACTTCTGAACATAAGCAATCGTGCTTGCCAGTCTCGGCGCGGCCAGCGTCATACCGGAGTCGGTATGGATACCCTGATCCACCATGCTGCTGTGGATGTAGGCTTGCGCGATCCTGAACTGGGCACTGGCCCAGGGTTGCCATTTCATTTCGTATTCAAGTCCCTGGACCGAGAAATCGTCCTGATTGAAGTAGTCCTTGGGCTGGCTCGCATTGAATTGACGAATGAAACCGTTGATCCGCTCCTTGAAGACGCGCACATCGAGGTTGATTCCGAGCGACGGGAAGGCGCCCATATAGCCGAGCTCGCTGGAGGACACCGTTTCAGGCTTGACAGTACCGCTGGACTGTGTGGTGATCGCAAGCAGATGGCCATCCCAGTAATACCTCACATCGGCGGACTTTTCATAGGTGCTCGGCGGCCGGTTGGCACCGGAGCCGCCGACGCGCAGGGTCTGGCCGTCCGCCACGTGCCAGTTCAGCATCAATCGTGGTGAAACACTGTTGCCGTCGACACTGCTTCGTTCTGCCAGTGCCCCGGCATTGAGCACCAGGTCCTTGGCGGGCCGCCATTCGAGGTTGGCAAACAGGCGCGTGAAATCGGTGACCAGCGCGGCATCAGTGCTGTAGACCGGTTTCGAAGTCACCCGCTCACGCCGCAACTCGCCGCCCCACACCAACCGCAAAGTCGGGCTCTGGCGCCAGTTGTGCTGCAAACTCAGGTTGTCGCTGCTGGAGCGACCGCTGACGTCGACATCAATGCTGTCGTTGATCCCGAGCGGGGCCAGTGAGTAAGGGAACTTGTCCTGATACGACTCCTCGGTGTGCGCATAGGCGAAGGCCAGGTCCTGATCCTCAGCAAGCGCACGCCGCCAATCGACTTGCACATAGCCGCTGCCATAGCGCACGTCACGGATCGGGTCGTCGATGTTGCCGGGAAAGCCCTTGCCGGCCGTAATGCCGAGTGTGCCGGCTCGCAGTTGAACTTCGTCTGCGGCGGTTGGGCGCAGGTCAGCGCGAAAATTGACGCGATCAACGTCGTTGTGACCATTGGACCCCAGCAGCCCGTCATCGGCGCGTCGGTCCAGACTGAGCCGGAAGGCGGAACTCTCGCTGCCCCAGCCGACCCTGGCCCCGGCATCGCGAATGCCGTTTGCACCCGCTCGCAGATAGGCCTGCGTACCGATGGTGTCGGCGCTATCGCGGGTCACGATATTGATCACACCCAAAAATGCTCGCGCCCCGTAGGTGGCCGAGTTAGAACCGCGCAGCACTTCGATGCACTCGATATCTTCCAGCGCCACGGTCTGCAAGCCGCCTTCGACACTGCCAATGAAATACGGCGAATAGACCGTTCTGCCGTCGACCAGCACTTGAATACGGTTGGAGAGACCGCCAAAAGCACCGTGATAGCTGGCCTGAGGGCCGACCGTCTCGAACGCCATGCTGGTCTGAAAACCGGGTACCAGCCGCATCAGATCGGCCACATCACGGGCCCCCGACTGGCGAATCATGTCGCGGTCGATGACCGTGACCGCGCCGGGCGTCTCGTCGAGTCGTTGCGGTAGCCGTGACACCGACAGCACGACCGGCATGTCAGTCAGAAAGTCCTTCTCGGTGACGGATGTGACCACCTGCGCCGCAGCCAAACCGCTGGCACCCATGATCACGCTCAGCAGGGTCAATCGACGCATTGAGGGCACCCTTCATGGTTCTTCTTCGAAGCATGAATTCTGCCCTACTATTTTTCCGGTCGGCACCGGATGGAAATGGGTCAGCCGCGGAATTTGGCCGCCGCGGCCGCAATTCGCGCGCCGAACAGGCGCGCCGTCTCCAGGTCGCCGGCGTTCATTTCCTCGGCGCTGGCATCGCCCGGTGTCTGGGCCATCGGACCGGCCGAAGAAGCCAGGTAGTTGACGTCGCCGCGTTGCGAAGCCTTGGTGTTGTTGTAGTTCAGGCCGGTACCTGCCCAAAGGCCACCGTGTTGCATCGCCAGGGTCATGAAATAGTGCAGCGTTGAGTGCTTGTCGCCATTGACGTTGGCGCTGTTCGTGAAACCACCAAAGATCTTGTCCTTCCAGGCCTGGGTGTACCAGGGCTTGCTGGAGGCGTCGGCAAATTTCTTGAATTGCCAGCTGACGCTGCCCATGTAGGTGGGCGAACCGAAAATGATGGCATCGGCCGCCGCCAGCGTCTCCCAAGCGTTTTCGGGCAAGTTACCGTCGGCGTCGATTGCCAGCAATTCGGCGCCAGCGCCATGCGCCACGGACTGCGCCATGCGCTGCGTATGCCCATAACCCGAATGAAAAACCACAGCTACCTTTGACATATGAATACTCCTTGATTGCAGTTGAAAAAGAAAGTCCACTGGCTGCGGACTTCCAGGAAAAATATCTAAATCAGGCCCGCAGATCAAAGACCAGCACTTCGGCGCTCTTTCCCAGGGTCAGGTGAACCAGTTCCTCGCCGTCGATCAAGGCGGCATCCCCTGCAGCCAGGCGCGAACCGTTGACCGCAATTTCGCCGCGCACCAGATGCACATAGCCCTTTCGTCCCGCAACAAGTTTCAGTTGGGCGCTTTGATCACCATCGAACAGACCGGCGTAGAGGCGCGCGTCGGCATGGATAGTGACCGAACCCTGTGCACCATCCGCAGACGCCACCAGACGCAGTTGACCCTGCTTGGCGCTATCGGCAAAAGTCTTTTGCTCGTAACTCGGCACAATGCCGGTCACATTGGGTTGAATCCAGATCTGCAGGAAGTGGGTAGTGGCATCGCCCGCGTGGTTGAACTCGCTGTGCTGCACCCCGCTGCCGGCGCTCATGCGCTGCACGTCGCCCGGCGGAATGCCCTTGACATTGCCCATGCTGTCCTTGTGCGCCAGATTACCCTCCAGCACGTAGCTGATGATTTCCATGTCGCGGTGGCCATGCGTGCCAAAACCGGTGCCGGGTGCGATGCGGTCTTCGTTGATGACGCGCAGATTGCCCCAGCCCATGTGCTGTGGATCGTAGTAATCGGCAAATGAAAAACTGTGAAACGACTTGAGCCAGCCGTGATCGGCATAACCGCGCTCGTTCGATTTGCGAATTTTCAACATAATCCCAATTCCTTTGTCAGCCAGAACTTTAGGTTGCAATGGCCCTGCGGCAATGCACCGCATTTGATGGCATCATTCAAAATATCTGAATGCAAAGGACTTCCAAGTGCCAACCGCCCGAGATGTGCTCACGCCCGACGCGCTTTCCATGCTGCAAACCATAGCGGCCAGCGGCAGCTTCGCCGCTGCCGCCCGCGCCCTCGATCTGGTGCCCAGCGCGCTGACCTACCGCGTGCGCCTGATCGAAGACGCACTCGACGTGCTGCTGTTTGACCGCAGCTCGCGCCAGGCTCGTCTGACCGAAGCCGGCGCCGAACTGCTGCGCGAGGGTGCGCGCCTGCTCGAAGAAATCGATGCCGTGGCAAACCGGGTCAAGCGCGTCGCCACTGGCTGGGAGCCGCAGTTCACGATTGCAGTCGACAGCATCATTTCCAAAGGAACAGTGCTGGAACTGTGCGAGAGTTTCTTTGCCTTGAGCCCGCCGACCCGCATCCGCCTGCGCGATGAAACCCTGTCGGGCACACTCGCAGCACTGACCTCCGGACAAGCCGATCTGGCCCTGGGCGTGGGCGAGACCAGCAGCAACGCCGGCATTCACGGCAAAGGGCTGGGCGAGGTCAGCTTTGTTTATGCCGTCGCGCCGCATCACCCACTGGCCAGCGCACCGGAACCGCTGAAGGACGAACTGATCCGGCAACATCGGGCCGTGGCAGTCGCCGACACCATTGAGCGTGGCAGCGGCATGACCTTCGGCCTGCTCGGCGGGCAAGACGTGTTCACGGTCGCCACCATGAAGGACAAACTCGAAGCTCAGCTGCGCGGACTTGGCGCCGGCTTTGTGCCCGAAGGCATGGCCCGCGTTCACATTGAAACCGGTCGTTTGGTGGTGCGCAAGATGGAGCGTCCACAGCGCATTGTGCGCGTCAACTATGCCTGGCGAAGTATCGCAAAATCGGAGCAGGGACGAGCGCTGTCGTGGTGGCTCAAGCAGCTTGAAAGCCCAAGCACCCGCGCCGCTTTGTTGGAGCGACACCGGGGCGTGTAAAGTGCACGCCATGCAACAACCCAGGAGACACCGACCATGAGCCCGTCCAAAAACAAGAATATCGCTGTCATCGGGGCCGGTATGGCGGGCGTCGCCTGCGCCCGCACCCTGCTGCAGGCCGGTCACCGCGTTACCTTGTTCGAGAAGAGCGCCGGCCTGGGTGGGCGCATGGCGACCCGCAACAGTCCGTTCGGAACCTTTGACCACGGAGCGCAGTATTTCACTGTGCGCGACCCGCGCTTTGAGCGGGCCCTGCAAACCGTCGCAGGCCTGTGCAAACGCTGGAGCGCCAACAGCGTGCGCCTGCTTGACGCACAGGGTCAAGTGACCGCTGCCACAGTGCCTGCGCAGGAGGCGCACTGGGTGCCGGCACCGGCCATGAACACACTTGTCAATCGCTGGTGCCAACCGCTGTTGCAACAAGGCCAGGTGGAAATGGAAACACGGGTCAGACATCTGGATCGCGACGCCCTGAATCCGCATCAGTGGCAGCTTCATACCGAGGGCGTCGGTGCCACGCAGCACGTGTACTCCGGTTTTGACGCGGTGCTGCTGGCCATTCCGGCCGAACAGGCCCGACTGTTGCTGAACACGGCTGCGCTGGCCGACGACCTCACACGACAACTTGATCGCGTTGAAATGGCCCCCTGTTGGACCCTGATGCTGGCCTTTCCCCAAGCCATGCAACCCGGACTGTCAACACTCGGGCCGCAGTGGAATGCCGCGCGCAGCACGCACCACCGGATCGCCTGGCTCGCGCGCGAATCGAGCAAACCCGGACGCAGCGGCGTCGAGCGCTGGACCGTGCAAGCGAGCGCCGCCTGGTCGCAGGAACATCTGGAAGATGACACCGAGCGAGTGCAGGCCAAGCTGTGCAAGGCCTTTTCCGAAATCACCGGCATCCATGCCGAACCCGCGCACGTCGACAGCCAGCGCTGGCGCTTTGCCAAGACCACCGAGCCACTGGGTCACTCCCATCTTTGGGACGCAGAGATCGGCATCGGCGTCTGCGGTGACTGGTGCCTTGGGCACCGGGTTGAAAACGCCTTTGTCTCCGGCCTGGAGCTCGCACTCAGCGTGGCATGACCGGATACATCGGCCGCTTTGCCCCCTCCCCGACCGGCCCCTTGCACGCCGGCTCGCTGGTTGCCGCTTTGGCGAGCTGGTTGGACGCCCGCGCCAACCATGGCCAGTGGCTGGTGCGAATTGAAGACGTAGATACAGCACGCTGCCTGCCTGGGCTGGATCAGATCATCCTGCGCCAGCTCAGCGACTGCGGTCTGCTACCGGATCAGCCACCGGTC
Organism: uncultured beta proteobacterium; assembly: GCA_903906695.1. GTDB lineage: Bacteria > Pseudomonadota > Gammaproteobacteria > Burkholderiales > Burkholderiaceae_C > Rhodoferax. The sequence continues at coordinate 15,611 of CAIVLG010000126.1, read as the reverse complement.
TGGCAATCGCAGCGCAGCGCGCTCTACCAGCGGGCACTGGAGCAATTGCTCGAAGGTGGTCTGGCCTACCCCTGCACCTGCACGCGGCGTGAGCTGGAGCAGGCGCCCGGCCGCGCTGGTGAGGTCCGGCGACGCCACACCGAGTTGATCTATCCGGGCACCTGCCGCAATGCCATGACCCATCACCCGACCGCAAACCGCAAGGCCGCGACCGCCTGGCGTCTGCGCACCGACGCAAACCCGGTGATTCACTGGAGCGACCGTCGCCTGGGCCGGCAGCAGCAGGATGTGGAGACCGAAGTTGGCGATTTCGTCCTCCAACGCGCCGACGGCTGCTTCAGCTACCAGCTCGCGGTCGTGGTCGACGACGCCGAGCAAGGCATTACCGACGTCGTTCGCGGCGAGGATCTGAGCAACAACACGGCGCGACAAATCATGTTGCAGGAGTGCCTCGGTCTGCCGCGGCTGTGCTATCTGCACACTGCGCTGGTGCTGGGCGCCAACGGCGAGAAATTGTCCAAGCAGAATGGTGCCAGTGCCATTGATACCAGCCAAGCGCTGGACGCTCTCAACCAGGCTGCCAGCTTGCTGGGTCTGCAAACACAGGGCGGCACGCTGGGCGACGCGCTCGACAGCTGGATTCAGGCCTGGAGGCAGGTCTGGACGCCTCTCTACAATCCGGTCCCGTGAGCGATACGCCAACGACCGAACCGAACGCCCCAGCATCCACTGGAGTCAGCCACCCCAAAACGATCCGGAGTTTTGTCCGACGCACCGGTCGCACCACCAGTGGCCAGGCCAAGGCCGTCGCCGAGATCGGACCACGCTTTCTGCTGCCGTACCAGGCCGGTCATGTCGAGCCAGGAGCGTTCTTCGCCGGCAGCGTGCAGTCCGGCACCAAGGTGGCGGCCTCGCGGCCCTTGATTTTCGAAATCGGCTTCGGCATGGGCGAAGCCACAGCGCTGATTGCGGCACAACTGCCGGAGAAAGACTTTCTATGCTGCGAAGTGCATCCGCCCGGTGTCGGCGCGCTGCTCAAACGAATTGCCGAGCAGCAATTGACCAACATCCGGATCATCGCGCACGATGCCGTGGAAGTCATCGACCAGATGCTGCCCGAGCAAAGCCTGGACGGGGTGCACATCTTCTTTCCCGACCCCTGGCACAAGAAGCGGCACAACAAACGGCGCCTGCTGCAAGCGCCCTTGATTGCCAGACTGGCGGCGCGCCTGAATGTCGGCGGCTATTTGCATTGCGCCACCGACTGGCAGCCCTACGCCGAGCAAATGCTGCAGCTTCTGAGTGCCGAGCCCCGGCTGAAGAATGCCGCACTGGCAAGCCATCCGGAACTCGGGGGTTACGCGCCCAAACCGCACTACCGGCCCTTGACCAAGTTCGAGAAGCGCGGACTCAAGCTCGGTCATGGCGTCTGGGATCTGGTCTTTGAACGCGTCTAAGCCACCCGACCGCGATGGCGTCGGGCCCAGTTGCGTCGGATTGCCGCCCGGTCCATGGCCCACCATGCTGGACTTCTTTGCAGAGCGTTTTCCGGCGATCACGCGAGGCACCTGGCACCAGCGCATGGTGCAGGGTCTGGTCGTCGATGAGCACGGCGTACCGGTCAGCGCAGAGCGCGCCTACCAGGGTCATCTGCGCGTCTACTACTACCGCGCCGTGGCAACCGAGCCGCGCATTGCGTTTGAGGAAGTCGTGCTGTATCAGGACGAACATCTGCTGGTCGCCGACAAACCGCATTTTCTGCCGGTTGTGCCGTCGGGCAATTACCTGGTCGAAACGCTGCTGGTGCGACTGAGACAGAAGCTTCGACTGAATGAGCTGACGCCCATCCACCGCATCGACCGCGACACCGCCGGAGTGGTGCTGTTCTCGCTGCAGAGCGAGACACGGGCCCACTACCATGAAATGTTTGCCAAGCGCAAGGTTGACAAGAGCTACGAAGCGATTGCGCCTTGGCGTGCCGATCTGGCGCTACCGCTGACGCGCGAAAGCCGCATTGTGGAAGCCGATCACTTCATGCTGCAACACGAAGTCAGTGGCGCCGTCAACGCCATCACCCATATCGATGTGATCGAAATGCGGGGCGCGTTGGCCCGCTACCGCCTGATTCCGGTCACCGGCAAACGCCATCAGTTGCGTGTGCACATGGCGGCGATCGGCTTGCCCATCCTCGGCGATGGTCTCTACCCGACGCTGACGCCTGAGGGAGAAATCAACTACGCACAGCCATTGCAACTGTTGGCCAAATCGATTGAGTTCACCGATCCTTTGAGCGGACAGCGCAAGCGTTTCGAGAGTGGGCGCGAGTTGATGCAGTTCTGAATACCAAAACACCAATTCAATCGAAGGCAGCGCGCAACAACTCCCGCACCCGTGCATAAGCCTGCTCGCGCGCCGCCAGATTCGGTCCGGCATGCACGCCCTGACCCGGATGCACGCCATTGGGTATTTCGGGCAACAGCTTGACCGAACCGAGCGGGTTATCAAAATCATGATAGCTGTCGGGGTAGAGGTGCACTTCTGCGCCCACTGCCTTGCCAAGTTCAACACAGGGTCCCGGTGGCGTCCAGTCGTCGAGCGCGCCGAGCAGCATCACGAGCCGTGTTGTGGGTTGATAGCCGGCCTTGCGTGCGGCACTGCAACCCGGGTAAAAGGCAATCGCGACACGCGGCTTGACCACCTGCGCGATCACTTGCGAATGCGTGGTATCGGTCGCCGCCAGCACCGCGCTGCCGCCGTGCGACCAGCCGAGCAGGGCAATTTTCGAGGGTGCAGCCCAGGGTTGCGCGACAACCCAGTTCAGAGCGGCCAATGCATCGTTGCGGCGCTCGGTCTGGTCGATGCTGCGCTGGGACATCTTCTGCAGGCACAGACCGGACACGCCACGCGCCGTAAAACTGTCCGGAAACACAACCGCATAACCTTGAGCGACCAGCATGTCGGCCATCGCCTGATGCCGCACGGCGATCTGTCCTTTGCGTGAACCCACGGTGGCATACAAGCCGCCACATCCATGCAAGGCCACGACACTGCCCCTGGACTTGTCTTCGGGCTGAAACACCCAGGCGTTGATCTGCGTGCCGTCCAGACTCGCAAAGCCAACCCGCTGCGGCTGCGCGGCTTGCGCAGACCAGACTGCAGCGCCAAGGACAAGTGCCGCAAGCCGGCTTCCGCGTGACACCACTGAATGTGTCATTGCGGACTTGATCCGCAATCCAGGTTCAAAGGGCATGGATCCCGGATCGAGTCCGGGAGGACGGCGTTGGACGGCCGAACGAAAGCGCGCTGGCATGGGTCGCCACGGTCAGTCAAATCAAAGCTTGGCCGAAACCCAGGCCATCACACTGGCCAGCGCAGGGTCCAGCTTGGCCGGTTCGGTCCCGCCGGCCAGCGCCAGATCAGGCTTGCCGCCGCCCTTGCCGCCCACCTGTGCCGCAACGAAATTCACCAGTTCCCCGGCCTTCACTCTGGCAATGCTGTCGGGCGTGACGCCCGCCGCGATCTGCACCTTGCCGCCGTCAACCACCGCCAGCACGATCACTGCCGACTTGAGCTTGTCCTTGAGCTTGTCCATGGTCTCGCGCAGGGTCTTGACGTCGGCGCCGTCCAGGCGCGCCACCAGCACTTTGACGCCCTTGACGTCCACTGCCTGCGCCAGCATTTCATCGCCCTGGCTGGAAGCCAGTTTGCCCTTGAGTGCGGCAATTTCCTTCTCCAACGATTTCACGTTTTCCAGCACATGTGAAATGCGGTCCCGCAACTCGGCGACAGGGGCCTTCAGCGCGCCAGCGGTCTGCGTCACCGTGCTCTCCAACTCTTGAAAATAGACGAGCGCATTCTGTCCGGTGACGGCCTCGATGCGGCGCACACCGGATGCAACGCCGCCCTCGGCTACCACCTTGAACAAACCGATGTCGCCGGTGCGCGCCACATGGGTGCCGCCGCAAAGTTCGCGACTGCTGCCTATGTCCATCACGCGCACTGACTCGCCATACTTCTCTCCAAACAACATCATGGCGCCGGTCTGCTGCGCAGATGCGATGTCCATCTCACGCGCCTCGGTTGCTGCGTTGGCCAGAATCTCGGCATTGACAAGTACCTCGATCTCGCGAATCTCTGCATCGGTCACCGGCGCGTTGTGGGCAAAGTCAAACCGCGTGCGCTCGGCGTTGACGAGAGAACCCTTTTGCTGGACATGAGCGCCCAGCACCTCACGCAAGGCCTTGTGCATCAAATGCGTCACGCTGTGGTTGCGCTGGGTGGCGCTGCGTCGCGCGGCGTCGACATGCGCGGTCACGGCAGCACCGACCTTGAGCGTGCCGTTGGCCAGCATGCCGTGATGACCGAACACGTCGGCCTTGATTTTTTGCGTATCAGCAACGTCAAACAGCACGCTATCGCAGAAGATGGCGCCGGCATCACCGACCTGGCCACCGCTCTCGCTGTAAAACGGAGTCTCGGCCAGCACCACAACGCCGGCCCGCCCAGCTGCAAGTGATTCAACCGGGGTGCCATCGACGTAAAGAGCGACCACGCGGGTCGCCTGCGTCAGGCGATCGTAGCCGACAAAATCATTCCCTTCGCCGCTGTAGTCAAGCGCCTTGTCCATCTTGAACTTGCCAGCCGCGCGGCCCTGCGCCTTCTGCTTCTCCATCGCCGCATGAAAACCGGCTTCATTGACACTGACAGCGCGCTCGCGGCAAACATCGGCCGACAGATCGAGCGGAAAGCCAAAGGTATCGTGCAGCTTGAAGGCAACCTCTCCTGGCAACATCTTGACACCGTCGGCCAACGCCGCGTCAAGAATCTGCATACCGACTTCGAGCGTTTCAAAGAAGCGCTCTTCCTCCAGTCGCAATACCTCGCCGATGCGCTCGGCCTGCGCCGCCAGATTCGGGTAGGCCTCGCCCATCAGCGCCACCAGATCAGGCACCAGTTTGTGGAAGAACGGCGTCTTCTTGCCCAGCTTGTAGCCGTGGCGAATGGCGCGGCGAATGATGCGGCGCTGCACATAGCCGCGCCCCTCGTTGGACGGGTTGACGCCGTCGCTGACCAGAAATGCGGTGGCGCGAATGTGGTCAGCAATCACCTTGAGCGAGGCATTGCGCAGATCGCTGCAACCAGTCTCACGCGCAGCGGCCTTGATCAGCGCAGCAAAGAGATCGATTTCGTAATTGCTGTGCACATGCTGCAGGATCGCTGCCAGACGCTCCAACCCCATGCCGGTGTCGACGCAGGGCGCCGGCAGCTTGATCAGGCTGCCGTCTGTCTGCATGTCGAATTGCATGAAAACGTGGTTCCAGATTTCGATGAAGCGGTCGCCGTCTTCCTCGAGACTGCCCGGCGGGCCACCCGGAATGTGCGGTCCGTGGTCGTAGAAGATTTCAGAGCAAGGGCCGCAGGGGCCGGTGTCGGCCATCATCCAGAAGTTATCGGAAGCGTACTTCTTGCCCTTGTTGTCGCCAATGCGGATCACACGCTCAGGCGGTAAACCAATTTCCCGGGTCCAGATGTCGTAGGCCTCGTCATCGTCCTTGTAAACGGTGACAAGAAGTTTCTCCGGCGCCAGGCCGTAGACCTTTGTCAAAAGCTCCCAGCCCCATTGGAGCGAGTCGCGCTTGAAATAGTCACCAAAACTCCAGTTGCCCAGCATCTCGAAGAAGGTGTGGTGGCGCGCCGTGTAACCAACGTTTTCCAGGTCGTTGTGCTTGCCGCCGGCGCGCAGACAGGCCTGCACCGAAGCGGCGCGAACATAGGAGCGCTTGTCGGTGCCCAGAAAAACATCCTTGAACTGCACCATGCCCGAGTTGGTGAACATCAGCGTCGGGTCGTTGCCTGGCACCAGCGGGCTCGACGCCACCACGGTGTGCCCTTTGGACTCGAAGAAGTCGAGAAATATCTTGCGAATATCGGCAACGCTGGCGCTGGCTATGGGTGAATTCATGGAACGTGGCGAATGGTTGAGCGCCAAATTTTAAGTCATCGAGTGGTCTGACACTGTTGCTGAAGGAAAGCAAAGACCGCCGGATCTTCGCAAAACGCGACGTTGAATCGGAGCCAGGCACTGGGCTGTAGGGCAGGACTGAAAAGATGGCCGGGTCCGAGCAGAATGTCCTGCTCGGAGGCTTTGTTGGCCAACTCGGTGGCGTCGGCAACGGCAGAATGTTTCGCCCACAGAAAGATACCGGCCTTGGGTTCCAGAAAGATTTCAAAGCCGAGCTTCAACAGGCCCGATGCCGTCTTCTCATGCGCTTTCGCCAGGCGCTCACGCAAGCCCCTGATATGTTTGCGCCAGCGCCCGTCGATCAGTGCGCCATGGGCCAGGCGCTCGCTGAACTCCGAGGAGGTCAGTCCCGAAATCATCTTGAGCTGCGCCAGATCTTCCAGCAAGTCGGGACTGGCCGCCAGATAGCCGACCCGGATGTTGGGCGAGATCGTCTTGGAGAAGCTGCTGATGTAGATGACGCGGCGCAACTGGTCCAGGCTGGCCAGCGAAGGCCTGGGCTCGGGATCGAGGTCGGCGTAGATGTCGTTTTCGACCACCAAAAAATCGTGCTTGTCGGCCAGCTGCATGACGCGGTGCAGATGCGAGAGTTGCGCCACCGAACCGGTCGGGCTTTGCAGGCGCGGCTGGGTGAAGAAGACTTTGGGTTGGTACTCCAGCACCAAGCGCTCCAGTGCCACCAGGTCGTAACCCGCTGCGCTGCGTGGCACACCAATCAGGCGTGCCCCCAGAAAGCGCAAGGAAAACAGCAGGTTCGGGTACCCCGGCTCGTCCACCAGCACGGCGTCACCCGGGCGCACCAGGCGCCGCGCCACCAGGTCCATCGCCTGACTCGACCCTTGGGTCAGCAAGACCTGCTCTGCGCCGACGGCGATTTCCTGCTCGGCCAGCAATTCGCGCACCAGCTGACGCAGCGGCGGATAGCCCTTGGGCTCGCCATAGCCGCCCAGATCCACCTTGTCGCTGGCCAGCGTGCGCAAGCTGCGCCGCACCCCGTCCTGAAACAACCAGTCACTGGGCAGCCAGCCGCAACCCGGTTTCATGCGCAGCGCCCGATTCTCGAAAATGCGGCGCAGATACCACATCGAATCAAAACTGAAATTGGGTCCGTGACCACCGGCACCGGCCACCGAGACCGGACGCTGCTTGACAAAGAAGCCGGAATGCGGGCGCGATGCAAAGTAACCCTGCGCCACCAGTCTGTCATAGGCGTCGACCACAGTAAAGACGCTGACTCCGTGGGCATGGGCGAATTGCCGGATCGACGGCGCCTTGGAGCCCGAACGCAGCGAGCCGTCCTCGATGACGCGACGAAAGCCCTCGACGATCTGCACGACCAGCGCTTGCGAACTTTCAGGATCGAGTGAAAACATGGGACGGCGGATGGGTCTAAGGGTTTCACTGTACAGGTCACGTCAGCTGCACAGTACACCCTGAATTTGGAAGCAGCTGTATATGGTAGCCGCTACCGTGTTGGCCTACAGTTGCAGCAGTCCATCAACCATCTCAACACCGCTGGAGAGCTATGCACCGCGAACCTGAACTCAAGAATGCTGCCCTGATGGCACGCCGGCAGGCCGCCATTCCGCGTGGCGTTGGCCAAAGCCACGAAGTCTTCATCGCCCGCGGCGAGAATGCCGAAATCTGGGACGTCGAGGGCAAACGCTACATCGACTTCGCCGGCGGCATTGCCGTGCTCAATACCGGGCACCGCCATCCGGCCATCATTGAGGCGGTCAAGGCGCAACTCGACCTCTACACCCACACCTGCTTCCAGGTGCTGGCCTACGAGCCCTACGTCGAACTGGCCGAGCGCATCAACGCGCTGGCACCGGGCAACTTCGCCAAGAAGACGATGTTCCTGAGCACCGGCGCCGAGGCGGTGGAGAACGCGATCAAGATCGCCCGCTCCTACACCAAGCGCAGCGCCGTCATCGCCTTCACCAGCGGCTACCACGGACGTACCCTGCTGACACTGGGCCTGACCGGCAAGGTCGCACCCTACAAAACCGGCTTCGGTCCGTTCCCGGGCGAGATCTTCCACGCGCGCTTTCCCGACGCCCTGCATGGCGTCAGCGTCGATGACTCAATCGCCTCGGTGGAATCCATTTTCAAGAACGACGTCGAAGCCAGCCGCGTGGCAGCCATCATCGTCGAACCGGTGCAGGGCGAAGGCGGCTTCAATGTGGCGCCACCCGAATTTCTGCAACGCCTGCGCGCACTGTGCGACCAGCACGGCATCGTCATGGTTGCCGATGAAATCCAGACTGGCGCCGGTCGCACCGGCACCTGGTTTGCGGTGGAGCAAAGCGGTGTCGCGCCGGACCTGATCACGATGGCCAAATCGATGGCGGGGGGCTTTCCGATCTCGGCGGTGGTAGGCCGCGCCGAGGTGATGGATGCACCCGCGCCAGGCGGACTTGGCGGCACCTACGCCGGCAGCCCGATGTCGTGCGCGGCTGGTCTGGCCGTGCTCGACATCTTTGCCAAGGAAAACCTGCTGGAGCGTAGCCGCCAGCTGGGAGCGCGCCTGATGACCAGCCTGAAGGCGCTGGCGGCGAAGAACCGCTGCGTCGTCGATGTGCGCGGACTCGGTGCCATGGTGGCAATCGAACTGTGCAAGGGCGGCGATCTGCAGCAGCCTGATGCCGACATGACCAAGCGCCTGTGTGCCGAGGCGACCAAGCGCGGTCTCATCCTGCTGTCCTGCGGCACCTATGGCAACGTCGTGCGCATCCTGGTGCCGCTGACCGCCAGCGACGCCATCATCGATGAAGGCCTTGCTATCATGGACGCTTGTCTGACAGCCATTCAGTCCGTCTGATTTTCAGTTCCATGAACGACCTCAAAACAGTGTTTTCGCCGGCCGGACAAAGCGACGTCAGGCACCACCTGCATCCCTACACGCAACTCCGTGACCACGAGCGCGACGGGCCGCTGGTGATCGTGCGCGGTGAAGGCGTGCAGGTTTTCGATGAAGATGGCAAGGCCTATATCGAAGGCATGGCGGGGCTTTGGTGCGCCTCGCTCGGATTTTCTGAAAAGCGCCTCGCCGACGCCGCCTATCGGCAGATGAGCACCCTGCCTTACTACCACTCGTTTTCGGGCAAGGTTCCGGGACCGGTGACCGAGCTGGTTGAGGCCATGATCCGATGGGCGCCGGTGCCGATGGCGCGCGTGCTGTTTGCCAACTCAGGGTCGGAGTCGAACGACACCGCCTTCAAGCTGGTGCGCTACTACAACAACGCCAAGGGTCGGCCGCTCAAAAAGAAAATCATCGCGCGCAACAAGGGCTATCACGGCGTTACGGCGGCTGCGGCGTCGATGTCCGGCCTGGCCATGATGCACCAGAATTTCGACCTGCCACTGCCCGGCATCGTGCGCGTGGGTTGTCCGCACCTGTATCAATTTGGACTGCCCGGTGAAACCGAAGCCCAATTTGTCGATCGCCTGGCTAAGGAACTCGAAGACACCATCCTGCGCGAGGGGCCCGAGACAGTGGCCGCCTTCATCGCCGAGCCGGTGCAGGGCGCCGGCGGTGTCATCGTGCCGCCGGCGGGCTACTTTGCCAAAATACAGGCGATCCTGAAGAAGTACGACATCCTGTTTCTGGTTGATGAGGTGATCACTGGTTTCGGCCGGCTCGGGCAGGCCTTCGGCACTCAGGTGTTCGATCTGAAGCCTGACATGATTACGGTCGCCAAGATGCTCACTTCGGCCTATGTTCCGATGTCGGCGCTGTACCTGACCGACGATATCTACCAGGTCATAGCCGACGCCAGCGCCGAGCTCGGCACTTTCGGTCATGGCTACACCTACAGCGGTCACCCGCTGGCCTGCGCGGTGGCGCTGGAGACCTTGCGCATCTACGACGCCGACAATGTGATCGGCCACGTGCAGAAGGTCGGCCCCCGACTGCAGCAAGGCTTGCAGAATTTCAAGGCTCACCCACTGGTTGGCGAGGCACGCGGACTCGGCCTGATCGGCGCACTCGAGTTGGCTGCGGACCCATTGCTGCGAAAACCGTTTGATCCGAAACGCGGCGTCGGCGCCTACTTTGTTCAGCGCGCACAAGCCCACGGTCTGATTGTGCGGGTGCTGATGGGCGATGTGATTGCTTTTTCACCGCCCCTGATCATTTCCGAATCCGAGATTGATGCCATCCTGGAACGAACGCAGCTGGCACTGGACGACACGCTGGCATGGGTCAAGGTCTGGCAGGCCAACCAATCCTGAGCAAGTGGACTCGCTATAGTGAGGGAACATCTAAAGTTGACGCAGCATGGCCTTGATTGAATTTGAGCGCGTTTTCAAGCACTACCCAGGCAGTCCGACGGCTGCGGTAAATGACTTGAATCTTCACATCGAGGCCGGCGAATTTCTGACTTTGCTTGGTCCATCGGGCTCCGGCAAGACCACCACGCTGATGCTGTTGGCCGGTTTTGAAGCTCCGAGCTCGGGCAGCATCAGGCTCGACGGCGCATCGATTGAATCGTTACCGGCGCATCAGCGCAACATGGGCGTCGTGTTTCAAAGTTATTCCCTGTTCCCGCACATGACGGTGGCAGAGAACGTCGCCTTCCCGCTGTCTGTGCGCAAAGTTCCTGCGACAACCATTGCCGAGAAAGTCAGCGCTGCACTGGCCAAGGTGCATCTGGAAAACTTCACGCACCGCAAGCCGAACCAGTTGTCGGGCGGTCAGCAGCAGCGGGTGGCACTGGCAAGGGCGCTGGTGTTCGAGCCGCGTCTGGTGCTAATGGACGAACCCTTGTCGGCCCTGGACAAGAAGCTGCGCGAAGAAATGCAGTTGGAGATCCGCCGCCTGCACCGCGAACTCGGCGTCACCATGGTGTTTGTGACGCATGACCAGTCGGAGGCCATGACCCTGTCGGACCGGGTCGCCGTTTTCAACCAGGGCCGCATCGAGCAACTCGCCTCTCCGCAACAACTCTACAACGCGCCAGCCAATCCATTTGTCGCCAATTTCCTGGGCGACAACAACATGCTCAACTGCACCCTGGCGCAAGGCATCGCGGCGAGCGAGGCGGCAACGCCGACCGGCGTCAGAACCGGCAGCGGGCAAGCTCTGCAGGCGCGAATTTGCAGCGGCCAGGCGATGGCAGAAAGTTCTGCCGTCAAACTTTGTGTGCGTCCTGAATTTTTGCAGGTCGCACCCGAGGGCGCAGCACTGGCAACACCGAATCGCCTGAACGCAACCTTGCTGGACCTGATCCATCAAGGTGACCACTGGCGCCTGGTCGCGCGCCTCGACAGCGTTGGCAGCAACGCTTCGGAAGCGGTGCCGCAATGGTTTGCAAAAATCAGTCCTGGGGCTTTGCCCGCGGGCTTGGTGGTGGGGCAAAACCTGTGTCTCGGGTTTCGGCCCGAAGACGCATGGGTATTTTGAAGACTTGATGGTTCACTCATTTTTACAACGGAGATCACTTATGAAGAAACATGTACTTGCATCGGTCGTCGGCGCTGTCGCCCTGGTCTGTCTGACCGGGCAGGCGCAGGCGCAGTCGCGCGACCTCAACATCGTGTCCTGGGGCGGCGCTTACCAGGACGGTCAGAAGGAGGTCTTCTTCAAACCCTTCAATGCGACCGGCATCAAGCTGACCGATGAAGCCTGGGATGGCGGCCTGGGCGTGTTGCGGACCAAGATCAAGGGCGGCAACAACAACTGGGACGTGGTGCAGGTGGAGGCCGATGAACTCGAAGTAGGCTGCGACGAAGGTCTCTACGAAAAAATGGATGTGACAAAGATCGGTGGTGCCGCCCGCTACCTGCCGGGCACGGTGCATGCCTGCGGCGTGGGCGCCATCATCTACAACCTGGTACTGGCCTACGACGGTGACAAGATCAAGAACGCCCCCAATGGCTGGGCCGACTTCTTCGATACCAAAAAGATTCCGGGCAAGCGCTCCATCCGCAACGGCGCCAAATGGAACCTTGAAGTGGCCCTGATCGCCGATGGTGTTTCGTCCAAGGAGGTTTACAAGGTGCTGCGCACGCCCGAAGGGATCGAACGCGCCTTCAAGAAACTCGATTCGATCAAGGGCGATCTGGTGTTCTGGAAGAGCGGCGCGCAGCCACCGCAGATGCTGGCTGCTGGCGACGTCGCCATGACCACCGCCTACAACGGCCGCATCACAGCCGCCAACGACAAAGACAAGAAAAATTTCAAGATGGTCTGGAAAGACACGCCCTACACGATGGACAGCTGGGTCATCATGAAAGGCACACCGCTGAAAGCCAACGCTGAGAAACTGGTTGAATTTTTGGGCCGCCCGGAGAATCAGGCCAAGTTGCCCAAGTTCGTGCGCTACGGTGTGACCGCGGCCGAAGCCACACCGCTGATCGACAAGTCCTTGCTGGGCGACCTGCCAACCAACCCGGAAATTCACAAGCAGGCCTTTGCTGAAGATGTGAAATTCTGGATCGACAACGGCGACAAGCTGGCCGAGCGCTGGACCAAGTGGGCTGGCACCAAGTAATCTGCCGGCATTGACGCCCGCTATGCTGCTGCGCCAGCGAACCGCCCTGCTGCTGCCCCTGACCGGGTTTCTGCTGGTGTTTTTTGTGGCGCCACTGGTATGGCTGCTTTCGTTGGCGGTACGAGAGGCCGAAGTGCCGCGCGCGCTGCCACGGACACTGACCGAGTTGCAGAGCTGGCAGAGCGGTCAGGCCTTGCCGCCCCAGCTCTTCTCTGGCCTGGCGCAGGACCTGGTTGAGGCCCGCGCCGCCAGCACACTGGCCGATGCCGCGCGCCGGCTGAATTACGAGGTCAACGGGGTGCGCAGCACGCTGATGCGTGCTGCCCGTGAAGTGTCCTCGGCACAGGCCGGGACCGTTTTTGGTGCCGAGTTTTTCACAGCGATAGACCCGACCCTCGCGAGCCCGGAATTCTTTGCCGCGGTCAAGCGCGCCCACGGCCCGGTCTCGGGCTACTACTTGCTGGCCGCCTTCGATCTGGCGCGAAATGCGAGCGGCGAGATCGAACGCGCGACCGAGGCCAATCGCATCTACGTCGATGTGTTGTTGCGTACACTGGGCATCAGCGCCAGCGTCACTCTGCTGTGCCTTCTGATGGGTTTTCCGGTCGCCATGCTGTTGACCCAGGTCACCCAGAAGACCGCCGACTGGTTGATGATTCTGGTGCTGCTGCCGTTCTGGACTTCGCTCTTGGTGCGCACCGCCGCCTGGGTCGTGGTGCTGCAGCGCGAAGGCATGGTCAACACGCTGCTGATGCGCCTGGGCCTGATTGCCGAGCCCTTGACCCTTATTTACAACCGCACAGGGGTGCTGATCGCGATGACGCACGTGCTGCTGCCCTTCATGATCCTGCCGCTCTACAGCGTGCTCAAGGGCATTCCGCCGCACTATATGCGCGCTGCGGCCAGTCTGGGAGCGCCGCCGGTGATCGCCTTTTTCAGGGTCTATCTGCCGATGGCGGCGCCGGCGATTGCAGCCGGATCGGTGATGGTCTTCATTCTGGCGATGGGTTACTACATCACGCCGGCGCTGGTCGGCGGTGGTTCCGACCAGATGCTGTCCTACTTTGTCGCCACCTACACCACCGACACCGGCAACTGGGGACTGGCCTCGGCGCTGGGGCTGATGATGCTTGTGACGACCTTGGTCCTCTACGGCGTGGCGCACAAGCTCTCGGGCGGCCGCGCTCTTTCCATGGGCTGATGCCGGCAATGAAACGGTTTAAATTCCCTTGGAAGCCGCTGTACTGGCTGCTGTGCGCCCTCATTCTGGGTTTCTTGCTGGTGCCCATCGCGGCCATCATTCCGCTGTCGTTTTCCAGCGGTTCGTTTTTGACCTATCCGCTGCCCGGGCTTTCACTACGCTGGTATCACGAGGTGCTGGGCGGTGGCAAGTGGCTGAGGGCGCTGAGCAATTCGCTATACGTCGGCGTCTTTGCCACCGTCATCTCGGTGCTGCTGGGCACCCTGGCCTCGTTGGGTCTGATGCGACTCAATGCGTGGTGGGCCGATGCGCTCAAGCTGGTGATGCTGTCACCAATGATCGTGCCGGTGATCCTGATCGCCGTGGCCTGCTACTTCTTTCTGGCCCCCTTGTCGCTGACCAGCAGTTACACCGGTTTGATCATCGCGCATACCGTGATTGCGGTACCCTTTGTTGTCGTGCCGGTGCTCACCGCGCTGGAGTTGCTGGACCCCAATCTGGCGCGCGCCGCTGCGGCTTGTGGCGCCACGCCGCGCACCACGTTCTTGCGGGTCACCCTGCCGGGCATCATGCCTGCCATGGCGTCGGGCGCGCTGTTTGCCTTTGCCGCCTCGTTTGACGATGTGGTGATTGCCTTGCTGATTGCCGGGCCGGACCAGCGCACCCTGCCACGCGAAATGTTCTCCGGCCTGCGCGACAGCATGACGCCGGCCCTGACCGCAGTAGCCACCATCATGATCGTCTTCTCCACCACGCTGTTCATGCTGATGCAGATGCTGCAGCGCCGCACCCGCAGCACCTTGAAGAAATAGCTTGATCGCCTATCATCGGCTGTCCGCTCGTTCGAATTTTCAAGGAATCCTCATGCAGTACCGACGGCTTGGCCATAGCGGCTTGCAGTTGAGCGAACTCTCGCTCGGCTCCTGGGTGACTTATCACAATCAGGTAGACAGCGCGCTGGCCCGAGAAATGATGGCGGCCGCATACGATGCTGGCGTCAATTTCTTCGACAACGCCGAGGCCTATGCGCTTGGCAAGAGCGAGGTCGTGATGGGCGAGGCGATCAAGGCGCTCAAATGGCCGCGCCTGAACTACGTCGTGTCGACCAAATTCTTCTGGGGCCTGGATCGCGAGGGCCAGTCAATCAACCGCAAGGACACGCTGAACCGCAAATACCTGACGCAGGCGATCGATGGCTCGCTCAAGCGCATGGGGCTCGATTTCATCGACCTGGTCTACTGCCACCGACCCGACCCGCAGACGCCGATCGAGGAAACCGTCTGGGCCATGAGCGACATGATCAGCCGCGGCAAGGCCTTGTACTGGGGCATCAGCGAATGGTCGGCCGACGAAATCCGCGCCGCCTGGAACATCGCGGAGCGGCATCACCTGCACAAACCGGTGATGGAGCAGCCGCAGTACAACCTGTTTCACCGCAAGCGTGTGGAGCAGGAGTACAAACTGCTCTATGAAGACATCGGCCTGGGTCTGACCACCTGGAGTCCGCTGGCCAGCGGCCTGCTGACCGGCAAGTATCGCAGCGGTGTGCCGGCGGGTAGCCGCGGCGCGCTCGAAGGCATGGGCTTTCTGGTTAAGGGCCTGACCGATGCAGCCCGCAACGCCGCCGTCACACAACTCGAAGCGATCGCCACCGAACTCGGCTGCCGTCTGAGCCAGATGGCGATTGCCTGGGCCGCGTACAACCCCAGAGTCAGCAGCGTCATCACCGGCGCCTCCAGCGTGGCGCAACTGCAGAGCAACCTGGACGCCCTCAGGGTGCTGCCGCTGTTCACTCCTGATGTGCTCAAGCGCATCGACCAGATCTGTTTGCCGCTGGCCAGTTAAAAGTCGCTTGATCGGGTAAACTGCGAACTCAAAATGCGGGTGTAGT
>CAIVLG010000125.1 GCA_903906695.1 uncultured beta proteobacterium | reverse complement strand
TGCTACTTGCGCAAGCAGCGTATCCCTTTCGAGGAACGCGTCGCCGGTGATCCCCGCTTCATGAACGAGGTCATCCCAGTGGTGGGCCGCTTTATTGTCCCGGTGCTGCAAACCCCACAGGGGCAAATCTTGCAGGACGGCGCGATGATCATCGACCACCTGGAGACCCTGCCTCAGGCCGGACCACGTGCGGCGCCGGATGACCCGGTGTTGCGGGTCGTGGCGCACATCTTCGAAATGTTTGGCGGCGAAGGCATGCTGCGCTCTGCCATGCATTTCCGCTGGAATTTTGACGAGACCAATCTGGCCTTCATCAAGGGAGATTTTCTGAATTCGCTGGCTCCAGGCAAACAGGGGGCTGAGGCGGACATGGTTTTTACCTTTGCCAGTGGTCGTATGCGCAAAGCCACGCTGGGCTTTGGCGTGAACCCGCAGACAGCGCCCACCATCGAGCGGACCTACCAGGACTTTCTGGAGCGCTTTGACAAACACCTTGAGACCATGCCTTATCTGCTGGGCTCATCGCCCGGTTATGGTGACTACGGCCTGGTCGCACCGCTCTTTGCCCATCTGGCGCGTGACCCCTATCCGGCGCAGATGATGAAGCGCGTCGCACCCAGAGTCTGGCGCTGGGTGGAGCGCATGAACGCGCCTGACGCGGATGCGGGCGAGTACATGGGCCATGCGCCCGAATGGATTGACCTTGCCCAGCCCTGCGAGTCGCTCGACGCCCTGCTTCGTTTTGTAGCAGAAGACTATCTTCCTGAAGTGGAAGCGATGGTGCGCTTCACCAACGATTGGCTGGCTGAGCGGCCCGACCTGGCCGCTGGCAGCAACGGCATGCCCAGACCCGGTGACCGGCAGATCGGAATGATGAAATTCGAATGGCGTGGCATGCCGATCGAGGTGATGGTGATGCCCTACCGCATCCTGATGCTGCAACGGATTCAGGACAGTGCGGCATTGTTGAATGCGCAGCAGGGCGCCGCTCTGAGTGCACTTCTGAAGCGAACCGGCTTGCAGCGGCTGCTTGAACTACGCTGCCAGCGCAGGGTCGAGCGCAAGGGCCACCTGGAAGTTTGGGGCCCAGCCCACAATATTTAAAGGATATCCACATGAGCACCACACGCCTTCTTGTCAAGAGGTCGAACATCGCGGAAACAATGATTGAAGTGCAGGAGTCTGCGCCGCTGCAGGACGGGCAGATTCGACTTCGCATCGAGAAAGTCGCGTTGACTGCCAACAATATCAGCTATGCGGCAACTGGAGAGATGCTGCAGTACTGGCGCTTCTTCCCGGCTGAGGCACCGTGGGGTTGCGTGCCAGCCTGGGGGTTTGCTTTCGTGACCGAATCTTTGGCCAAGGGCATCGAGGTCGGAGAAAAGCTGTGGGGCTTTCTGCCGATGGCATCGGAGCTCGTGATGGAACCGGTCAAGGTGACGGGTTTTGGATTCACCGACGGGATCGCTCACCGGCGTGCCCTGCCTCACATTTACAACGAATACACGCGATGCCGTGTGGACCCGATGCACACCGAGGGTCAGGAAGATGTGGAAGCTATACTGCGACCGCTTTTTGCGACCGGATGGCTGGTTGACGACTTTCTGGAAGACAATAGTTTCTTTGGTGCAAAGACAGTCATCCTTTCCAGCGCTTCGAGCAAAACGGCCTACGGCACCGCCGCCCAATTGGCGCGACGCAAGGACCTGCAGATCGTGGGCCTCACTGCCAACCGAAACCTGGAGTTTGTCAAAGGCCTGGGCAGCTACACCCAAGTTGTGTCCTATGACGCACTGGACCAACTCGATGCGAGCGCCGCCTGCGTTTACCTTGACTATGCAGGCGACGCTGAACTGCGCCGCAAACTGCACACCCTGCTCGGCAACATGACCTACAGCAGTTCCATCGGCGCGTCGCACGTCGACAAGATTGGTGGTTCAAGCGGCTTGCCGGGGCCCAAGCCCACATTCATGTTTGTGCCAACGCAAGCCGCCAAGCGCGTGGCGCAATGGGGCATTGCCGGTTTGATGGAGCGCATGACGCGCGACTGGAAAGCCTTTGCCAGTCGTGCGACCGATGCCGCTCAACCCTGGCTTGTGGTGCAGCATCACGCTGGGGAAAAAGCGGCGCAAGAAGCCTACGCCCTGGTGCTCGCCGGCAAGGGCGACCCGCGCTCGGGGCATATGCTTTCCTTGTAGACCGCCTGTATATGTCCGCTGCAACCAATACCCCTGCAATCGCCGACGAATCCGACGCTCAGGACGGGCGTCGCAATCGCACTGTGGCAACCCGCAAGCGCATCGTCAAGGCGCTGATCGAGTTGATCAGGGAAGGACAGGTTGCCCCAACCGCCGAAGATGTATCGGTGCGTGCCAAGGTCGGCCTGCGTACCGTTTTTCGTCACTTCGACGACATGGAGACCTTGTATCGTGAAATCAACAACGAATTGCAGGGCACCGTCCAGTCGATGGTGCACATGGAATTCGAGTCTGCCAACTGGCAGGAGCGATTGCTCGAAGGCATCAGAGTGCGCGCACGCCTCTATGAAAGCATCACCCCGTTTTTTCGCAGCGCCCAGGTTCACCGCCATCAGTCGACCGTGATTGACGCCAACATCCGGCACGGCGTCGGACTCGAACGTGCCATCCTGAAGAAGTTGTTGCCCAAAGAGATTGTTGC
>CAIVLG010000124.1 GCA_903906695.1 uncultured beta proteobacterium | reverse complement strand
TGGCAGTCTGTCCGCTGCAAGCCTTCGATTTGCGGGCGCTGAGCAGCCGCAGCGCCTGAGCGGCGACATGGAGATTCTGAGTCTGTCCGGCTCGGTGGCGCGCAATGGCTCGCACCTGCACATGGCGCTTTCCACGGCCACGGGCCAGGTCTTGGGTGGTCATGTGGCGCCAGGCTGCATCGTGCGCACGACGGCAGAGGTTTTGCTGGCGCTGCTTCCCGAATGGGAGTTTGCGCGTGAGCCCGATGCGGCGACGGGGTATGACGAACTGGTGGTGCGCTCGGTCGAAGTGGCAAACGGTGAAGTCAAGTCTGGTGATGAGGTGCGGACCAGGCTGGCCGATCTGAATTTGAAGGATGTCGATATTGCTGACGCCGTGGCCTGGGCGAGGAAATCCGAATGAGAAGCAGCTTGCATTATTAGGTTGAATCATTTATATTCAGTAATCGCAAATCAAGAATATAGAATTCAATGCAGCTCAAACCGCAAGACTTCGTCGTGGCCCTCAAGCTAGTGGCTTGGGGTGAGCAGCGCTGGACGTATGCGCGGCTGGCTCAGGAACTAGGCCTGAGCGCGTCTGAGGCGCATGGAGCGGTCAAGCGGGGGCTGCAAGCGGGGCTGTTGTTGCAAAACCGGGTGGCACCGGTGCGGCCCGTGGAGGGTGACTCAGTCGCGGCGCTCAGCGTGCAAGAGCCAGTGGGCATTTACCGGGTGATACGCAAAAGGGTGCGCCGCGCTGCATTGGCACAAGATGACATAGCCGCCGCCGACAACCCGGTGCGCCCGCACGCGCACAACTTGACAGAGTTTGCCTTGCACGGCGCCAAATACGCCTTTCCCGGTGTGCGTTTGCCGCTGGCAGTGGGCGTGCCCACCAGCCACAGCGCGCCCGCCTTTGCGGGCGTATTTGCGCCGGGCAGTACCGACTTTGTGTGGCCGCATCCCAATGGTTCGGTGCGCGGTGTAGGGGTGGAGCCCCTGCACCCTTCCGTGCCTTTTGCCGCCATGAAAGATGCCAAGCTCTACGAACTATTGGCCTTGTTCGACGCACTACGTGTCGGGAAGGCGCGCGAGCGTGGCATGGCGCTGGAACGGCTGCAGGCGTTGATTGACCCGGAGACGCCCAAGCCAGCAAAAGGGGAATTGCGTGGCTAACCCGAATTTGGCCCTCTTGGTAGCCGTAGCGCAGGCCATGGGCTCGCTGTGTGATCAAGTGGTGTTTGTGGGTGGCTGCGCCACCGGCCTGTTGGTAGACGATGCCGGGTTGATGGATGTGCGCCCTACGGAGGACGTGGATGCCATCGTTGAAGTGGCTTCGCTGGCAGGCTACCACCGCTTGGCCGACCAGCTGATGCGGCGTGGCTTCAAGCAGACCATGGCCGACAACACGCCACCGTTCCGTTGGTACTGGAACCGCGTGCAATTGGACTTGGTGCCGCTGGATGAAAAGGTGCTTGGCTTTGCCAACCCTTGGTACCGGGTGGGCTTCGAGGCGGCGTCGGTCGCAGAAGTAGTCCAAGGGCTGACTCTGCGACACCTGTCCGCGCCACACTTTTTAGCCACCAAGTTCGAAGCCTTCAAAGACCGCGGGCAGAATGACGTGTACCTAAGCCACGATCTGGAAGACATCATGACCGTCATCGAAGGGCGTTCGACGGCGGCGCCGGAGGTGGGTGCGGCAGCCGCAGATGTACGTAGCCACGTAGGGCGTTCGGTTGCAGCGTTGCTTGAAATGCCCGCATTTCACAACGCGCTGCCCGGCTTGTTGAGCGACCCGGAGCGGGAGCAAACCGTCAAGGCACGGTTAAACCAAATTGCACTATTGAAAGCCTCATGAACTCAGCCACCATCGTCCAGAAACTCTGGAACTACTGCAACGTGCTGCGCGACGACGGCATGAGCTACGGCGACTACGTGGAGCAGCTCACTTACCTGCTGTTCCTCAAGATGGCCGACGAGCGCAGCCGTCCGCCCTGGAGCCAGCCCAGCCCGATTGCCAAGGGTTTTGACTGGCCTGCGCTGCTGGCCAAAGACGGCGACGAGTTGTTTGACCACTACCGCCACACGCTGGAGAAGCTGGGTGCAGAGAAGGGCACCATCGGCCTGATCTATGGCAAGGAGCAAAACAAGTTTCAGGACCCGGCCAAGCTGCGCCGCCTGGTGGTGGACCTGATTGATTGCGAAAACTGGTCGGCCATGGGCGCCGACGTGAAGGGCGATGCCTACGATGGTCTGCTGGAAAAGAACGCGCAGGACACCAAGAGCGGCGCCGGGCAGTACTTCACGCCGCGCCCGCTGATCCAGGCCATGGTGGACTGCATTGCGCCCAGACCAGGCGAGACGATTTGCGATCCGGCCTGTGGCACCGGCGGCTTCTTGTTTGCGGCGCACAACCATGTGGCCGATCACAACCCGAACCTCACGCGCGAGCAGAAGAAGCATCTGAAGGAAAGCGCCTTGCGTGGCTGGGAACTGGTGCAAAGCACGGCGCGCCTGGCGGCGATGAACATGATGCTGCACGGTATTGGCTCCGACAAGTCCGTGCCCATCGTGGTGGCTGACGCGCTGGCAGCCGACCCCGGCGAGCGCTTTGATGTGGTTCTGGCAAATCCGCCGTTTGGCAAGAAGAGCAGCACCATGATCACGGGGGCTGAGGGGCGTGTCAGCACCGAAAAAGACGTGATCGAACGCGATGACTTCTGGGCCACCACGTCCAACAAGCAACTCAACTTTGTTCAGCACATCAAGACCTTGCTCAAACAGCATGGTCGCGCCGCCGTGGTGTTGCCCGACAACGTGCTGTTTGAAGGCGGCGCTGGTGAGACCATCCGCAAGAGGCTGCTGCACGAGTGTGATGTGCATACGCTGTTGCGGCTGCCCACCGGCCTGTTCTATGCGCAGGGCGTCAAGGCCAACGTGATTTTCTGTGAGCGCAAACCCGCCAGCGAAATACCGTGGACGAAGAAGCTGTGGATTTACGACCTGCGCACGAACCAGCATTTAGTTCCGACATAACTTGAGTACAAGTTAGTCTCCTCTGAAACTTCGTTTTCACGCTCAAGACCAATCCGCTCAAGCGCGAGCATCTGGACGAGTTCGTCAAGCTCTACAACCCGGCGAACCGGCATGAGCGCAAGGCGACCTGGAGTGCTGAAGCACCTGAAGGCCGCTGGCGTGTCTACGATTACGCCGAGCTGTTCGCGCGCGAAAAAGCCAGTCTGGATATTTTCTGGCTCAAGGATGACTCACTGGCAGACAGCGACAACCTGCCGCCGCCGGATGTGATTGCGCAGGAAATTGTGGGCGACCTGGAAGCCGCGCTGGAGCAGTTCCGGCTGATTGCGAGTGATTTGCAGGGCGGTTAGCCTGCCGCCTGCAAGCCATGTCTACCCCCGCCTTGCCCGCTCGTACAGCGGCAGCACCTTGGGCAGGTTGGCTTCGATCTCCTTGATGCGCGACTTGCCCGAAGGGTGCGTGGAGAGCCATTGCGGTGGCGCGCCCTTGCTGGCGGCGCCCATTTTTTGCCACAGGCTGATGCCGGCGCGCGGGTCGTAGCCGGCGCGGGCGGCCAGTTCCA
This sequence comes from uncultured beta proteobacterium, assembly GCA_903906695.1. GTDB lineage: Bacteria > Pseudomonadota > Gammaproteobacteria > Burkholderiales > Burkholderiaceae_C > Rhodoferax. The sequence goes on along the minus strand of CAIVLG010000124.1, from coordinate 15,811 downwards.
TGCCGACCAGATCGGCCTCGGATTCATCTTCGCGGCTGAACTCCAGGGTCAGCAGGTTGGCGCCGCCACGGGCCAGTCCGTCAGTCAGGCGCGGGTCGATGCCAAAGACACCGGCCGCCACGGCGCCGCCAAGGCGGGCCGCGCCCTGCGTCACGGCGCTCTTGGCCATGCGCTTGCGCGCGTGCTCGCGCAGTGCGTGCGCCACCTCGTGGCCCATCACCATCGCCACTTCGTCGTCGCTGAGTTTGAGCTGATTGAGGATGCCGCTGTAGAAGGCAATCTTGCCGCCGGGCATGCAGAAGGCGTTGACCTGACGGCTGCCGATCAGATTCACTTCCCACTGCCAGTCGCGGGCGCGCGGATTCCAGACCACGGCAAAGGGAATGATGCGCTGGGCGATGGCGCGCAGACGCCGGACCTGTATGTCGTCTTTCGGTCCGAGTGCGTTCTGGCGCGCCGCCTGCTGCAGCAACTGAGCATATTGCTGCGTGGCCGAGCGCTCCACGCTCTCGGCCGGCACCAGTCTGCTAAAGGCCGAGTTGCCACCGACGTCAACGCCTTCGCGAGCCATGGAAGGCGGCAGGCTTGTCGCGCAGAGCGCTAGCGCCACTACTGGCAGGGCAAGCCGGCGGATCAGGCGGGAAGAGCGTGTTGCGGTTGGAATGCTTTGGTGAAAGGACATGTGGTCGGTCGGCAAAGTCAAGGGGCAGCGCGTATTATTCATGCATGACAGCAAGTGCATCCGACGCCAGCCAAATCAAGCCCAGCTGGCGGGCCACTTTGAAGGTTTACCTTGAACCGCCGACGCTGCGCATGCTGATGCTGGGGTTTTCTGCCGGATTGCCTTTGTTGCTGGTGCTCGGTACTTTGAGTTTCTGGTTGCGCGAGGCGGGTATAGATCGCACCACGATTGGCTATTTGAGCTGGGTTGGTCTGGCTTACGCATTCAAATGGGTCTGGGCGCCACTGGTCGATCGAATCGCCATTCCAGTGCTCACGAACTGGCTGGGGCGGCGGCGCAGCTGGCTTGTGCTGGCGCAGCTGGCGGTCATGGTGGGGCTGGTCGCCATGTCTTTCAACGACCCACGGGTCGCCCTGCAGCCGGTGGTCTGGGGTGCGTTGGCGGTGGCTTTCGGTTCGGCGACGCAGGATATTGCGCTCGATGCTTTTCGCATTGAATCGGCCAGTACCAACCGCCAGGCAGCACTGGCTGCGGCCTACCAGACGGGTTATCGACTGGCCATGATCTGGGCCGGTGCCGGCGTCCTCTGGCTGGCCGCACGCGCTGAAGTGGCCGGCGTCGCAAGTTACCAGCACGGCGCCTGGCAGTCCGCCTATCTGGTCATGGCGGCATCGATGTTGCTGGGTCTGGTGACTGTGCTGTTGTCACCGGAACCCGCACACAGTGTCATGCCAAAGGCCAAAAATTTGCGGGCCTGGCTTTATGGCGCACTGATAGAACCCTTTGCCGACTTCTTGCAGCGTTACGGCAGGCAGGCGCTGCTGATTCTGGCCCTGATTGCCATCTACCGCATCAGCGATGTCGTGATGGGCATCATGGCGAATCCGTTTTATGTCGACATGGGTTATAGCAAGGACGAGGTCGCCGCGGTCACCAAGATCTACGGCGTCATCATGACGCTGGCCGGGGCATTTGTCGGTGGTGCGATGGCCATGCGTTGGGGTGTGATGCGGGTACTGATGCTGGGGGCATTTCTGAGTGCGGCCACCAATCTTCTGTTTGCCTGGCTGGGCAGTCGCGGTCACGATGTTGTCGCACTCATCTTCGTGATTTCGGCCGACAATCTCTCCAGCGGTATTGCCTCTGCAGCGTTCATTGCCTATATGTCCAGCCTGACCAACACCAGATACTCGGCAACCCAATACGCGATATTCAGTTCGATGATGTTGTTGGCGCCAAAATTTCTGGCCGGCTACTCAGGCCGTTATGTCGATGCTTATGGTTATCAGAACTTTTTTATCGCGACCGCCATTCTGGGGTTGCCAGTGCTGCTGTTGGTCGGCTTGGCGTCGAGGATCAAGAGCCCTTAAGAATCGATCCGGTTCTCGTTTACTTAACTTTACTGTTGCTTCAACCTCGAGGGGGCGAGCTGCCCTAGACTGCATCCATGAGCCAACACTTGCTAATGATCGAAGACGATGCCCGCCTAGCGCAGATGGTGGGCGAATACCTGGGGCAATCCGGGTTCGAGTTGAGCCACGCCGGTGATGGTCAGAGCGGGCTGCTGGCCCTGCAGGCCAATGCACCCGATCTGGTCATCCTGGACCTGATGCTGCCCGACATGGATGGACTGGAAGTCTGCCGGCGCATCCGATCAATGCCTGGCGCCGTGGCTCAAATTCCGGTGCTGATGCTGACAGCCAAGGGTGATCCGATGGACCGCATCATCGGGCTTGAAATCGGTGCCGACGACTACCTGCCAAAACCGTTTGAACCACGCGAGTTGCTGGCGCGCATTCGTGCTGTGTTGCGGCGCCGTGGCGAGGGCCTGAACTCGGTCAGCAAGCAGTTACGTTTTGGCACGCTCGAGATCGACCGCGATGCACGGACTGTGAGTGTGGGCGGGCAAGTCTGCGATCTGACTTCCTATCAGTTTGACCTGCTGGTGGCACTGGCCGAACGGGCTGGCCGCGTTCTGACACGCGACCAGATCATGGAGGCCGTGCGTGGTCGCGAACTGGACGCCTTTGATCGCTCGATCGATGTGCACATGGGGCGCATCCGTGCCGCCATTGAAGTTGATGCCAAGGATCCCAAGCGCATCTTGACGGTGCGCGGTGTCGGCTATGTTTTTGCTCGCCAGCAAGACTGAGACCGGATCAAGTTCAACGCATGTTTCTCAAGAAGCTGTACACGCGCATCTGGCTGGCGGTGGTGCTGGCGGTGGCAGTGCTGACTTTTCTGGTCGGTTGGGCCTGGCGACTTACGGTCGAACCTCCTTTGCGCGACGTTGTCATCCGCAACGAGGCCGGGCAGATCATAGGCAATGGTCACTCGCGCAGAAGGCGTCCACCCGGCGCCGGAATCGAAGCCCATCCCGAAGGAGAGCCGGAGGCGCAGGCACCTTCTTTTGGTTTGCAGAGCCAAACTGGCAACGGCCCGGAATTTGTCGTGTTGATGCTCGACGGTCAAATCGTCCACATGCAACTGCCAAGGCCGCCGCGTTCGCCCTGGAATCTGGCGCCGTACGGTTTCTTCTGGACCTTGACGCTGGTCGCACTCGCGGTCGCCTTGGCTACCTACCCGATCATCCGCAAACTGACACGTCGGCTCGAGTTGCTGCAAAACGGCGTGGAGAAATGGGGCGAAGGCGATCTGTCAATTCGAGTCTCCGAGAGCGGACAGGATGAAGTCGCTTTCCTGGCCGCGCGCTTCAACCATGCGGCAGAGCGAATCGAGAATCTGATCAAGTCGCATGAATCCCTGCTGGCTTCGCAAAAGTCATTGCTCGCCAACGCTTCGCATGAATTGCGCTCGCCTTTGACCCGAATCCGGATGGGACTGGAACTGATGGGAAAGCCTTCCTCGCCGGCCTTCAAGAACGAGATTGAACGAAATATCGCCGAGCTTGATCAATTGATCGAAGAGATCCTGCTGGCAAGCCGGCTCGACGCACGGGAAGCCGATCTGGGAACGATTGAAGCCGTCGATTTGATGGGTTTGGCGGCCGAGGAGTGTGCGAGCGTCGGTGCCGAACTGGAGGTCCAGACGGGAGCTGTTAAGTCGACCCCAAGTGTGACGGCTGCTGACAGCGCCACCGCCTTGCCGGTGCAGGGCGTTGCCAAGCTGCTGCGACGTGTCATACGCAATCTGCTGGAGAATGCGCGTCGCCATGCTGCCGGCGATATCAAGCTGACCTTGAGTCGGACCGGCAGCCATGCCGAGATTCGAGTCTGTGACCGCGGTCCGGGTGTCCCGCCGGAGCTGCGGGAGCGCATTTTTGAGCCCTTTTACCGATTGCCCGGGGCCACCGAGCGTGACGGCGGCGTGGGCTTGGGGCTGGCTCTGGTCAAATCAATTGTCATTCGTCATGGCGGCAGCGTCGCCTGTGAAAATCGGCCCGACGGCGGCGCGTGCTTTGTTGTTTTGTTGCCCATCGGCGCTGACGACAAGTCCAACTGATCTCAACGAGTCAAATAGCCTATCTCGGTCAGCACCCTGGCCGCCGTGATGTCCCTCAGGCAGCGCGTGTGGCCTAGAGGGCAGCAGCGTTCGAAACAGGGTGCACAGTCAAGTGCGGGCCGGTAATCGCTATCGGTCTTCAGCCACAGCACGGTGGCGGCGGCATTCAGCGGCGGCGTATGCAAGGGGCTACTAGAGCCGAAAATGGCAATCTGCCTGGACCCAAGAGCAGCTGCCACATGCATCAAGCCGGAGTCATTGCTGACCAGGCAGTTGGCCCCGGCAATCAGCGCGAACGCCTGGCTTAATGTGGTTCTTCCTGCAAGGTTCACGCATTGACCGGCATGTTTGGCATTGACTGCTGCGGCAATTTCGTCGCCCAGAACGGACTCCTTGTTGGATCCGAGCAAGGCCACCGGCCGATCCAGACCCAGTGCCAGTTCGGCAAAATGACTCGCCGGCCAGCGTTTGGCGGGGCCATATTCGGAACCTGGAGCGAATACGAGATAGCCGTCCGCCTGCAAGCCAAATTGCTGGAGCACCGTATTGATGCCGGCTTCTTCCAGGTGCAATTGCGGCTGGTCGTCGCCAAGGTCCGCTTCACCACTGAGCGCCGAATAGAACGCCACCATCGACGGTCTCTGCTCTTTGGGTGGATTCTTCAAACGGTGTGTCAGCAGGCCGACCCGCGCTTCGCCCAGATAGCCGACCCGCTTTGGAATGCTGGCCAGAAAAGGTAGCAGCGCACTTTTGAGGGAATTGGGGAGAATGTAAGCGTTATCGAAGCGCCCCTCGAGTTGCCGTGCCAAGCTGCGCCGCGCCTTGAATTGAAGACTGCCATGCGCAAATGGAAATTCAATAACCTCCGACACTTGGGGCATCAGGCGGTAAACCGGCGCCACCCACGGCAACGCACCCACAGTCAGGCGTTCTCCGCGTTTTGCCAGTCGACGCAACAAGGGTTCGGTCATCACCGCGTCGCCAATCCATTGCGGCGCGATGATCAAGGAATTGGAAGCCGACCCCAATGAGATCAATGACCGCTAAAGTGTTCGCCCGCCTTGAGCTTGTAAACAGTGCCGCAGTAGGGGCACTTGGCTTCACCGCTGTGGGCCACGTCCAGATAGACCTTGGGGTGGCTGTTCCAGATCTTCATGTCGGCCTTCGGACTGGGGCAATAGATGCCGCCCTGATGGTTCAGATCCTTGGCAAGGAGTTCTACGTCAGATTGTTTCATAAGCTTCCTTAATCAGGTCGGGACAGAGCTGGCTCGCTTCGCGTAGCTGCGGTCTGTCCCTCAAGGTTTCAGATTTTCGTCAACCAGTGAAGGTATTTGGCATTGCGACCGTTGACGATATCAAAGAACGCATTCTGGATTTTTTCGGTGATCGGGCCGCGCGATCCGCTGCCCAACTCGATGCGGTCGAGTTCGCGAATCGGCGTCACCTCGGCCGCAGTGCCGGTGAAGAAGGCCTCATCGCTGATATAGACTTCATCGCGTGTGATGCGCTTCTGCACGACTTCCAGGCCCAGGTCCTTGCAAATGTGAAGCACCGTGTTGCGCGTGATGCCGTTCAAGGCGCCGGCTGAGAGGTCTGGCGTGTAGACCACACCGCCTTTTACGACGAATACATTTTCACCCGCACCTTCGGAGACAAAGCCGTTGGCGTCGAGCAGCATCGCTTCATCGTAGCCTTCGTCCGTGACTTCCATATTGGCCAGAATCGAATTGGTGTAGTTGCTCACCGCCTTGGCCTGCGTCATGGTGATGTTGACGTGGTGTCGCGTGTAGCTTGAGATCTTGACGCGGATGCCGCGTTTCAAGCCCTCTTCACCCAGGTAGGCTCCCCAAGGCCACGCAGCCACCATCAGGTGAATGGTATTGCCTTTGGGCGAAACGCCGAGCTTCTTGTCACCAATCCAGGTCAGTGGCCGCAGATAGCAGGACTCCAGTTGGTTCTCGCGCACGACAGCCTTTTGTGCTTCGTTGACCTGCTCTTTGGTGAAGGGGATCTGCATGCGCAGTATCTTGGCGCTGTTGAACAGACGGTCCGTGTGGTCCTCCAGCCGGAAGATGGCCGTGCCATTGACAGTGTTGTAGGCCCGTACGCCCTCAAAGGCACCGCAGCCGTAATGCAGGGTATGGGTCAGCACATGGATCTTGGCATCGCGCCAGTCCACCATCTGGCCGTCCATCCAGATTTTTCCGTCGCGATCAGACATGGAGGGAGGTAGCGGGCTCATCGGTGTTTCTTTCAAAAGGGGGTATTTGCATCGCATGCAAAGCGGGAATTTTACGAGGCTTCGCTGACGCTGGGTTCGCCTGTCGAATCGCAGGATTGGAGCGGACGCAACAAGGCCACCGGTTCCGCTCTCACAGCGCCGGTTGGTGGCGCGCTGTCCCTGCAAAGCGCTTGTTAGATAATGCGTCCAAGTTTCGTTTTAACACCTCAGGAGTTGCCGATGAAAAAGCCGGTTTTGATGCTGCTCAGCATCTGCTTGCTGCCGGTCATGGCTTCGACGGCTCTGGCGCAGACGCCCTTGTCACCAAAGGCCCAATTCGCGGCCGACAGCAAGCAGGCGCAGTCGCGCTACGAGGCCGACAAGAAGATCTGCAATGACGAAGTTTCGTCCGAGGTGCGCACGCAGTGCCGGCGTGACGCCAAGGCCGAGTATGACAAGGCTATTGCCGGTGCCAAAGAGCAATTGGCGGCCGCAACGCCTGTCGCGTCAGCTGCCCAGCAGCCAGCCAAGTCGGCCTGTGCCGACTGCGGCAAGGTGACTGCGATCAGAATGACCGAAAAGAAGGGCGAAGGCAGTCCGCTGGGTCTGATTGGGGGTGCGGTTTTGGGCGGTGTTTTGGGTCATCAAGTCGGTGGTGGCACCGGCAAGACTCTGGCGACGGTCGCAGGCGCCGCTGGCGGTGCCTATGCCGGCAAGAAGGTCGAAGAAAAGGCGAAGACCCACAATGTGTGGACCGTCAGCGTGCGCTATGGCGACGGTCGAGCCAGCAGTTTCGAATTCACCAAGGATCCCGCCATGCGGGTCGGCGATGCGGTGAAGAACTCGGGCAACAGCATCGTTCGCCGCTGAGCAGCGGCGCAAGGCTGGCACTGCGGTCACGCCAGGCCGCGCACCACCTCCATCGCTTGTTCGACCCGCTCCACCGCGTGAATGGTCAGGCCTTCGATCGACTTCTTGGGCGCGTTGGCTTTGGGTACGACGGCGACGCTAAAGCCGAGCTTGGCGGCCTCTTTCAGGCGTTCCTGGCCGCGCGGCGCCGGGCGTACTTCACCGGCTAATCCGACTTCGCCGAAGGCAAAAAAGCCTTTCGGTAGTGGCTTGCCGCGCAAACTCGAAGTGATGGCCAGCAGCACCGCCAGATCGGCGGCAGGTTCGCTGATGCGCACACCGCCGACGGCATTCACAAAGACGTCCTGGTCCATGCAGGCCACTCCGGCGTGGCGGTGCAGCACGGCCAGCAGCATGGCCAGACGGTCGCGGTCCAGGCCCACGCTCAAGCGTCTGGGCGAAGGACCGCCACTGTCCACCAGCGCCTGAATTTCCACCAGCAGCGGGCGCGTGCCCTCCAGGGTGACCATCACGCAACTGCCGGGCACCGCTTGCGCGTGCTGACTCAGGAATATGGCGCTCGGGTTGGAGACGCCCTTGAGACCCTTCTCGGTCATCGCAAACACACCAATTTCGTTGACCGCGCCAAAGCGATTCTTGATCGCGCGCACCAGCCGAAAGCTGCTGTGCGTATCGCCTTCAAAGTAGAGCACCGTGTCCACCATGTGTTCCAGCACGCGCGGACCGGCCAGCGCACCGTCCTTGGTGACGTGGCCGACCAGCACAATGCACGTCGCCCGGCTACCGGCGCCTGCGTCAGCGCGTCCGTTGGCCTTGGCGTAGCGTGTCAGGTGGGCGGCGCACTCGCGCACCTGCGCCACCGAGCCGGGCGCTGAGGTCAGCTGATCGGAATAAACGGTTTGAATCGAATCAATCACCGCGATGTCGGGCCGCGTCGCATCGAGCGTGGCGAGAATTCTTTCCAGCTGGATTTCCGCCAGCACTTTGACCTGCGAGTTGTTGAGTCCGAGGCGGCGTGCGCGCAGTGCCACTTGGGCACCGCTTTCCTCGCCGGTGATGTAGAGCGTGTTCTGGCCGCTGCGCTGCAGTGAATCAAGGGCCTGCAGCAACAGGGTCGATTTGCCGATGCCTGGGTCGCCACCGATCAGGACGACGCCGCCTTCAACCATGCCGCCACCCAGCACACGGTCGAGTTCCTCCTGGCCGGTTGGCGTGCGTTCCGTGTCGACTGCATCAATATCGCCCAGGGTTGCGACCGCGGACGTCCTGGCCAGTGATGCGAATCGGTTCTTGGTCGGCGCCGCAGTCTCGGCTACCGACTCCAGCAGCGTGTTCCAGGCGTTGCAGCTCGGGCATTTGCCCAGCCACTTTGGACTGCTGCCGCCGCAATCGGAACAGACGAAAACAGTTTTTTCTTTGGCCATGGCAGTCAGTTGTTGATCAAACCGCTTGCCACATGGCCCGATGGCACATGCATCGAAGCTGAGGCAACGTGGCCGGTCTGATCGTCGAAAAAGAAATCGGGCTCAAATTCGCGCAGAAATTCACCCTTGGGCAGGCCGCCCAGGAACATTGCTTCATCGACCTCGATGTGCCAGTCCATCAGCGTGCGAATGGCGCGCTCATGGGCCGGAGCGCTGCGTGCGGTCACCAGCGCCGTGCGAATGCGTATGCTCGGAGTGCCTTCCTGCTGCAGGCGTTGCAGGGCGGCCAACAGTGGTTTGAACGGACCGGCCAGCAGCGGTTGCTGTGCCTTCTCGGACTCGTGCTTTTGAAAGGCGCTCAAACCCTCGGTCTGATAGATGCGCTCGGCCTCGTCGCTGAACAGAACGGCGTCGCCATCAAACGCAATACGAACTTCGTGCGGATAGGCGTCGCCGGCGTGGGCCGACTGCGGGTAGACCTGTGCCGCCGGCACGCCCGCATCCAGCGCTGCACGTACATCGCTCAAGTGGGTGCTTAGAAACAGGTTGGCGTGCAAGGGTTTGAGGTAACGCCAGGGCGACTGCCCGCGCGTGAAGCTGCCGCGTTCAATCGCCAGACCATAATGCTGGGCCGAGCGAAAAACCCGCATGCCGGAGACCGGGTCATTGCGCGACAGGATCACGACTTCAACGCGCTGGCTGTCGTTTGCAGTGGGCTCTACCAGTTTGGATCGAACGACCGGAGGCTCACCCTTGGCAGGATTGAAAGCGAGCAACTTTTTGACCAGTGAAAAGGCCACGCCCGGCCTGGCCGGCGTATCCAGCCGCTGCAACTGCAGCGCCATGTAGGCGCGGTCGTCGTTTTGCTCGAAGACCTGGTTCTCTTCTTCGAAGTCAAACAGGGCGCGGCTTGAAATGGCTACCACCAACTTGCCGTCGAGCGAGGCGCTCATGACTGCAAGAACATCCGGTATACCGGGTTGGCGGTTTCTTCAACAAAAGGGTAGCCCAGCGTTTTCAGGAACTTGTCGAAGGCTGCATGGTCGTTGGCGGGAACCTGCAGCCCGACCAGAATGCGGCCATAGTCGGCACCCTGGTTGCGGTAGTGAAACAGGCTGATGTTCCAACCCGGGCGCATCAGGCTCAAAAACTTCAGCAGTGCGCCGGGGCGCTCCGGAAAAACAAAGCGCAGCAGGCGTTCGTCACGCGCCAGCGCCGAGTGGCCGCCCACCATGTGGCGAATGTGCTCCTTGGCCAGTTCGTCGTGCGTCAAATCGAGTGTCTCGAAGCGGTGCTTGCTGAAGTTGGCGGCGATCTTGGCCGACTCGCCCTTGCCGTGGGTCGTGAGACCGACAAACACGTGGGCCTCTGCCGTGTCATTGATACGGTAGTTGAATTCGGTCACATTGCGCGGGCCGCCCGGCAGGTTGCCAATGACTTCGCAAAAGCGCTTGAAGCTGCCACGTTCCTCGGGAATCGTGACCGCGAACAGGGCCTCGCGCTCCTCCCCCACCTCGGCCCGTTCGGCGACAAATCGCAGGCGATCAAAGTTCATGTTGGCGCCGCACAGGATGGCGGCGTAGGTTTCGCTTTTGGTCTTGTGGCGGGCCACATACTGCTTGATCGCCGCGACTGCCAGGGCGCCGGCTGGTTCGACAATGCTGCGGGTGTCAACGAACACATCCTTGATGGCGGCGCAGACGGCGTCGGTATCGACGATGATGTAGTCGTCCACCAGCTTGCGTGATGCACGGAAGGTTTCTTCGCCCACCAGTTTCACTGCGGTGCCGTCCGAGAACAATCCCACATCGCTGAGGGAGACGCGTCTTTTGGCCGCCACCGACTGCGCAAAGGCGTCGGAGTCGTTCATCTGAACGCCGATCACCTTGATCTCGGGCCGCACTGCCTTGATGTAGTTGGCCACGCCAGAGATCAGTCCGCCGCCGCCGATTGCGACGAACACTGCATCGAGCCGGTTCGAGCCCAGGCCCTGCAACTGGCGCAGCATCTCCATGGCGATCGTGCCCTGGCCGGCAATCACATCCGGGTCATCGAAGGGATGCACAAAGGTCAGCCCCTGCTTTTCTGCCAGCGCTGCGGCAAAGGCGTGGGCATCCGAATAGCTGTCGCCATGCAACAGCACTTCGCCGCCAAAGTGGCGCACGGCATCGACCTTGAGTTGCGGCGTGGTGGTGGGCATCACGATGACGGCACGCACGCCCAGCTTGTGGGCGCTCAGCGCCACCCCCTGGGCATGGTTACCGGCCGAGGCGCAGATCACGCCTCTTTTCAGCTGCTCGGGCGTCAGGTGCGCCATCCGGTTATAGGCGCCGCGAAGTTTGAAGCTGTGCACCGCCTGCTGGTCTTCCCGTTTGAGCAGCACGGTGTTATGCAGCCGACGACTCAGGGCGCGTGCCGGCTCCAGCGGCGTCTCTACGGCCACGTCATAGACGCGTGCGGTCAGAATCTTCTTCAGGTAGTCGGCGGGCGTCAGGTGTTTGTTCTTCATGGCAGTGCAATGATAAGCGCCTGACGCAGGCGACAATGCCGACCATCTCTTCATCGCGAAAGGCGGCCTTATGGAATGCACAGTCAGTTGGACCGGCGCGCTGGGTACCCGTTCCGGCATGGGTTTTGTAGCCGAGACCGGCAGCGGCCATACCCTGGTGATGGACGGCGCGCCCGACGCCGCCAAACCCGAAATGGGCGGCCTCAATCTGGCGCCGCGCCCGCTGGAGACGGTGCTGGCCGGCACCGGCGGCTGTACCGCCTATGACGTGGTGTTGATACTCAGGCGCGGCCGCTTCGATGTGCATGGCTGCACGGTCAAGCTGAGCGCCGAGCGTGCTGAAATCGATCCCAAGGTCTTCACACGCATCCAGATGCATTTCACCGTGAGCGGCAAGAGTATCCCCGCGGCGGCGGTCGAACGCGCCATTGCCATGAGTCACGAAAAGTACTGCTCGGCCAGCATCATGCTGGGCAAGACCGCTGAAATCAGTACCAGTTTTGAGTTGCTGGAAATTTGATTGTCATCCTGGACGCGCAAGCTGTTTGTCATTGCGGGCCTGACCCGCAATCCATGGATGCCGGATCAAGTCCGGCATGACAGTTTGGCGAGTCCGCGAAGACAGCAGTGCCTGTCAGATTCGGTGCGCCACGGTGGTCATGACCTTGGCTGCCATCTTCATGAGGTTCTTGACCGCTGGCGGCAGTTCAACGGCGCCGGCCTTTTGTGCGTCCAGCGCGTGGCGCGCTTCATCATCCTTCATCTGCGCCACGATGGCGCGTGAGGCATGGTCATTGGCAGGCAGCAGCGCCAGGTGGCCGTCCAGGTGGGCCTCGACCTGTTTCTCGGTCTCCACCACAAAACCCAGGCTGACCGGGTCGCCCAGTCGTCCGGCAAGTAGGCCAATTCCGAAGGCAGCGCCGTACCAGAGCGGATTGAGCAGCGATTTGCGCTGCCCCAGTTCCTTCAGGCGCTGCTCGGTCCACGCCAGGTGATCGGTTTCCTCGGCGCTTGCCAGCTTGAAATGCGCGCGAAGTGCCTCGTTGCGTGTGGCAAATGCCTGCGCTGTGTAAAGCGCCTGGGCGCAGACTTCGCCCACATGGTTAACCCTCATCAGCGCACCGGCCTGCGCCTTTTCGGTGTCTGTCAGTACCGAAGCCTGGTCTGCCAGCGTCGGGCATGCCCGGCTGGCGCGCGCCGTGGCAAAGAGAGTGCGCAAGGCGGCGTCAGCGGTGATCAAGAAATTATCCATGAGACCAATTGTAAAACGACACGAACTTGTGCTTGGCCTGCTTATTGCTTGACGTCAAGTCAGGCTGTTCTGGGCGTTCGCCAGCAGCAACTTGTTGCAAGCTCACAACGAAAGTGCCAGCTTTGTAAAAGTTTACCCACTTTTTCTTTGCCAAGGAAAGCGAGCTCTGGTTCAATCGGTATAACTTCCTAAACAGGAGGTTGGCCCGGGGTCCGAAATCGCATCATACCGGAGCCCTATGTTTAACCTTGGAGTATTTAATATGAAAAAAACCCTCGTCGCCCTGGCTGCATTGGCTGCCAGCGGCGCATTCGCACAATCCACTGTATCCATTTGGGGCGCTGTTGACGCATCCTACAATTACGCTAGCGGTGACACTGCCACTGGCAACCAAAACAAATCGTCCCTCGCAAACTCGCAATATGGTTCCAGCAAGCTGGGTTTCAGCGGCCTGGAAGATCTGGGCGGCGGTCTGAAAGCCAAGTTCTGGCTCGAAGCCGGTCTGGCCAATGACACTGGCGCTGGCAAAGGCTCGAACAGCAACAATCAAAACTCTGGCGCCGCCATTGCTGCAGCTGGCGGTCAAGGCATTGTGTTCCAACGCCGTTCTTATGTTGGCCTGGTTGGCAACTTCGGTGAAATCAAGCTGGGTCGCGAGTACGTCAACACATTCTTGGGCGTGCAAGGTGCTGTGGATCCTTTCTTCACTAACGGCCCTGCCGATTCGACCCAAATGGCTTTGTTGCTTAGCGTATACAAGGGTTTTGCTACCACCGGCACCAATGCTTCCAACATGGTGACTTACATCACACCTGACATGGGTGGTTTCTCGGCCAACGGTCAAATCTGGATGGGTGAGAACGTCAGCGGTCCTAACAACGCCAACGACGGCGGTGGTTACTCCATTACCGCTCAATACGCCAAGGGCCCGATCTTTGTGTCGCTGGGTCAGCAACAGACCAAGTACTCTGGTCTGACCAACGCCGGCGTTGCCAGCGGTCAGGGCGACTACACGCTGCAATCGCTATCTGCTTCGTACGACTTCGGTCCTGCGAAAATCATGTACACGTACGCTCATGAAGGCGTGGCAGCTTTGGCTGGCCCGGACTTGAAGAACGACACCAACATGTTCGCGGTTTCAGTGCCGTTCGGCGCTTTCAAGTTCAAGGGTTCGTACATCATTGGCACCAACAATCTGAGCAGTGGCGGCCTGAACGCGGGAACCAAAGCTGATATGAAGGGTTCGATGTTCGGCCTCGGTGTTGACTACACCCTGTCCAAGCGTTCCATTGTTTACGCAACCTACGCCGGTTTTTCGAACAGCGATAACGGCAACAACTATGGCGCGAATGTCATCGGTGGTATGACCGCCAACGGCAGCGCTGGCAACCTCGCGATCGGCATGTATCACTCCTTCTAATTTGACGCTGACGCAAGTCAGTTGAGAATTGAAATATCAGAACCCCGCTGCGGCAACGCAGCGGGGTTTTTTTGTCGCTACACTCGGAACCATTCGCTCGATGGCCGCGCCGGACTTGTTGAAATCCTGAGATCGACGCCTCCTGTGTCGGGTAAAGGTCGGACTTTGCCTCGCTCCTTTTGATGCTTGTCTTTATTCTTCGTCGTTTGCTGCAGGCACTGCTGGTGATGGTGGTGGTGGCCTTCATCGCCTTCATGCTGTTTCAGTACGTAGGCGACCCGGTGGTGTTCCTGCTCGGGCAGGACGCCAAGCCCGATCAGATTCGCCAATTGCGCACGGATTTGGGTCTTGATCAACCGTTTTTTGTGCAGTTTTTGCACTTCTTGTCCAACGCCGTGCAGGGCGAATTTGGTCTGAGTTTGCGCCAGGGTGCAAAGGTGTCACGACTGATCGCCGAGCGCCTGCCCGCCACGCTCGAACTGGCGCTGGTGGCCGCCTCGCTGGCCTTGTTGATCGGCGTGCCGCTGGGGGTCTATTCGGCACTTACGCGGGGCAGCTTTCTGAGTCAGCTTTTCATGACGATCTCGCTGCTTGGGGTGTCCTTGCCGACTTTTCTGATTGGCATACTGCTAATCCTTGCGTTCTGTGTTGGCCTGGGTTGGTTCCCGAGTTTCGGTCGCGGTGAAGTGGTGCAGCTGGGCTGGTGGCAAAGCGGCCTGCTCACGCTCGACGGTTGGCACCATCTGGTGTTGCCGGCGATCACGCTGGCCGTGTTTCAGCTCACTCTCATCATGCGTTTGGTGCGCGCTGAAATGCTGGAGGTGCTGCGCACCGATTACATTCGCTTTGCGCGCGCTCGGGGCCTGAGCGACCGCGCCATTCATTTTGGCCACGCCTTGCAAAATACACTGGTACCCGTGATCACCATCACCGGGCTGCAATTGGGGCAATTGATTGCCTTTGCCATCATCACCGAGACCGTGTTTCAGTGGCCAGGCATGGGCCTCTTGTTCATTCAGGCAGTAACCTATGCCGATATCCCCGTGATGGCAGCCTATCTGTGCCTGATCGCCCTGATTTTTGTGTTGATCAATCTGGTGGTTGATCTACTTTATTTTGTGGTCGACCCGCGCCTGCGGATTGGTCACTCCGGAGGACATTGATGCAGGACATCGTTAGTTATTCGAGCCTGAAAGTTCAGGGTCGCGCGTTTGCGCACATTGCGGCGTTTCACCCCGAAATTACCGCTTTGCGGCGAGATTTGCATGCCCATCCGGAACTGGGTTTTGAAGAGGTCTATACGGCGTCTCGGGTGCAGCAAGCCCTAAAGCTCTGCGGTGTCGATGAGGTTCACTGCGGCATCGGCAAGACCGGCGTCGTTGCCGTCATCAAGGGGCAGCGCAACAGCAGCGCAAAGATGATAGGCCTGCGTGCCGACATGGACGCGCTGCCGATGACCGAGCACAATGATTTTGCCTGGAAGTCAGGCAAAGCGGGTTTGATGCATGGCTGTGGTCACGATGGCCACACGGCCATGCTGGTGGCTGCGGCGCGCTATCTGGCCGAGACGCGCAACTTCGATGGCACAGCGGTGCTGATTTTTCAACCCGGCGAAGAGGGATATGCGGGCGCCAAAGCCATGATAGTAGATGGGCTGTTCGAGCGATTTCCGGTGCAGTCGGTCTACGGTATGCACAACTGGCCGGGCATGCCTGCGGGGACGGTGGGAATCAACCCCGGCCCGATGATGGCGGCGGCGGACCGTATCGTGATCGAAATCACAGGCAAGGGCGGGCATGGCGCCCACGCCTACCAGACCGTGGATCCAGTGCTGGTGGCGGCGCACATCATCACGGCAGTGCAGAGTATTGTGTCGCGCAACGTGAGGCCGATCGACAGTGCGGTGATCAGTCTGTGCGCCATGC
The DNA here is from genome assembly GCA_903906695.1 of uncultured beta proteobacterium. GTDB lineage: Bacteria > Pseudomonadota > Gammaproteobacteria > Burkholderiales > Burkholderiaceae_C > Rhodoferax. The sequence continues at coordinate 44 of CAIVLG010000124.1, read as the reverse complement.
GCGCCGGCGAAATCGGCGCCATGAGCGTGATACCAGGCAGCGCG
>CAIVLG010000123.1 GCA_903906695.1 uncultured beta proteobacterium | reverse complement strand
GCGTCTGTGTGGCAAGACCTTCTCCTACACCAACCACACCCTGATGCCCGAGGCGCTGGAGACCTGGCCGGTGAGTCTGATGCAGCACGTGCTACCGCGGCACCTCGAGATCATCTTCCGCATCAACAAGGAGTTTCTGGAGCTGGCCGCTCGCCACCGCCCCGGCGACAACGCCTATCTGGCGCGGCTCTCCCTGATTGACGAGCACGGTGAACGCCGCGTGCGCATGGCCCATCTGTCGATCGTCGGCAGCCACAAGGTCAACGGCGTCTCGGCGCTGCACTCGGCCTTGCTGGTGCAAACGATTTTTGCCGACTTCGCCAGCCTCTGGCCGGAGCGCTTTACCAACATGACCAACGGTGTCACGCCACGACGCTGGCTGGCGCAGGCCAATCCGTCGCTCTCCGGGCTGCTCGATGCCACGTTGGGCCCCCAGTGGCGCGTCGACCTCGATCAGTTGCAGCTACTCAGGGACAAGAAGAACGACCCTGATTTCCAGCGTGCTTTCATGGCCGCCAAGCACAGCAACAAGGTGCGTCTGGCCCAGTTGATCGAGCAAAGCACCGGCATCCGGGTCAGTCCTGACAGCCTGTTCGACGTGCAGGTCAAACGCGTTCACGAATACAAGCGCCAATTGCTCAACCTGCTGCATGTGGTGACGCGCTACCAGGCGATCCTGGCCGATCCGCGGGCAGCATGGGTAGCGCGCACAGTGATCTTTGCCGGCAAGGCAGCCTCCTCCTATGCGATGGCCAAGACCATCATCCGGCTCATCCACGACGTCGCCCAGGTCATCAACTCGGACCCGCGCATCGGCGACAAACTCAAGCTGGTGTTCGTACCCAACTATGGCGTCTCGGTGGCGGAAATCATCATGCCGGGCGCTGATCTGTCCGAGCAAATTTCGACCGCCGGCACCGAAGCGTCGGGCACCGGGAATATGAAGCTGGCGCTCAATGGCGCACTGACGATAGGCACCGATGATGGTGCCAACATCGAGATCCGCCAACACGTGGGAGACGAGAACATCTTCATCTTCGGCCTCAAGACGCCTGAGGTCCAGGCCTTGCGGCAACATGGCTATCAGCCCCTGCGCTACTACGAAAGCCAGCCGCGGCTCAAGGCGGTGCTGGACGCCATTTCGGGTGGTGGCTTCTCGCCGGCAGAACCCGGACGCTACCGTGCGCTGGTGGATTCACTGCTGTGGGGTGGCGACCACTACCTGCTGCTGGCTGACTACGAGTCGTATGTCGCAACCCAACATCAAGTTGATGAGCTCTATCGCCAGCCGGCGAAATGGTGCGAGCGCGCCATCTGCAATGTGGCAGGCATGGGCGCGTTTTCGTCGGACCGCACCATCAACGACTACGCGCAGCAAATCTGGCACGTTCAGGCGGCACCGCGCTGAAGCCGATGTTGCCCGCACACGATATCGAGGCAATCTGCGGCGCTCGGCATGGCGACCCTTTTTCCGTGCTCGGGCCTCATCCGGCCGCGCCCGGTCAGATTTCGGTGCGCTGCTTCTTGCCAAGCGCTCAGACAGTGGTGGTGCAAACCGTCGATGGCCAGACCCTCGGCCCGCTGCGGCAAAAGCACAGCGACGGTTTTTTTGAAGGACTGGTGCCAGCGGAAACAGCGACCTCTTATCGCCTGCATGTGCAGTGGACCAATGGCCTGAGCACCCTCATCGACGACCCCTACCGTTTCCCCACGGTGCTGGGAGAGATGGACGTCTGGCTGCTCGGCGAAGGCAAGCATCTGCGTCCGTTCGAGGTGCTGGGGGCGCTGAGCTGTGAGATGTTGGGTGTGGCCGGTAGCCGTTTTGCCGTCTGGGCGCCAAACGCCTCACGCGTCAGCGTCGTCGGCGACTTCAACTTCTGGGATGGACGACGGCACCCGATGCGATTGCGGCGTGAGTGTGGCGTGTGGGAATTGTTCCTGCCTGGCGTAGCATTGGGCAGCAAGTACAAATTTGAGATTCGCTCGCAAGGCGGACAGGTATTGCCGGCCCGAGCCGACCCTTACGCGCTGCAAGCCGAGTTACGCCCGGCCACTGCGAGTGTCATCGGCAAATTACCCGCTCCACTGCCCCTTGACACACGGCGCCAGCGCGCCAATGCGCTGGATGCACCGATCAGCATTTACGAAGTCCATCTGGGTTCGTGGCGGCGTAACGCCGACGAAGGCAATCGCTGGCTGACATGGGATGAACTCGCCGAGACACTGGTTCCCTATGCCGTTGACATGGGCTTTACGCATCTGGAGTTGTTGCCCATCAGTGAGCACCCGTTCGACGGTTCCTGGGGCTATCAGCCGGTCGGGCTTTACGCACCCACGTCGCGCTTTGGTGACGCTGCCGGCTTTGCCCGTCTGGTGGCGCGCTGTCATGCCGAGGGCATCGGCCTGATCCTGGATTGGGTGCCGGCGCACTTTCCAAGCGACCCACATGGCCTGGCCAATTTCGACGGCACCCACCTCTACGAGTACGCCGACCCACGTGAAGGTTTTCACAACGACTGGAACACCCTGATCTACAACCTGGGGCGCACCGAGGTCAGCAACTTCCTGCTGGGCAACGCCCTGTACTGGCTGGAACGCTTTGGCGTTGACGGTTTGCGCGTCGATGCAGTGGCTTCGATGCTTTACCGTGACTACAGCCGCAAGGCCGGCGAGTGGATTCCCAATGTGCACGGCGGTCGCGAGAACCTCGAAGCGATCGCCTTTCTGAAACGTTTGAACGAGGTCATCGGGGCTGAGCGTCCGCAAGCCATCACGCTGGCCGAAGAATCGACTGCCTTTCCAGCCGTGTCACGCCCCACCTATGCCGGCGGCCTGGGCTTTCATTACAAGTGGAACATGGGCTGGATGCACGACAGCCTGGTTTACATGGCGCGCGACCCGATTCACCGCAAGCACCATCACGGTGAGATCACCTTCAGCATGATCTACGCCTTCAACGAGAACTTTGTGCTGCCGATTTCGCACGACGAAGTGGTGCACGGCAAAGGATCATTACTCAAAAAAATGCCGGGCGACCGCTGGCAGCAATTCGCCAACCTGCGCGCCTTTCTGGGCTATATGTTTGCCCACCCCGGCAAGAAACTGCTGTTCATGGGCTGCGAATTTGCGCAGGACCGCGAATGGAACCACGATCAAAGCCTGGACTGGCATCTGCTGCAACACGCAGAGCACGAAGGCGTGCAACGTCTGGTGCGTGACCTCAACCATTTTTACCGCAGCACGCCAGCGCTTTACCAGCAGGACTTTGTGCCCGCCGGTTTCGAGTGGATCGAGCATAACGACGCAGAGCGCTCGGTACTGAGCTTCATCCGGCGCGGCGTCGATGAGCATTCGTTCGTGGTCGCAGTCTGCAATTTCACCCCCACCGTCTGGCCCAGCTACCGTCTCGGCGTTCCGGAGCCCGGCCAGTACCGGGAGTGTCTGAACACAGACTCGGTGCACTACGGCGGCAGCAATGTCGGCACGCCGCTGGGCGCCGCGACGGCTGAGAACATCCCATGGCACGGCAGGCCGCATTCGATCGTCCTCACGCTGCCCCCGCTGGCCACCGTGCTGCTTGAACTTATCAATCATGGTTGACGGTTTTCACGTCGTCCATACAAGAATCGATGAAAAGTTCAACGGGAAGGCCATGGCGGCTTAACCACGATGAGTCCAATGAACTCTGAAACGCCCGCCAAAAGCCCGGACGACTTCCGGTCGCTGGAGCTTTCCCGGTTGCAGGCCCAAAACCCGATTCAACTCGGCGCAGAAGTTCGGTAACAATGTTCAACAATTCCGGTGATAGCCAGCATGAAGTGAAAGCAACGAGATAGGAATAGCGATGCAATCCAACTGCCCGAAGTGCGGTGCCGAGATGCGGGAAGGCTACATTCTTGAAATGGGCGCCACCTAGACCACAAGGACAATCAATCGTGTATCCAAACGCCACTTCAGAACTCGTCTGGCGGCGCCTCTGCGCAATCGCACTTGGCGCTGTCTTATTGATCATGCCAAACCTCGCCTGCGCCACGAAGGCCTGTCTACCCTCGCCTTGCGAAGGTCGCACGGGAGGCCCGGACTACGAGAAGTGCTGGAACGCGGCCGCCTGGGTGGCCGTTGGCACGGTCTCGGATGTCGTTCACCACAAACAGGGGGATCCGCTGCATAAGGACTTTGCCGAGTTCACCTTCAATGTCCAGTCCTGGGAGAAGGGTGCCGAGCCAGGCACGAAAAAAATGCGACTGCAAGTCGGCTGGTGTGAGAGCCCTGTACCACTTCCCCCAAACACCGACGGGCCGTTCCGTTTCTATGGACCAGCCGCACCTGCCGACCCGACGGTCCGGCGGGAATACCTCTATTTCCAGAGGCTCGCGCTTTAAACCTCTATGGCAACAATCGTTCCGTACTCTGATACAGCGCATCGTCCACAAGTCGTCGCGCTTTGGCGTGACGTTTTTGGCTATGACGCCCCGCGCAATTCCCCATCGCTTGCCATCGACAAGAAGATGGCCGTCAAGGATGGGCTGCTCTTTGTTGCCATGGAGGGCAATGCCGTTGTCGGCACTGCGATGGCCGGCTACGACGGGCACCGCGGTTGGCTGTATTCGATGGCCGTTCTTCCCGCCTATCGTCGCAAAGGTCTGGGGGCTGAGTTGGTTGCCCACGCGGAGAAGGCGCTCTGCGAGCTCGGTTGCATGAAGGTGAATCTACAGCTCCTGGCCTCCAACGAGTCCACCGCCGCGTTCTACAAGCGCCTTGGTTACACGATCGAGCCGCGCGTCAGCATGGGCAAGGCGTTTCCGCAAAATGTCCCAATTCAGGGCACGGGTCACGTTGAACATCAATGGAAGATTTGACCAGTCCTGCTGGGTTGCAAGCGGGTCAGCCCTGGCCTCTGGGCGCCCACTTCGATGGCCATGGCATCAACTTCGCGGTCTTCTCGGTCCATGCCCTGACCATCGATTTATGCCTGTTCGACGCCAGCGGTAGCACGGAGATTGCCCGCCACCGCCTGAGCGCTCACAGCAACGATGTCTGGCACGGTTACCTGCCCGGCGCGCAACCGGGACTGGTCTACGGCCTTCGTGCACATGGCCCCTGGCTGCCAGACCGTGGCCACCGCTTCGACAGCTCCAAACTGCTGCTCGACCCCTATGCGCGCGAGATCGTCGGCGAGTTCGTCTGGCATGACGCTCATTTTTCAGACGACCGTCTCCATCCCGGTCATCTGAGCGTCCGCGACAACGCTGATCTGGCCTTGAAGGCGCGCGTCCCGTTTGACAACTTCGACTGGGGCGACGACCACGTACCACACATTGCACTGGCCGATACGGTGCTTTATGAGTGCCACGTCAAGGGTTTTTCACAACTCAACGAGCAGGTCCCCGCTGCGCTGCGCGGCAGCTACGCCGGACTCGCGCACCCGGCGTCGCTGGCGCACCTCAAAGACCTGGGCGTGACAGCCGTCAGCCTGCTGCCGCTGCACCATGCCTTGAGTGAACAGCGTCTGCAAGCCATGGGCTTGAGCAACTACTGGGGCTACAACACCATCGCCTTCTTTTGCGCCGATCCGCGTTGGGCCAGCGGTTTCAATCAATTGTCGCCACGCGACGAGTTCCGCTCCATGGTGCGTAGCCTGCATGCCAGCGGGATTGAGGTGGTGCTCGACGTCGTCTTCAACCACACAGCAGAATCCGATGAAACCGGTCCGACCCTGAGTTTCAGGGGGCTGGACAATGCCAGTTATTACCGTCTGCAAGCCGATGATCCGGCACGTTACGAGAACCACAGCGGCTGCGGCAACACGCTCGACATCCGTCAACCGTGCGTGCTGCAACTGGTGATGGACAGTCTGCGCTATTGGGTCAGCGTCATGCATGTGGATGGCTTTCGCTTTGACCTGGCGCCGGTGCTCGGTCGCGGCGACAAGGGCTTTGACCGCGAGGCGGCTTTCTTTGCAGCGGTGGCCCAGGACCCGGTGCTGTCAAGGGTCAAAATGATTGCCGAACCCTGGGACTGCGGACCGCATGGTTATCAGGTCGGGGCGTTCCCACGCAGCTGGCTCGAATGGAACGACCAATTCCGCGACGGCATGCGACGCTTCTGGATCCGCTCTGCAGCTGATGGCGCCAGCGCGCACGGCTCCACACGCGGTGATTTTGCGATGCGACTGTGCGCCTCGTCGGACCTCTATCAGGCACGTCGGCGCGCGCCCGCCGAGTCGGTCAATTACGTCAGCTCACACGATGGCTTTACGCTGCGCGATCTGGTCAGTTATCTGCATCGACACAATCAGGCCAACGGCGAAAACAATCACGATGGCCACGGACACAACCTCAGCTTCAACTGTGGTACCGAGGGACCCAGTGACGAACCCGCCGTGCAGGGCCTGCGCGCCAAGCTGCAACGCGTTCTGCTGGCCAGCACGCTGCTGGCGCAGGGCACGCCGATGCTTAGCGCCGGCAGTGAACTGGGCCACACGCAGCACGGCAACAACAACCCCTACTGCCAGGACAACACCGTCAGCTGGCTCGCCTGGTCTCAGGCCGATTCCGACCTGATCGCTTTTACCCGGCATGTGATTTCGCTGCGCCAGCGCTTGCTGCCCTTTGCCAACCAGTGGTACAGCGGTGTTGCCGATGCCAGTGGCGTGCACGACTTGGCCTGGCTCAGCAGTGATGGCTCGGCAATGCAAGGCGAAGCCTGGAACGAGCCGACGCAGCAAATTTTGGGCTGCCTGATTGGCAAGCCCGGACGTTCGACGCTGCCGCTGCTGCTGCTGGTAAACGCCAGCCGATACATGCGGCCGTTTCAGCTGCCAGCCGGCCTCTGGCATGCGCTGCTGGACAGCAGTCAGCCGCAAGGTCGGTCGGCTTGGCGCAGTCAAGGCGACGGCACCTGCCCGGTACCGGCACACGGCCTGCTGCTGCTACAAACTGTTTAGGGCGTCTTGGTAGAGGGCAACATACTGCCGGGCCGCGTTTTCCCATCCGAGCGACTGCCGCATGGCGCGAGAGCGCACCCGGTTCCACTCGGTGCGACGGGCATAAAGCGCAAAGGAGCGGCAGAGCGCTCGCTCGAAGGCTTGCTGGCTGAATTCGGCAAAGACAAAGCCATTGGCCAGACCCTCGGCCAGATCTTCCAGCGTGCAATCCACAACGGTGTCGGCCAGGCCACCAACCCGGTGCACCAGTGGCAAGCTGCCGTATTTGAGACCGTACATCTGCGTCAGACCACAGGGCTCAAAGCGTGACGGCACCAGCGTCACATCGCTGGCGGCAAAGATGCGGTGCGCGTGCTGTTCGTCATAGCCGATGCGCACTGACAAAGTCTCGGGATAAGCTGCCGCAAGATCGCTCAAAGCGCGCTCCAGGGCGGCCTCGCCACTGCCGAGCACGACCAGTTGCGCGCCGCGCTCCAGCATCGCGTCCAGCGCCGTCAACACCAGGTGCAAGCCTTTTTGTTCGGTCAGACGGCTGACGACACCAAACAACAGTGCATCGCTCCGCTGCGTCAAACCCAGTTCCTGCTGCAACGCCGCTTTGCACTGCGCCTTGCCAGCGGGCTTTCGCGCGTCATAGGCAAACGGAATCAGTGGGTCGTGAGCCGGATTCCAGACCGACTCATCCACCGCATTCAGAATGCCCGACAGCACACCAGCGCGTGCGCGCAACAAGCCGTCCAGACCGCAGCCCTGCTCCGGAGTTTGAATTTCGCGCGCATAGGTCGGACTGACAGTCGTGATGCGGTCGGCGTAGGACAGGCCCGCCTTCATGAAGGAAATCTGCCCGTGGTACTCCATCCCGTCGACCGAAAAAACGCTGTCGGGCAGTCCGAGCTCGGCAAACAGCTCCGCTGCAAACAGCCCCTGGTACGCCAGGTTGTGCACGGTGTATACGCTGACCACCGCAAGCGGCTGGCGCGCCCGTGAGAACGCCATGTAGGCGCTGGCCAAAGCCGCGTGCCAGTCGTGGCTGTGCACCACCTGCGGTTGCCACTCGGCGTCCAGCGCGCACGCCAATTCCGCCGCAGCAAAACTCAGCAGCGCAAAACGGCGGTGATTGTCGGCGTGAGGTTGGCGCTGTGCGTCCTGGTAGGGACCGCCGGCGCGAAGGTAGAGTTGCGGCGCGTCGATCACATAGGCCATCAGGTCCAGGCTTGCCAAGCGCCCGCGGCGCACAACGACGCCCTGACCCCAGGGTGCCGTCAATTCAAGTCCCGGCTGCAGCTCTTGCAAATCCTCCAGCACCGCCGCAAAACCGGGCAGCAGGACGCGCACCTCGCAGCCCGCAGCGCTCAGGGCACGGGGCATTGCGCCAGCAATATCGGCCAGCCCGCCGGTTTTCAACAAGGGAAAAATTTCGGCGCTGACCTGAAGGACTTTCATCACCGGCATCAATTGAGCTTTGCCATCATCTCGCGCGTGATCAGCACCACGCCGCCTTCTGTGCGCTCGAAGCGTTTCGCGTCCAGCTCGGCGTCTTCACCGACCACCATGCCTTCGGGAATATGAGAGCCGCGGTCGATCACTACTTTTCTCAGTCGGCAGTGCCGCTCTATCGTTACCTCCGGCAGAATGACCGCCTGCTCCACATGGCAAAAGGAATGCACACGCACTTCGGAGAACAGCACCGAATGGGCCACATGCGAGCCCGACACAATGCAACCACCCGACACCAAGGTATTGACCGTCATGCCGTGGCGACCGATGGCATCTGGAACAAACTTCGCAGGCGGTAATTGACGCTGGTAGGTCCAGATCGGCCAGTCGGTGTCATAGATGTCAAGCTCCGGTAAGGTGGACGCGAGATCCAGGTTGGCCGACCAAAATGCATCGATGGTTCCGACATCGCGCCAATACGGCTCTGCACCCTGTACCCGGGAGACGCAGGACATGCGAAACGGGTGGGCCAACGCGCGTCCTTGCAATACGGCGCGCGGAATCACGTTCTTGCCGAAGTCATGGTCTGAAGCGGGGTCGGCCAGATCTTCCTCAAGAAGGCGGTATAGATAGTCCGCATTGAAGACATAAATGCCCATGCTGGCCAGCGACATGGCCTCATTGCCCGGCATCGCGGGCGGGTCATGGGGCTTTTCGACAAACGCCGTGATGGTGCGCTGCTCATCGACGGCCATCACACCGAATGCGCTGGCTTCAGCGCGCGCAACCTCAATGCAGCCGACCGTGCAGCCGGCGCCACTCTCGGCGTGGTCCTTGAGCATGATCGAGTAATCCATCTTGTAAATGTGGTCCCCGGCCAGGATCAGGATGTATTCCGGATGTTTGGAGCGGATGATGTCCAGATTCTGAAAAATTGCGTCCGCCGTGCCCCGGTACCAATGCTCTTCACCGACACGCTGCTGCGCCGGCAGCAAGTCAATCATCTCGTTGAGCTCGGCGCGCAGGAAACTCCAGCCGCGCTGCAGATGCCGCAACAGCGAATGCGACTTGTATTGCGTCACCACCGCCATCCGGCGGATGCCCGAATTCAGGCAATTGGACAGTGTGAAATCGATGATGCGGAACTTGCCGCCGAAATAGACTGCCGGCTTTGCACGCCGATCTGTCAGTTGCTTGAGCCGGGCGCCGCGCCCACCGGCCAGCACCAGGGCCACTGTGCGACGCACCAACTGATGCGCCTGAAGACTGGTGTCCGAACCTGTTCCCATGGTCAACCTTTTCTTTCAAGTCTTTGCCTGAGCGATATTGTCGGGGTAATCACTCCCCGGCGTCATTCTCTCAGGTGTCAACCGCGCCGATCGATCGTCAGGCCTGGTGAGGCGGGTCATTCCCTCGGTCATGACCTGATCATCGCCGTTTAGAATCCTGAGCCCTCCCCCGCGTGGAGTCAACCGGAATTGATCTGTGTCTTTTGCCTCTGAAACCCGCCGCCGCCGCACCTTTGCCATCATCTCGCACCCCGACGCCGGCAAGACCACATTGACTGAAAAGCTGCTGCTGTTCTCGGGCGCGATCCAGATCGCCGGCTCGGTCAAGGCGCGCAAGGCGACGCGCCATGCCACCAGCGACTGGATGGAGATTGAAAAGCAGCGTGGCATCTCGGTTGCCTCCAGCGTGATGCAGATGCTGTACCGCGACCACGTCATCAACCTGCTCGATACGCCCGGCCATAAGGACTTCAGCGAGGACACGTACCGTGTGCTGACCGCTGTCGATTCCGCGCTGATGGTGATCGACGCCGCCAATGGTGTGGAAGCGCAGACGCGGCGCCTGATCGAAGTCTGCCGCCAGCGCAACACACCGATCATCACCTTCGTCAACAAGATGGACCGCGAGGTGCGCGAGCCGCTCGACATCCTCGACGAGATCGAACGAGAGCTCGGCATGCCTTGCGTGCCAATGACCTGGCCGGTAGGCCAAGGCAAGACCTTTGGCGGCATCATCAACCTGCGCACCCAGGTCATGACGGTGTTCGAGTCCGGCAGCGAGCGCCTGCCGCAGGACTTTGATGCCATGCCGCTGTCCGATCCGCAGGCCTTGATCAAGCGCTTTGGCCACGAGTTCGAAACCGCCCTGGAAAGCATGGAACTGGCCACCGGCGCTTCGCCGGTCTGGGACCGCGAAGCGTTTCTGGCGGGCAAGCAGACGCCGGTCTTCTTTGGTTCCGGCGTCAACAACTTTGGCGTGATGGAAGTGCTGGAAGCGCTGGTCGATCTGGCGCCCTCGCCCGGCCCACGCACCAGTTCGCTGATCGTCAACAAACAACCGGTGATTCAGGTCATGCAGCCCGAAGACGAGGCGTTCTCGGGTGTCGTGTTCAAGGTGCAGGCGAATATGGACGCGAATCACCGCGACCGCATTGCCTTTGTGCGCATGGCATCCGGCAAATACACACCGGGCATGAAACTCAAGGTCATGCGCACTGCAAAAGAACTGCGCCCGACCAGCGTCGTCACCTTCATGAGCCAACGTCGCGAAGCGGTGAACGAGGCTTATGCCGGCGACATCGTCGGCTTTACCACACACGGTGGCGTGCAGCTCGGCGACACCATCACCGATGGCTCGGTCACCCTGCAGTTCACCGGCCTGCCCTTTTTCGCGCCCGAACTGTTTACCACCGTGGTGCTGAAGAATCCGCTTCGCACCAAGCAGTTGCAGCAGGGCCTGGCGCAACTCGGCGAAGAAGGCGCGATCCAGGTGTTCCGGCCCGAGGTCGGCGGCAACATGCTGCTCGGCGCTGTCGGCCAGTTGCAGTTCGAAGTGGTGCAGCACCGCTTGAAGGGCGAGTACGACGCCGACATCCGGCTCGAGGGCAGCCAGTACACCGGCGCACGCTGGATCACCGCCGACACCCCTGCCGAACTCAAGACCTTTTGCGATGCCTATCCGATGCGCATGGCACGCGACGCCGCCAATACCCTCGCCTTCCTGTGCACCTCACCCTACGACGTGCGCCTGGCGCAGGAACGATTCCCCAAAATTCACTTCCACCCGCTGCGCGAACACGCCGGGCTGGCACTGCAAAGCGCGGGTTAATCGATGTCACTGCGTCCTCTGTCCGAGCTGCCCCGCACTGTGGCTGCGTGCATGCACACCGTCTTCAGCGACATCGACGACACGCTCACCACCGATGGCCAACTCACACCACCGGCTTATGGCGCGCTGGACGATCTGCGCCGCGCTGGTCTGCGCGTGATCCTGATCACCGGGCGACCGGCTGGCTGGTGCGACCACATCGCGCGCATGTGGCCGGTGGATGCGGTCATCGGCGAAAACGGCGCCTTCTACTACTGGCACGACCACGCAGCGCACAAGCTGAAACACCGCCATCTGCTGGGTGAGGCCGAGCGCACGGCCAACACCGGCAAACTGGCCGCCGTGCGCGACACCATCCTGCGTGAAGTGCCGGGCTGTGCCGTCGCTTCCGACCAGTTCTGCCGCCTGTACGACCTGGCAATCGACTTCTGTGAAGACGTGCCCGCTTTGCCACGAAGCGCTGTCGACCGGATCGTGACGCTGATGGAAGATGCAGGCATGACAGCCAAGGTCAGCTCGATCCACGTCAACGGTTGGTTCGGCCAGTACGACAAGCTCAGCATGGCGCATTTGCTGATGCGCGAGCGCTATGGCCTGGAACTGGCGCAGGAACGCCAGCGCTGCATGTTTGCCGGCGACTCGCCCAACGACACGCCCATGTTTGCCTACCTGACCCATGCAGTGGGCGTGGCCAATGTGATGACCTTCTCGGATCGCATGAGCGCCCTGCCGGCCTATGTCACACCCTCACGCGGCGGTGCCGGTTTTGCTGAGTTGGCACAGGTTCTGATCAGCGCGAGAATGGATGCACCGTTGTCATTGCGGGCTTGACCCGCAATCCAGTGTGCGCGTGGCACTGGTTCCCGGATCGAGTCCGGGATGACATACCTCTAGCTCCCCAACACGAAAGGAAAGTGATGTTCTTTGCCACCGATGTCAATACCGTCAGCCATGGCATCCAGCTTGCCGTGGCGCCGGTCTTCCTTCTGACTGCGGTCTCGGGCATGATTGGCACCGTGGCCGGCCGGCTCGGGCGCATCATAGACCGTGCGCGCGTCGTGGAAGAACGGATCGAGGCGGCGCCCGCCGCTGACTCAATGACTGTTTCCTACAAGGAACTGGCCGCATTGCGCCTGCGCGGCAGACTGGCCAACCTGTGCATTGCGCTGCTGACCTTTTGTGCCATGCTGATCGGACTGACGATCGTGGCGCTGTTCCTGGGTGAAACCACAGAGTCGCAAATTTACCGCCTGGCAACGCTCTTTTTTCTGGCGGGCATCATCTGCTTTCTGCTCGCGCTGCTCGGTTTCCTGACAGAGACCGTGCTAGCGACCCGCATACTGAATTTCGGGAAATCAAGAGGCCATTGAGAGTCTGAGGTCTTAACCAGCCTCCTGCTCGAAACCCTCCAGCACATTGACCGCGTTGACACCCACCTCAGCCACCGCGTAGCCGCCCTCAAACACAAAGATCGTGGGTAAACCGGCCGCTGCGATGTCGGCGCCGATGCGCAGATAGTCAGCACTGTGCAGCTTGAATCCCGCGACCGGATCACCGTCGAAGGTATCCAGGCCCAGTGACACCACCAGCGCATTGGCCTTGAATCCAGCAATACCCTGCAGCGCCTGCCGTAGTGCCTCGCGCCAAACCTCAAAACCGGTGCCACGCGGTAGTGGCAGGTTGCAATTCCAGCCCAGACCCGCGCCCTCGCCGCATTCGTCCGCATAGCCCAGGTAAAACGGATACTCGGTATGCGGGTCGCCGTGGATGCTCGTGAACAGCACATCGGGCCGCGAATAGAAGATGGACTGCGTGCCGTTGCCGTGGTGGTAGTCAATGTCGAGCACAGCAACGCGCGCCGAGAAGTTGACCGGCAGCACATCACTGCGAAAGCTGCGCACCGGCCACAACGAGGGCAAGGCGTCGCGCTCTGCATTGGCCGGGTCCAGCGCCACCCACTCGTCCCAGACATGGGCCAGAAAGTCCAGATAGCGCGGCATGTGGATGGTGTGCAGGACCTTGTCGTCAAAGGCAGTGGGCTGACGCACCGGACCCGCCTGGCGCCGCCCGATCTCGGCCAGCACATGTCCGACGCGCTCCGGCACCTCAAAGCAAGGCACCAACTGGCCGCGGAACATTTCGAGCTTGCCCTGGTGCAGGGTGTGCAGTTGGTTGTGGAAAGTGATCATCGACCGTTCGCCGCTTCAGATTCGTGCCAGCACATGCCGCAGCGCAACTCCAGTATGCGTGCCCAGCGCCACCACGTCCTCGGGCGTCGCGGCGGCAACGACACGGCCACCAGCCTTGCCGCCGTCGGGGCCCAGATCGATTACCCAATCGGCTTCGGCTATCACATCCAGATCGTGCTCGATCACGACCACGCTGTGACCGCCATCGACCAAGCGGTGCAACACCTTGATCAGCTTCTCGACGTCGGCCATGTGCAGTCCCACCGTCGGCTCGTCGAGCACGTACAGCGTATGCGGCGCCTTGACGCCACGCCGGGTGATGTCGTCGCGCACCTTGCTCAGTTCGGTCACCAGCTTGATGCGCTGCGCTTCACCGCCGCTGAGCGTTGGTGAAGGCTGGCCCAGCGTCAGGTAGCCCAGGCCCACGTCCTTGAGCAACTGCAACGGGTGGCTGATGTTGGGCATGGCGGCAAAGAAGTCGACCGCCTCGTCCACCTCCATCTGCAGCACGTCGCCAATGTTCCGGCCGCGCCAGCTGACGGCCAGCGTCTCCGGGTTGAAGCGCGCACCCTTGCAGGTTTCGCACAGCACTTTCACATCCGGCAGAAAGCTCATGGCGATGGTGCGAATGCCCTGCCCTTCGCAACTGGCGCAGCGTCCCTCGCCGGTGTTGAAACTGAAACGGTTGGCCGCATAGCCGCGTGCCTTGGCTTCCAGCGTGTCGGCAAACAGCTTGCGGATGATGTCCCAGAATCCGATGTAGGTGGCCGGGCAGGAACGCGGCGTCTTGCCGATGGGCGTCTGATCGACTTCGAGCACGCGGTCAATGCTCTCAAAACCACTGACAGCCTCGCAACCGGTCCACGCGATTTGCTCTCCCGCAGCCAGCGCATCGCGACCGGCTTTGGTGCTGCGCTTTAGCACGGCCATCTGCACGTTGGCCAGCAGCACGTCGCGTGCCAGTGTCGATTTGCCGGAACCCGAGACGCCGGTGACAGCGACCAGTCGGCTCAAGGGAATATGCGTCGTGATGGCTTGCAGGTTGTGCAGTGTGGCGCTTGTTACCGTTAGCCAGCGCTGTGCGTCTTGACCCGTGAAATTGGGGTCAGAGTCCAATTTCGGAAGCGCCTTTTTCTTCTTCGAAGGTTTGGAGTCGAAATTGGAATCCGACCCCCGGACTTGGGGTTTTGCCAAATTCACTTGCGGCGCTGCCATTCCAAGAACCGCGTCGGGAGTTGAGGGGCAGGAAGCCGATTTCTGCTCGCAGCATGAGGCGCCCTGCCCCTCTGCTCCCGACGCAGCGCGAACCACGACGGCCCGGCGCGGCTGCAGGGGATGCCTCATCGCGTGCAGCAAATAGCGCCCGGTCTGCGAGTCAGCCGCTTGAACGATGTCGGACACCAACCCCTCGGCCACCAACCGTCCGCCACGTTTGCCGGCGCTGGGACCGATGTCGATGATGTGCTCGGCGTGGCGGATCGTGTCCTCGTCGTGCTCCACCACCACCAGCGTGTTGCCCTTGTCACTCAGACTCTGCAGGGCGCCCAGCAGGATCTGGTTGTCGCGCGCATGCAGGCCGATGGTCGGCTCATCCAGCACATAGCAGACGCCTTGCAGATTGCTGCCCAGCTGCGCTGCCAGTCGGATGCGTTGCGCCTCGCCGCCGCTGAGCGTGGGAGCGCCACGGTCCAGTGTCAGGTAGCCCAGGCCCACCTGCTCGAGAAACTCAAGACGGCTTTTGATTTCGGGAATCAGGTCGCGCGCGATGTCGGTTTCGCGCTGGCTCATTTGGCCTTCGATCTGCAAGCTGGCAATCCACTGCCGCACATCGCCCACGCTGAGGCTGGCAATCTCGGCAATGCCAACGCCATTGAACTTGACGGCGCGCGCCGTGGCATTGAGCCGCGTGCCGTGGCACGCGGGGCAAGCAGCATCGATAAGGTCCTCCACCTCAGGCTCGGCAAAAGTCTGTTCCCGGCCCTTGTTGTCATCGTCACGCACGGAGTCATCAAAGACCTTGCGCTGCTCCTTGCTCAGCTTGACGCCAGTGCCCACACATTCCGGGCACCAGCCGTGCTTGCTGTTGTAGGAGAACAAGCGCGGATCCAGTTCGGCGTAACTGGTGCTGCACATCGGACAGGCGCGTTTGGTTGAAAACCCGCCCAGTGTGCCGATCGCTGCCGTCGAAGCGCCATCCCGCATGGCTTCACGCAGACCGCTCAAGTCGCTCAGCACATGGACCACCCCTTTGCCATGGGTCAGCGCTGTGGCCAGGGCGACGCGCAGTTGCGACTCCGACTCCGGCAGCACATCGAGGCTCGCAACCGGCAACTCAATCGTGTGTTCCTTGAAGCGGTCGATGCGGGGAAAGCCGGTCGTCGGCAGAAAATTGCCGTCAACGCGCAAATGGGTGTACCCGCGTGGCCTGGCCCAGTCTGCCAGCTCGGTGTAGACGCCCTTGCGGTTCATCACCAGCGGTGCCAGCAGCCCGATATGCTGGCCGCGAAAATTCTTCATCAACTGCGCCGCAATGCTGTCAGGCGTTTGCGGTGCCACAGCCGCGCCGTCGTGGATGCAGTGCTGCGTGCCGAGCTTGACGTAGAGCAGCCGCAAAAAATGCCAGACCTCGGTGGTAGTACCGACAGTGGATTTTCTGCCGCCACGCGAGAGCCGCTGCTCGATCGCCACCGTCGGCGGAATGCCGTAGACCGCATCCACTTCCGGGCGACCTGCGGGCTGCACGATGGAACGGGCGTAGGCGTTGAGCGACTCCAGATAGCGACGCTGTCCTTCGTTGAAAAGAATGTCGAAGGCCAGTGTCGATTTACCCGAGCCGGAGACGCCGGTGATGACGCTGAACTTGCCGCGCGGGATGTTGACGCTCAGGCTCTTGAGGTTGTGTTCGCGGGCGTTGATGATTTGAATGTTGTTATTTCCCCCCTCACTCCCCCCGCCCTCTCTCGCCCCCGCCGGGGCGAAAGAGGGAGCCTGAACAGCCCTATTTGGCCGCGCATCTAAACGAAGGGGAGTGCCCGTTCCCGCTGACCACGACCCCGAAAAATCGTGCAGTTCATGCACAACACCCATCGCCGCCGCATAGTCGCGCAGGGCTTTTCCGGTATGCGACGTCGAGTGCAACATGACGTCTTCTGGTGTGCCTGTGGCGACCACTTCGCCGCCGGCGTCGCCACCTTCGGGGCCGAGGTCAATCAGCCAGTCGCTGGCGCGGATCACGTCGAGGTTGTGCTCGATCACGATCAGCGAATTCCCCGCATCAAGCAACTTGCGCATGGCGCGCATCAGCTTGGCGATGTCATCGAAATGCAGACCGGTGGTGGGTTCGTCGAACATGAACAGGGTACCGCGCCGCGCCAGCGCCTGGCGGCTGGCGCTGGCATTCCGGGCGGCCTCGGCCAGAAAGCCCGCGAGCTTGAGGCGCTGCGCCTCGCCGCCCGAGAGCGTCGGCACCGGTTGCCCCAGCTTGACGTATTCGAGTCCGACATCGACGATCGGTTGCAACGCGCGAATGACTTCGCGGTCAGCGGTGAAAAGGGTGCAGGCCTGGCTGACGGTGAGGTTCAGCACGTCGGCAACGTTGAGTTGTTGTGTCTTGCGCTCGATCGTAACTTCAAGAATCTCGGGGCGGTAACGCTTGCCATCGCAGTCGGGGCAGCGCAGATAGACGTCGCTCAGGAACTGCATCTCGACGTGCTCGAAACCCGAGCCACCGCAAGTGGGGCATCGGCCATCGCCATTGTTGAAACTGAACTTGGACGCGGTGTAGCTGCGCTGGCGCGAGAGCGGTGCGTTGGCAAAAATCTCGCGGATTGCATCCCATGCGCCAACATAGCTGGCCGGATTCGAGCGCGCCGTCTTGCCGATCGGCGACTGGTCCACAAATATCACGTCGCTGAGCTGCTCGGCGCCCAGCAGTTGCTCATGCAGCCCCGGCGCGTCGGTGGATTTGCCAAAGTGGCGCAGCAACGCAGGCGCCAGCACGTCCTGGATCAAGGTCGATTTGCCGGAACCGCTGACACCGGTGATGCAAACCAGACGCTGCAGCGGGAACTCGACGCTGACGTCCTTCAGATTGTGCTCACGCACGCCCTCCAGCAGCAGACGCGGCGTGCCGGCTTCCACCAGCCGCTTGAAGCCCATGCCGACCTGCTTGCGCCCACCCAGGTAAGCGCCGGTGAGCGTATCGGCATCACGCAGTTCAGCGGTGGAGCCATCAAACACGATCTGCCCACCGCGCTCGCCCGGACCTGGCCCCATGTCGATCATCCGATCCGCTGCCAGCATCACGGCCGGGTCGTGCTCCACCACCACCAGCGTGTTGCCGGCGTCGCGCAGGCGCTGCATGGCAAGGATGATGCGGTGCATGTCGCGCGGATGCAGGCCAATGCTGGGCTCGTCCAAAACGAACAGGGTGTTGACCAGTGAGGTGCCCAGCGCCGTTGTCAGGTTGATGCGCTGCGTTTCACCGCCGGACAGCGTGCGGCTCTGACGGTCCAGCGTCAGGTAGCCAATGCCGACATCGCACAGGTACATGAGTCGGGTCGTGACTTCTTCGAACAGCAGTTTGAGGGCACCATGCTCACCCGATGCCTTGGCCGGACTGGGGGTGGCGGCCGACGCCGATTTCTGCTCGCAGCATGAGGAGGCGCCCGCTACCCCCAGTCCGGCCTGCATTGCATCGAAAAAACGCCGAAGCCTGTCAATCGGTAGCAGCATCAAATCATGCAGACACAGACCCGGCAGCGCTTCGAGTTGCGTGCGTGTCCACTTCACCCCCACCGGCAGGAAGCGTTTCCCTGGATCCAGCACGGCATCGGCATCCGCCTTGCTGCCGATGCGCCAGAGCAGACTTTCGGTCTTGAGACGGGCACCGGCGCAGAATGGACAGGTGGTGTAACTGCGGTACTTGGACAGCAGCACCCGGATGTGCATCTTGTAGGCCTTGGTCTCCAGGTACTCGAAGAAACGCTTGACGCCGAACCAGTGCTGGTTCCATTTGCCCTTCCAGTGCGGTGATCCGTTGACGACCCAGTGTTGCTGCTCGGGTGTCAGCTTGTTCCAGGGCGTGTCGCGCGGAATGCCCTCGGCCTCGGCATGGCGCATCAGATCGTCCTGACATTCCTGCCAGGCTGGGGTTTGAATCGGCTTGACAGCCCCGGCGCGCAAGGTCACTCTTTCATTTGGGATCACCAGTCCGTAATCGACGCCGATGACACGGCCGAAGCCACGACAGCTCTCGCAGGCTCCGACGGCAGAGTTGAACGAGAACATGGATGCGATCGGGTCGGTGTAACGCAGATCGCTTTCCGGGCAATGCAGACCGGTGGAGAATTTCCAGACCGCGGTGTCGTCGACATAGACCGCGATCCGTCCGCTGCCGTGCTTGAGCGCCACTTCGATCGCCTCGATCACGCGAGCACGCTCAACATGGGCGAGCCGAAAACGGTCTGCCACGACGTCGAGGACCAGGCGTTTTGAATTGGCGCCTGAATTGGGGTCAGATCCCGATTCGGGACGGCGTGTTCGCGCTGGCCGAAGGGGTTGCACCGAATCGGGCTCTGACCCCAATTCGCGCTCCAATTCGCGCTGCGCTTGCACCTTGGTGAAGCCGCTGACGGACAACCACTGCGCTATCTCTTCGCTGGTCGTGTTAGCCGGTAACTCCACGGGAAAGGTCACCGCCAATCGCGGATCCTCGGCCGCCACGCGCGCTACCAACTGGGAATAAATCGTCTCTGCCGAGTCATGTTGTACCGCGTCTGCTGTATCACGGTCGAACAATTGCCCGGCACGCGCAAACAATAATTTCAGATGGTCGTTGAGTTCGGTCATGGTGCCCACAGTGGAACGCGAGGACCGCACGGTGTTGGTCTGGTCGATCGCGATCGCCGGTGGCACGCCTTCGACCTTGTCGACCGCCGGCTTGTCCATGCGGTCCAGAAACTGGCGCGCGTAGGCGGAAAAGGTCTCGACATAGCGCCGCTGTCCCTCGGCGTACAGCGTATCGAAGACCAGACTCGACTTGCCGGAGCCACTCGGACCGGTGACCACCGTCAACTCACCGGTACGGATGTCGAGGTCGAGATTCTTGAGGTTGTGCTGGCGTGCACCGCGGATCCGGATAAGGCCGTGTGGCATGTCTTGCTGTCTTTTCTGCAAAGGACAGACATTCTATTGAGACTTTCGAAATCCACCACATGGGTCTGGCCAAGCCCGCATGACGCAGATTGCTTTCGCAAGTCCGAGCCTCAAGCGTGTAAGTGCCGAGGGCGACGCAATGGGTAACTCCGCGAATGTCCGCCGGCCTGCGGCTTCCCCCTTGATTTGGCAAAACCCCAAGTCCACGCTGCGCCACCCACAGCAGCGCCCTCGGCAGCGAGCATCGACCCAAGCTGGAAATGTGGCCAGCGTCGCACTTGGTGATAAAACTAAACGGTCACCCGCTTCCGATCAGTCCGTTTTGCGCGACCGGTTATGCGCGCCGTTTGCTCGGTCAGCGCGAGCAGTCCCAGCAGCGCCTCATTCACCGCCTTACCGGTGGGAAACACCTTCGCAACTTTGTCATCGAGCAACACAAGGTTGGTCCCCTTGGCTACGCGCTCGAAGTACTTGCCGCGAACGCCCTTGCCCAAGTCTTCACGCCGATACTCGTCGCGAATCTCGTCTTTAGCTTTGCTCATAAATACCTCGTTCATGTCGAGTTGCCCTGCGGGCGCTGATGATTCTGATAGCACGGCCTCGTTCGGCGTGAACCACTGCCAGCAGCCGTCCCAATTGCGAGAAACCGAAAGTCAGCAGTCGCTGTTCACCGACAGAATGGTCGGGATCGTCAAAAGTGTAGGCCAAGGCGTCAGCGAACACCGAAGCGGACTCAATATTTCAGACGTGCGTAATAAGTTTCCTGTGCCGCCTGGCGCGCCTGGCGCAGCGTACGGATTCCCATTGCCGCCAGTAGCGGGATCAGACGCAGCCAGACCTCGGCCGTCACGATGGCGTCCCCCATCGCTGTATGGCGGCCCTGCAGTGTGATATTGAAGCCCTCGGCAATCGTCTCCAACTGATGCGACTCCTGATTCGGGTGCACCACGGCTGAAAGCAGCAGGGTGTCGAGTACCGGCTGGTGAAAGGCGACGCCGGTACTGGCCTCCTTGAGTTGCAGAAACTTCATGTCGAAAGCGGCGTTGTGGGCCACCAGCACGGTGTCTCTGGCGAACGCATGAAAGGCTGGTAACACCACGCCGATGCCGGCCTTGCCGATGACCATATCCTGCGTGATGCCGTGGATGTCTGTCGACGCCGGCGGAATCAGACGCTCGGGATCAACCAGTTGTTCAAAGAGTTCCTGCCGCAACAATTTGCCGTTGACAATGCGCGCCGCGCCGATCTGGATGATCTCATCACCGTCAGAAGGATTGAGACCCGTGGTTTCGGTGTCGAACACCGTGTACGACAACTCCGACAGCAGCTGATCGTCCAGTTCGCTGCCCTGCGGACTCATCTGAAACAAGTCAAAGTCGTAGTACTCGGGGCGGCTGTCGCTTTGCAACAACTGAGTCGCTTCGATTCGCTCCTGCGCAGTCGCCAAGGGCAGCAGAAATCGAAAAAACGCTTCGTGGCGAACGCGCTCTCGCTCAAACCACATCTCGCCCCCATGACGCTCGACCACGTCACGCACGGTCAGCGGCAGACTCTCGGCGCCAAAGCGCATGGCATCCATTTCCCATGTCATGACGGTCTCGGTACTCATGGCGTGGCCGGTCCAGATCAGGTCCAGTTGCGCACGCTGCCCCACCGCCTGCAGACGCAAGCGCAGGAACTTCACCTCAAACTCGTCCACCAGTCGGCTCGCAAGATAGGTCAGTGCCTGCAGCAGCGTGTAGCTTTCCACCTTGATCCACAGGGTCTCGTCGACACTGTCCACCGTCACCGATCGCTGGCAATAGGCCTCGATCTGCCGTTGCCCCGCGGTCACGAGGTCGGCACCCAGCATTTCCTGCAGCGGCCAGCGCGTCTTGAGCCCCTGTGTGGAGTGCTGCGCCAGATCGGTTATGCGCCCGCTCATGGCGGTCAATTCCTCGCGCAGAACACGCATGAAACGCTCGCGCATCTCAGGCTCGATGTCGGCATAGCCCAGCATATCGAGTGCCGCCTGCATGCTGGCCAGCGATGACCGGCTGCCCTCCGTCAGGCCATACAGCAGGCGGTCCCGCAGCGACTCCTGCTCAAAGTTTCGCGTCACGTTGTCCAGCATCAAGACGAAGCCGCTGAAGGCATCGACATTGCCTGCATCAGTCTCGCCCGGCCGCACTGGTGCCATCTGCACGCGCAGCAACTGGCCTGAGGGTGTGGTCGTCACAAACTGGGTCGACGGACTGGCCGCGCCGCGCACCATGCGCTGATGGATATTCTCCAGCGCATGAGCCACCATCTGGCGGTCGAAGACAGCATAGATCGAGCGCCCAATGCCGATCAGTTCGGCACCCGCGGCGAGATCCGGCATCTGCGAAAACTCCCGCAACTGCAGGCGAGCACGATTGTTGTAGAGCAGGATGCGGCCATCGAGATTGCATACCACCACGCTTTGCGTCAACTCCGCCATCAGTGCGGACAGGCGGTTCTTCTCCTGCTGCACGCGCTGACTGGCCTGAGTCACCTGGCGCGCCATGTCTTCGCGCAGCAGATCGCGCTGCGCCGCCAAGGCGTTGATGGCATCTCCCAGCGAGCGCATTTCCGGGCTGCCACGCGGATTCAATTGCTGAACGCCGGTGGCCGCCAGCAAGATGCGGGTTTCTTCGAGCAAGCGCGCCGGCAGCCTGACGTAGGTCCGCCACAGCTTGCGCAGACCGGCCGCAAGCAGAGCGAAGGCGACGGCCCAACTCATGCCGACCAGCGCCATACGTGGACTGATCAGCGTGCCCATGATGTCGCGCTGGTCGGGTTCCAGTGAGAACCAGACCAGCGCCATGGTGAGGCCCATCCAGCCGGCCAGGGCCATCCCCGCCACAAGCATCACCAGTAGCAGGCGCCGGTCCGATTTCACGGCAAGCGGCCCAGCAAGTTGGCCACTCTTTCAACCAGTTCGCGGGTCGAAAATGGCTTGGTCATGTAGTCATCGGCGCCCAGCGCGGAGCCCTTGGCGACATCGGTGTCGCGGCCCTTGGCGGTGAGCATCAGGATTTTTGTCGCCTGCAGGTCTTCGTTGGCACGCACCGCCTGACAGACTTCAAAGCCGGTCTTGCGCGGCATCATGACGTCGAGCAGCACCAGGTCGGGCCGCTCGCTTGTGATGACTTCGAGCGCTTCCTGGCCGTCGCGCGCAACCAGCACGCTGTAGCCCTCGCGCTTGAGCAGGTACTCCAGCGAAATCACTATATTGGGCTCGTCGTCCGCCACCAATATTTTTTTGCTCATGTCTGTCTCCTTATTCTGTGGCGCCCGGCCGCGGCTCAAGCCCATGCCAGGGCAGCTGAAATACAAAACTCGAACCTTGCCCTGGGTTCGACTCAATCCAGATTCGCCCGCCGAAGTGTTCCACAATTTGGCGGCTGATGGGTAGACCCAGGCCGGTGCCCTGCGGCCGGTTGGCGGCGTCACCGCCCTGTCGAAAGCGTTCGAAAATCAGTGCCTGCTGATCGCGTGCCACGCCAGGACCGTTATCGCGCACCGAAATCGTCACCCCGGTTGCATCATGATCGAGTCGAACCGTCACCCGTCCGCCGGGCACCGGCACAAACTTGGCAGCATTGGAAAGCAGATTGAGCATCACCTGCATCAGTCGATCAGGGTCGACCATCAAGCTCGGAACCTGCTCTGACAGCACGACATCGACCCGCGTCTGACGCTCATGAAACAGCTCTGTGGTGGTGCTGACGGCTTGCTTGATCAGTGCGCGTAAATCCACGTCCGAGGTATGCCACTGGGCGTGTCCGGACTCAATCTTGGCCATGTCCAGCACCTGATTGACGAGCCGCGTCAAGCGCTCGGTCTCGGTCACGATGATGGCGATGAACTGGCGCCTTTGCTCCAGCGGCATGTCGGCGTCGTCGCGCATCAGTTCGGCCAGCGCACGGATCGAGGTCAGCGGCGTGCGCAATTCGTGCGTGACCGAGGACATGAAGTCATCCTTGAGTCGATCCAGGCTCTTGAGCTGCTCATTGGCCTGGCGCAGTTCGGCCGTGGCACGCTCCAGCGAGTCGGATTTTTCTTCGAGCTCGCGCGAATGGGCGCGTAACTGCGAGGCTTCATCCAGCATGCGCAAAACATCTTCGGACGTGAGCGCCTCTTCCTCAACCGCCGATGCCACCAACAGCCTCGCCGAAGCGCTGCCGACCGCGCCGGCCAACTGGGTTTCGACAAAGTACACCAACCGTGCATCGGCCCGGATCGCGTCAAACTGACTGACTCCGGCCTGATCTGCATAAGACTCAAACAGGCTGCGCGCCTTGTCGAGACCCAGAAAGCGCTCGCACAGATGCAGCAAATCCGACACCTTGGCCTGGCCGCGCCAAAACACCGGGATCGACGAAGCACTGCGGTCAAACACATCCACAAACAAGTGTGCCTGACTCGACTCGTGCCCGGAAGGTGCGCGCCAGAGCGACAGGCCGACGTAGGCCACGATGTTGACCAGCAGACTCCAGAACAGCGAGTGCGTCAGACCATCAAGACCCTGTAGGCCTAGCAACTGCTCCGGTCGCAGCAAGGTCAAACCCCAGGGACCGAGGTCCAGAAAGTCAGTTCCGAGCCAGCCCGATTTGGCGATCGACGGCAACATCAGCGTGTAAACCCACATCGCGAAACCGGACAGCAAACCCGCCAATGCGCCCAATCGGGAACCGCCCTTCCAGTACAGCCCGCCCAACAAGGCGGGCGCAAACTGGGCCACGGCGGCAAAGCTGATCAGTCCGATGCTGACCAGCGCGTATGCCTCGCCGGCCAGATGGAAGTAAGAATAGCCCAGCAACAGGACAGCCAGGATGGTGGTTCGACGAACGCCGAGCAGCATACGGCTGAGATCATGGCCGGCGCCCGGTCGGAAGTGGTAGGTGCGCAGCAGCAAAGGCATGACGAGTTCATTGCTGACCATGGTGGAGACGGCAATGGTCTCCACAATCACCATTCCAGTCGCCGCCGACAGGCCGCCGACAAAAGCAAACAAAGCCAACGCATTCTGACCCGCTGCCAGAGGCAGCGACAGGACAAAATTTTCGGCATTCATCGGCGTCGAACCAAAATACAGTAGCCCGCCCAGCGCAATCGGCAACACGAACAGGTTGATGACAAGCATGTAGAGCGGGAAAACCCAGACCGCGCGCCGCAAATGACTTTCACGCACGTTCTCCACCACCATCACCTGAAACTGGCGCGGCAGGAACACGACCGACAGCATCGACAGCAGGATCTGGGCAAACCACTGCGCCCAGGAAAAATTGGCGCCCTGCTCGAGCCGCAACAAGAGCGCCAGTTCCGGGACCGCGCGCGCCCGGGCAAACAGATCAGCCAGGCCATCGAACAAACCATAGACGACAAACACACCGACTGCCAGAAACGCCACCAGCTTGACCAGAGACTCGAAGGCAATGGCTGCCACCATGCCCTCGTGCCGCTCCGTGGTATCGAGGTGGCGCGCGCCAAACACCATGCTGAAGCCCGCCAGCACCAGGGCCACGTAGAAGGCACCGTCCCGGTCCCAATGCAGCGCCGGCGCCAATCCTGCACTGTCCGTTGCCGTCAGCAACGTATAACCTGCTGAGACCGCCTTCAGCTGTAACGCGATATAGGGCACGATGCCGACCACCGCAATCAGGGTCACCAGGCCTGAGAGCAACGGGCTCTTGCCATAACGACTGGCAATGAAGTCTGCGATGGACGTGATCCGGTAGACGCGGGCAATGCGAATCATCTTGCGAATGACGAGCCAGCCCAGCACCATGGCCAGCGTCGGACCAAGATAGATCGGCAGGAACCAGATGCCGCCCGATGCGGCTCGTCCCACGCTGCCAAAATAGGTCCAGGCCGTGCAGTACACCGCCATCGACAAGGCATAGACCCACGCGCTGTCGATCACAGAGCGCCCCTGGCGCGCGCGGCTATCACCCACATAGGCTACCGCGAACAGCAGCAACAAATAGGCAAACGAGGCCCCGATGACCGCGGCGGGCGATAGCACGATCAGTCGTCCTGTGGCGTCTGATCGGGCCGCTCCATCCACCAGGCAACGGTACCGATCAGAAGCGCCCAGAGCATAAACAATGCCGCCGGAAACAGGGGAACGCCCAACAGCGTGGTATCACGATCCCACAAACCCAACAGCGGAAAGCTGAACAGCAGCCAGCCCGCAACAAAAAGAGCAAGCAGACGCTGCGTACCAAGTCCTTCGAACACTCTTGCCTCCTTGCATGGGAACTGCGACCGGACTATCAGTCCAATTGCTTACTGATGTCTGATAGCGATGAACAAAAACGGGCTTGCCAGTGAAACCTAGGGAAAACACCGACTTGCCGCTCTTTGCCAATGGAGCGAAGCCATCCAATGCAAAATTCACCGCGCTGGTGCGTGGCGGTCAGTTAACGGTAAGGACCGACACTTAGCCTTCGCTCCGTCATCACTTACAACTAGGAGACGAACCATGGCAGATGATTTGATTCAACGGGTTACCAGCAACCCAAAGTACCAGGAGCTCAAGTCAAAACGCAGCAGCTTCGGCTGGTGGCTGACCTTGTCGGAGATGGTCGTGTATTACGGCTTCATTCTGCTGGTGGCCTACAACAAACCCTTCCTCGCCACCAAGATCGGCACCGGGGTCACCACCATCGGCATGCCGCTCGGTATTGGCGTGCTGGTCTTTACCATCATCATTACCAACATCTACGTGCGTCGCGCCAACAGCGAGTACGACGATCTGACCCAGCAAGTGGTGAAGGGAGCCCTGAAATGACGCGCCTTTTCAAATCCAGAAGCGCCTTGGCACTGCTCGCCTGGTTGGCAGTTTCGGCCAATGCCTTTGCCGCCGGCCCCGATGTCGGTCAAGCCGCCAAACAGCCGACCAACTGGACGGCTATCGTCATGTTTGCCATCTTTGTCGGCGTCACCTTGTGGATCACCAAGTGGGCCGCGACGCGCACCAAGAGCGCAGCAGATTTCTATACCGCCGGTGGCGGCATCACCGGCTTTCAAAACGGCCTGGCGATTGCCGGCGACTATATGTCGGCGGCGTCGTTTCTGGGTATTTCGGGCCTGGTGTTCGCCAGCGGCTTTGACGGACTGATCTACTCGATCGGCTGGCTGGTGGGCTGGCCCATCATCACCTTCCTGATGGCCGAGCGGCTACGCAACCTGGGCAAATTCACTTTTGCCGACGTCGCCGGCTACCGTTTTGATCAGACCCCGATCCGCGTCTTCGCCGCCTGCGGCTCACTGGCCGTGGTGGCGTTTTACATGACGGCTCAAATGGTCGGTGCCGGTCAGCTCATCAAGCTGCTGTTTGGCATGGACTACCTGTACGCTGAAATTCTGGTCGGCACCATCATGATGATCTATGTTCTGTTTGGCGGCATGACAGCCACCACCTGGGTGCAGATCATCAAGGCCTGCATGCTGCTCGGTGGCGCCACCTTCATGGCGGTGGCGGTGCTGATCCAGTTTGGCTTCTCGCCTGAAGCCATGTTTGTCAAGGCGATTGAAGTGCATTCCAAGAAAGACGCCATCATGAGCCCGGGTACCTACATCAAGGACCCGATCTCTGCCATCTCGGTCGGCATGGCGCTGATGTTTGGCACTGCTGGATTGCCGCACATCCTGATGCGCTTCTTTACCGTGCCAAGCGCCAAGGAAGCACGCAAGTCGGTCGGCTGGGCTACCACCTGGATCGGCTACTTCTACATTCTGACCTTCGTCATCGGCTTTGGCGCCATTACCAACCTGATCCCGAATCCGGCAGACTACTTTGTAGGTGGCGACATCAGCAAGGGATTGCTGGGCGGCGGCAATATGCCGGCGGTGCATCTGTCCAGAGCGGTCGGTGGCAGCGTGTTCATGGGCTTTATCTCGGCCGTGGCCTTTGCCACCATTCTGGCGGTGGTTGCCGGCTTGACGCTATCAGGCGCCTCTGCCGTGTCGCACGACCTGTACGCCTCGGTCTGGCGGCATGGCCGGGTCGATCAGGCGCAGGAACTGCGTGTATCCAAGATGACCACGGTGGCGCTGGGCATTATTGCCGTCACGCTCGGTATTGCGTTCGAGAAGGAAAACGTGGCTTTCATGGTGATGTTGGCCTTTGTGATCGCAGCCTCGGCCAACTTCCCGGTCCTGTTCATGTCAGTGCTGTGGAAAGATTGCACCACCAAGGGCGCAGTGACCGGTGGTTTTGTCGGTCTGGTTCTGGCCATTGTGCTGACGGTCCTTTCACCCGCGGTGTGGGTCGCCGCGATGCACCATCCTGCTGGGTCGGCCTGGTTCCCCTATGACTCGGCTGCCATCTTCTCGATACCGGCAGCGTTCATCACGATCTGGCTGGTGTCCTTGATGGACCGCAGCTCGCGCGCCGCTGTGGATCGTGCTGGCTACCCAGCGCAGGAAGTGCGCTCTGAAACCGGTATCGGTTCGGCATCCGCTTCCGGCCACTGACCCTCCGTCCTCTTCGCCGGACGACTTGAGCGTTGTCCGATGAAGATGGCCCCGTAAGGACTGCATGCGTTAAGCTTGCAGTCCTTTTTTGTTTTGCAACAGGTCACTCGTGACAGACGACTTTTCCTTTGCTGTTCCTCCCTTCGATGAGTTGAGCGCAACCCAACAAGCGCTGGTGCGCGAGACCGCCGTGGCGGTGCGCTTGTCACCCGGCGAGATCCTGTTCACGCCAGGCAGCACACCGCAACACCTTTGGTTGCTGATTTCGGGGCATGTCCAGCTTGAAGAAGAGACACAAGGCCTGGTGCTGGGCGCCGGCAAGACCACCGGCTGGCGCGCCCTGTTGACCGAACGCTGCCAGGCCACAGCAACGGCGCTCGATGAAGTAAAGGCGTGGCGCTTGCCCAGAGCCACGGTATTGGATTTGCTGGCCGGCAACGCCCGCTTCAGCGCCCGAGTCTTTGCCGGGCTATCGCGTCAACTCTCTGACGAAGAGGATGTCAATCAGAATCGGGAGTTGCTGTCACTGATGCTGGTGCGGGTGCGCGACATCCCATTGCACCCGCCTTTCTACGTCGACGGCGAGATGGATCTGGTCTCAGTCTGTCGGCTGATGTTCGAAAACAAACGCACCAGCGCGCTGGTGCGCGACAGTGTGGGGGGTGTTCCGCGCCTGGGCTTCTTCACCACCAGCGACCTACGCGATGCGATGTTGAAACCGCAGCCACTGGCGGTGCGTGAGGTGGCGCACTATGCCCTGATTACGCTGCCGCCAGAAGCAGAACTTTTCGACGCCCTGCTCACCATGTTGCGACACCGCGTGCATCGCATACTGGTCAAGGAAGGCGATGAGATTCTGGGCGTGCTTAGCCAACTCGATCTGATGGGTTTTGTCTCCAATCACTCGCACCTGATTACCTTGGCGGTCGATCAGGCACAGACCGCAGGCGAGCTCAGAGTGGCGGCGCTGCAGGTGGACGAAACGATTGCGCTGCTGGTGCGCGGTGGCGTTCGCATCGACATCGTCTCGCGCCTGGTCAGCGACCTCAATGCGAAGATATTCGCACGTCTGTGGTCACTGGTAGCGCCAGCCGAACTGGTGCGGAACAGTTGTCTGCTGGTCATGGGCAGTGAAGGGCGCGGCGAACAAATTCTCAAGACCGACCAGGACAACGCCCTGCTGCTGCGTGACGGCTATCACTGCCAGAACCTGGCTGAGATCGTTGCGTGCTTCAGCACCGAGTTGCTGGGCTTTGGCTACCCGCCGTGTCCGGGCCATATCATGGTCACCAACCCGCTCTGGTGCCAGCCTGTCGCAGGCTTCAGGGACACCATACGGCACTGGCTGTTTGACGGTGACCCGGATGGCTCGATGAATCTGGCGATCTTCGTCGATGCGCACCCGGTATCGGGCGATGCCACCCTGCTCAGTGCAGTGCGCAGCCACGCCTTGAACCTGATCGCAGGTAACGATATATTTCTTGCCCGTCTGGCTGACGCCGTCAATCAATTCAAAGAGCCTGGCTCGAGCTGGTGGAGTCGTCTGACCGACTTGTTCGGCAGCTCCGTCAAGACCTTTGACCTCAAAAAGCTCGGCACATTCCCGATCGTTCACGGTGCGCGTGCACTGGCACTTGAGCGCCGCCTGGACGAGTTGAGCACGGTTGAACGCTTGCGTGCCCTTGCCAATCAGCAATTCCTGTCAGCCGAACTCGCGCGCGACCTGACGGAAACACTGCACTTCATGATGACGCTCAAACTGCGTAACAACCTGCGCCAAATCGCACTCGGACAGAGCGTCAGCAACCTGGTGAAGCTGGCCGACCTGAGCACGCTGGACCGCCAACTGCTCAAGAATTCGTTGGCTGTCATCAGACAGTTTCGACTGCACTTGCAGCTGCATTTCCATCTGCATGCGTGAGAGGCAGTTCAAGGGGCCTGGTTTGATCGGGCGACGCCGATAGTCACCCTGGTCGCCGCGTCCCATCCATCGCCTTGAAACCAGGCACCGCCTGAAAGGTAGTCGCGCAGCATCGGCAAGGCATCGAAGCCCCAGAATAGTTTGTCGTCGACCGCCAAGGTCGGCACACCGAAAACGCCGAGCGAGATCGCCTCGTCGGTGTGCGCCTTCAGTTGCGCCTTGACCTCATCGCCGTTCAAGGCCCGCGCCGGATTCAGACTCTGCGTCAAGGCCTGCAATCGCGCAGCGTCGCCGGCCTCTGCGCCGCCACGCCAGACATGTCGAAACACCGTTTCGCAGACATAGCGATTGGGCCATCCTTGCCGGTCGCAGGCCACAGCCAGCCGCAACAACGCCAGCGGGTTGAAGGGATGACTGGCCGGCAATTGCAGTTCGACACCTTGCTGCTGCGCCAGCCACAGCACCTGTCGATAGGTCCAGTCGCGCTTGGATGGCATCTCGGCCGGACCAAGTTGTCCGTGATGCTTGAGCAAGGCCGCAAATAGAACCGGTTTGTAAGTCACACTGTAGCTCTGTCCCATCAGCGCCACCGGCAACTTCTCGAACGCCAGGTACGAGTAGGGTGAAATGAAATCCAGATAGAAAGTAATTTGCTTCATGATGGCTCCATGTTGCGGCGCTGCGCTATACGTGACAGGATGACCCGCCTGCTTTCCTCATCAGCGTTGCCCCACTGGGCGATCTCTTCGATCGTACGCAGGCAGCCTTCGCACAAACCGGTCAATTCGCTCATGCGGCAGATTGACACGCACGGAGACAACACAGTTTCTACAACCGTCATATCGAAACCACAACGTCGGCCACCGGTGCACCGGTCAGTTGCACCAGATCAGAAGGGCTAAGGCAGAACACGGCATGCGGGTGCCCTGCGGCCGCCCAGACGGCATCGAAGCGCTGCAACTCGCGGTCGATCAATGTCACGGACGCAGTCAGATGCGCTATCGGCGGCACGCCGCCGATGGAATAGCCGGTCTTGGCCTTGACAAATGCCGCGTCGGCACGACCCAGCGGACCCAACATCGCTTCCACCTTCTTTTCATCGACCCGTTTGTCGCCCGAGGTCACCACCAGCACCGCTACGTCGTCCGACAGGCGCCGAAAAATAATGCTCTTGGCGATCTGGCCGACCACAATGCCCAAGGCGTCAGCGGCTTGCTGTGCGGTGCGCGCGGCGTCATCGAGCAGCACCGGCGCGTGCCGGTGCCCTGCCGCCTGCAACACCAGTACCACGCGTTGCACACTTTCAGGAAGATCCCTCATTCACCCAGCCCGCTTGTTGAGCAGCGCAGTGGCAGCGCGCGAATTTGGCTTGCGCTGCAGGAAGTCGCTGATGAACTTGCCGGCATCGATCAACTTATCGAGGTCAACGCCAGTCTCTATGCCCATGCCTTCGAGCATGAACAGCACGTCCTCGGTTGCCACATTGCCGGTCGCGCCCTTGGCAAACGGACAGCCGCCGAGCCCTGCCACCGAAGTGTCGAATTGCCAGACACCGATCTGCAGCGCCGCCAGCGTATTGGCCAGCGCCTGACCGTAGGTGTCGTGAAAATGTCCCGACACCTGGTCGAGGCTGAAATGCTTCAGTGTCGCCTCCAGTGCGCGCTGCACTTTGATCGGTGTCCCGACGCCAATCGTGTCAGCGACGCCAATGTGCTGCACACCAATGCCCTTCATGAGCCCGGCAAGGTAGCCAACGCGCTCTGGCGCTACCTCACCCTCGTAGGGGCAGCCGACCGCGCAGGACATGGCACCGCGCACGAAGATACCGGCATCCAGCGCGGCCTGCACCACCGGTGCAAAGCGCTCCATGCTCTCGGCAATGCTGCAGTTGATGTTCTTGCGGCTGAAGGCCTGGCTGGCAGCGCCGAAGACCACGATCTCGTCGGGCTTTGACTTGAGCGCCGCCTCGAAGCCCTGCAGGTTCGGCGTCAGCACCGAGTAGCGCACACCGGGCCAGCGCACGATGCCGGCCATGACTTCGGCGTTGTCGGCCATTTGCGGCACCCACTTGGGCGACACAAAACTGGTGACTTCGATCTCTTTCAAACCGGACGCCTGCAAGCGGTGCACGAGTTCGATCTTGATCGCCGCCGGCACCGGTTGCTTTTCATTCTGCAGGCCGTCACGCGGGCCGACTTCAACCAGCTTGACATGGGGGGGTAGATTCATCTGGTTTCCTCAATAACCGCGCGTCAGGTCAACGGTGCCGGCAATCGGCTGCCCAGCTTCCAGTGAGCGGATCTTGCCCGCAATCTGGGCAATGCTCTGGTCGCGCAGGGTGCGCGCCGAAGTGTGGGGCGTGATGGTGATCTTGGGGTGCTGCCAGAACGGGTGCACCGGCGGCAAGGGTTCGGTGCGGAACACGTCGAGCATGGCGCCAGCGAGGTGACCGCTGTCAAGCAAGGTCAGCAGGTCCTCATCGACCAGATGCGCGCCGCGCGCCACATTGATCACGTAGCCGCCAGGCTGCAATTTCGACAGGGTATCGAGGCGCATGATGTTCAGGGTCTCTGCAGTCAGCGGCAACAGATTGACCAGCACCCTGCTCGCCGCCAGAAAATCGTCGAACTGCGCCGCGCTGGCGAAGCAGCGCACACCCGAAATTTGTTTGACCGAGCGACTCCATCCCATGACCGGGAATTCAAACTGCGTCAGCGCCCTGGCAACCCGCTCGCCGAGCACGCCCAGACCCATGACACCAATCGGGAAGTCGGAGCGCTCGGCTGGCTTGCGGTAGGACCATTTGCCTACTCTTATATCGGCCTCGTAAGCATCAAATTCGCGAAAATGGCGGATCACGGCATGGCAAACATACTCCGCCATCTGGACCGACATGCCGGCATCGTCGAGCCGTACCACGGTGGCCTTTGGCGGTAGCTTCAATTTCAGCAAGGCGTCGACACCAGCGCCGATATTGAAGACGCCCTTGAGCTGTGGCTGCTCATCGAAGAACTGTTGCGGCGGTGCCCACACGACGGCGTGGTCGGCCGCCCTTGCACCGGCTTGCCAAACCTCCACCGCGGCGCCGGGCAGGGCCGCCCTCAAGCCCTCGATCCAGGGCTCAGGTTTCGTACCGGTACAACAAAAAGCAATTTTCATGAGTCGCAAGCGTACCCCGAAAACAGGCCGTCAGGCCACCAGCTTGAGCAGTTCGGCACCCTCGGTCACCTGGTCGCCTGGTGCGAACAGCAGTTCGGCCACCACGCCATCCATCGGCGCAGCAATGGTGTGCTCCATTTTCATGGCATCGAGCACCGCGAGCGCCTGGCCGATTCTGACCTTGTCGCCGACTTTCACAGCGAAGGACACCACCTTGCCCGGCATCGGCGCCGTCAGACGACCGCCATCGACCGCGTTGTCACCGGCGTGGGCCAGCGCATCAATGGCCGTGATCTGGGTTGCGCCTTGCGCCGAGAAGATATGGGCGATGGCGCCGTGGCGGTAAACAGAGAGTATCTGGCGCCGCTCGCCCAGGCGCACGTCGATCCCATGGGTGACGGCGGCAAATGAGAACAGGCCGATTTCGCCTGCCACCTCGAGCTGCAGCGCGCCGTCGTGCAGCGTCGTCATCTGCACCAACTGCGCGGCACCGGCGAACTCAAAGTCAAACCGGCGGGTGCTCGGGCCGTGCGAGCGCCAGCCATCGCGCCGCGCCCAGGGGTCCAGCCATTGGGCTTGCGCCGCCAGACTTGTTTCGCGAGCCTGTTCCTGCAGCAGCGTGTCGCCGATGGCACCGGCCACTGCCAAAGCGAGGCCAACTTTCTCCTGCTTGAACAGGGTCGCCGCCTCGCGCGGGATCAATGCCGTATCCAGTTCGGCCTGCACAAAGGAGCGGCTTTGCACCACGTTGCGCAAGAACTGGACATTGGTGTTCAGCCCGACGATGTGCGTATTCGCCAGTGCCACATCGAGCCGTGCCAAAGCCTGGACGCGGGTTTCGCCATGCACGATCAACTTGGCAATCATGGAGTCGTAGAACGGCGAAATCGGGTCGCCCTGACGGACCCCGGAATCGACCCGCACCACCGGGCTTGACCCCAGGTTGCCGCGCTCGAAGGTCACGCAATCGGGTAGTTCATAAACATGCAGCGTGCCGGTCGCCGGCATGAAGTTGTTGTCCGGGTTTTCAGCGCAAATTCGCGCCTCGATCGCGTGACCGCTCAGCTTGAGCTGTTCCTGCTGCAAAGGCAAAGGCTGACCTGAGGCCACACGCAACTGCCACTCGACCAGGTCCTGTCCGGTGATGGCTTCAGTGATCGGGTGCTCTACCTGCAGGCGCGTATTCATCTCCATAAAGAAGAAATTCATGCTGCCATCGGGGCGCTGCTCGACGATGAACTCGACAGTGCCGGCACCGACGTAATTGACTGCGCGTGCTGCCGCCACGGCAGCCTCACCCATCTGTTTGCGCAGAGCCGGTGTCATGCCCGGCGCCGGCGCTTCTTCAAGGACTTTTTGATGGCGGCGCTGCACCGAGCAGTCGCGCTCGAACAGGTAAACGTAGTTGCCCTGCGTGTCACCAAAGACCTGAATTTCGATGTGGCGCGGACGCTGCACGTACTTCTCGATCAGCACAGCATCATCACCAAAGCTGTTGACCGCTTCGCGCTTGCAACTGGCCAGCGCCGCGGCGAAATCTTCGACCTTGTCGACGGCCCGCATGCCCTTGCCACCGCCGCCCGCGCTGGCCTTGATCAGCACCGGGTAACCGATGGCGTCGGCCTCGCGCTGCAGCAGTGCCGGGTCCTGGTCGGCTCCGTGGTAACCCGGCACCAGCGGCACCCCCGCCAAGCCCATCAGGCGCTTGGATTCCGCTTTCAGCCCCATCGCCTTGATGCTTGAGGCTGGTGGGCCAATGAACACCAGCCCCGCATCAGCACAGGCCTGAGCGAACTCCTCGTTCTCACTCAAGAAGCCGTAGCCCGGGTGGATCGCCTGCGCCCCGGTGGCCTGCGCTGCGGCAATGATTTTTTCCCATCGCAGGTAGCTGTCCTTGGGTGAACTTCCGCCGACGTGAACCGCTTCGTCACAGGCGCTGACATGCTTGGCGTTGGCATCCGCATCAGAATAGACCGCCACCGTTTTGATGGCCATGCGCCGCGCGGTGGCAGCCACTCGGCAGGCGATCTCGCCGCGATTGGCAATGAGGATCTTGTTAAACATTTGGGTCTCTCCCTTACATCCTGAACAGGCCAAACTGGGTGTCGGGTATCGGCGCATTGAGCGCAGCGCTGAGCCCCAGCGCCAGCACACGGCGCGTATCGGCCGGGTCGATGATGCCGTCGTCCCACAGGCGCGCCGTGGCGAAATAGGGGTGGCCCTGGCTCTCGTACTGGTTGCGGATCGGCGCCCTGAAGGCTTCTTCCTCTTCCTTGCTCCAGTTGCCGCCACGTTCCTCGATGCCATCGCGCCGGACCGTTGCCAGCACGCTGGCGGCCTGTTCGCCGCCCATCACGGAAATTCTGGCGTTGGGCCACATCCATAAAAAGCGCGGGCTGTAGGCGCGGCCACACATGCCGTAGTTGCCGGCGCCGAAACTGCCACCGATGATGATGGTGAAT
This sequence comes from uncultured beta proteobacterium, assembly GCA_903906695.1. Lineage (GTDB taxonomy): Bacteria > Pseudomonadota > Gammaproteobacteria > Burkholderiales > Burkholderiaceae_C > Rhodoferax. Next base: position 11,319 of record CAIVLG010000123.1, on the reverse strand, counting down.
TTGGGCACCGCCGCCGTCGCCACCGCCGTCACCATCTTGGCGCCATTGCGCGCGATGCCTTCGTTTTCATATTTGCGACCGACCATGAAGCCGGTGATGTTCTGCAGGAAGACCAAGGCAATCTTGCGTTGGCAGCACAGTTCGATAAAGTGCGCGCCCTTCAGCGCCGATTCGCTGAACAGGATGCCGTTGTTGGCGATGATGCCAACCGGCATGCCGTCGATGTGGGCGAAACCGGTGACCAGCGTCGTACCGTAGCGCGGCTTGAATTCATGGAACTCACTGCCATCGACGATGCGGGCAATGATCTCACGCACATCGTAGGGCTTGCGGGTATCGGTCGGGATCACGCCATACAGTTCCTCCGCGGCGAATTTGGGCGCCACCGGTGCCTGCACGGCGGTCGAAATCGCCTTCTTCTTGTTCAGGTGTGCGACCGCCTGACGCGCCAGCGCCAGCGCATGCAGGTCGTTCTGCGCCAGATGGTCAGCGACGCCCGACAAGCGCGTGTGGACGTCGCCACCGCCGAGATCCTCGGCGCTCACGACCTCCCCGGTGGCCGCTTTCACCAGCGGCGGGCCGCCCAGAAAAATCGTGCCCTGGTTCCGGACGATGATGGTCTCATCGCTCATGGCCGGCACATAAGCGCCACCGGCGGTGCAACTGCCCATGACCACCGCAATCTGCGCAATGCCGAGTGCACTCATGTTCGCCTGGTTGAAGAAGATGCGCCCAAAATGTTCCCGATCGGGAAACACCTCGTCCTGCGTCGGCAAATTGGCACCGCCCGAATCGACCAGATAGATGCAGGGCAGACGGTTCTGCTGCGCAATTTCCTGCGCCCGCAGGTGCTTCTTGACCGTCATCGGGAAATAGCTGCCGCCCTTGACCGTGGCGTCGTTGCACACAATCATGCAGTCAATGCCTTCGACACGACCAATGCCGCAAACGACGCCGGCGCTCGGCGCGCTGTCGCTGCCGTCGCGGTCCCGGTACAGCCCCATCGCCGCCAGCGGCGAGACTTCCAGAAACGGCGTACCGGGGTCCAGCAGCATCTGGATGCGGTCACGCGGCAGCAGCTTGCCACGACCGGTGTGCTTGGCTCGCGCCGCTTCACCACCGCCCAGAGCCGCCTTGGCAATCTGGACGTTGAGGTCATCGACCAGCGCTCGCATAGCCTTGGCGTTGGACTGAAATTCAGCCGACCGGGGTTTTAGTTTCGTCTCCAGAACGGGCATGGTGTTGCTCCTCAAATTCAAAAGCGGCGTTGGCGCCGCTCGCCATTGTCTACCGCCCTGAGCATAGAAGAACTACGCCTGCATGGAGCGTCATCGAGGTTGCAAATCCTGCCATAGCAATGCATACTCTGGCCCATGCCCCAGCACCAAGTTCCACAGAAGGTGACGCCGATCGCCTTTGTCAATGCGATTGTGCAAGCTTACGTAAAGCGTGGCCTGTCGCCGAACAAGGCATTGAAGCTGGCACAAATCACGCCAGGTAGCCTGTCCGATCCGGCGTCCCGCATCAGCGCTGCGCAAATGGAGTGCATCTCGGGCGCTGCGATGCAGGAACTCGATGATGAGGCGCTGGGCTGGTTCAGTCGGCGCCTGCCCTGGGGCAGCTATGGGATGCTGGCGCGTGCCTCGCTCAGTGCCGGCAGTCTGGGCATGGCTCTGAAGCGCTGGTGTCGCCATCACGCCCTGATCACCGACGACATCGCGCTGCAATTGATCATCACGGGTGACACCGCAACGCTGGCCATCACCGAACAGCGGGACCTGGGCGCGCTGCGCGAGTTCTGTCTGGTGTCGGTGCTGCGCAATGTCCACGGACTGGCCTGCTGGTTGATCGATTCACGCATCCCGCTGCAGGGCGCGCAATTCCCGTTCCGTACGCCAAAGCACGCCGACGTCTATGGCGTGCTGTTCTCTGGTCCAACGCAATTCAACTGCACACCAGCCGGCATCCGCTTCGATGCACGCTATCTGGCCTTGCCGCTGCGACGCGATGAACAGGCTTTGAATCAGATGCTGCAGCGCGCGCTGCCGCTGACCGTGCTGCAATACCGCCGCGACCGACTGTTGCTGACGCGCGTTCGCCATTTGCTGGCCGCGCAACCGGCGCAAAGCCGTAGTGCCGAGAATCTGGCCGAACTGCTCCACGTGTCGCCGCGCACACTGCATCGCCGTTTGAAGGAAAAAGGCGCTTCACTGCAATCGCTCAAAGACGAGGTGCGTCAAAGCCGCGCCCGCGATCTGTTGCTGCGAACCTCACGTCCGATCAAACAAGTGGCCGAGGCGGTTGGCTTCCGGAATGAAAAAAGCTTTATCCGCGCCTTCAAGGCCTGGTCGGGGCAATCACCAGCGGCGTTTCGTCACTCAGCAGTCGACAACCCTATTTGAATTCGTAGGACACCGCGACATAGGCGGTATCCTGGGTCTTGACGTTGACCAGCGGGCTGTTCTTGATTGCGTCATCGAGCCATTTGTGACGCCATTGCATGCTGAGCACCCACTGATCGCCCAGCGCCACTTTTGTTGCAAGGCCCAGCCAGGGCATGGCGGAGGCGCCCGCCGTGTAGGCCGCAAAGGCACTGGCTCGTGATTCGGCAAGGGACACGCCATACAGCTGATTGACATACTTGTCGCTGCGCCATTCGAGGCCGAGTTCGGGATAGAGCGGCAATGATCCAAGCTTGAATTTCCCAATGTAGATCGACTCCAGCATGGAGCCACCCGACGTCGTGTCATAGAACGCGTTGAGCATGACGGCACCGAGCGGCGTTTCCTGAAAAGTGCCGATGCCGACCGGCCACGGATTGCTGCGGTCATTGATGCCCTGAAGTGCAGCCGTGTCGGCCTTGAAACCTTCCAGACTGAAGCGCGCCACCAACTCCAGATGGCCATAACCCAGCGGCAGTGTCTTGACCCCCAGCGTCTCGACCCGGGCAAAGAAACGCCCATAGTCGAGCAAGGCATACGGCAGCACTGCCATCGAATTGCTTTTCGAGACCACCACGCTCTGAGTGGCAAAGACCGCACCGCCCAAAACGCCGACCAGTTGATCAGGCACAGCAGTCTGTGCCTGCGCGCTGGCGGCGCACAGCGTCTGCAGGACAGCGCCAATGGCAAGACCGCGACATGCTGTGGCGAATGGTTGGGACTTGGAGAAATTGGTGAAGTTCATCGCCCAACTGTAAATCAGGTTCGTGAAATTCGATTCATGACCTGCAGAAATCTGCTGTGGAGCATGCCTCATCGTCAATCAACCGGCTGCCAACAAACCGGGCAAGTCGGACATCTGCGCAAGCAAGCGATTGGCGCCCGCCTGAAGCAACGCCGGACCCTGCTCTGGCAGCGGGCAATAGGCCCAGACCGTAGCGCCCGCAGCGACTCCCGCCAGCACGCCCGGCGCCGAATCCTCGATCACCAGGCACTGCTGCGGCACCGCCTGCAGATGCCTGGCAGCCGCCAGATAGACATCGGGCGCCGGCTTGGAGCGCGCCATCTCATGGCCGCTGAAAATGGCGCCCTCGAAGAACTCGATCAGGCCGACCTTGGCCAGTTGCATCTGCACCTTGAAACGGTCTGCGCCGGAAGCGCAGGCTATGCGCCGCCCGGTATGCTCCTGCGCCGCCACCACCGCGTCCAGCGCGCCGGCAATGATTTCCAGACTTGCCTCCAGTTCGCGGTTGCGTCGCTGGTAGAAGCGGTCCATCCACTCTTCGGTCAGCGGCTGTCCGGTTCGCGCCTCTATCATGGCGCGCTCTTCGCGCACCGTCTTGCCGACAAAGTAGTCCATGCACTGCTGCGCCGTCATGACCCAGCCGGACTCGGCCAGCAGTTCGCGCAGAACGCCGTTGGTGATCGGCTCGCTGTCCACCAGCACACCATCGCAGTCGAACAGGATCGCCTCGAATTTCATGAGTCAACGCCGCAGGCTGTGCGTCAACTTTTCTTGTTGCGCCGCGCCTTCTGTTGTTCCAGCGTCTCGGTCGGTGCGCCCAACTTCACCCACTCGGCCCAACCGCCGTCGATATGCGCCACATTGCGCATGCCCATGTCCTGCAGGGCTTTGGCCGCGAGCGCACTGCGCCAGCCAGCGCCGCAAAACAGGATGAACTCTTTGGCCTCATCAGCAAACAGCGGCTTGTGATACGGCGAGGCCGGATCGACCCAGAACTCCAGCATGCCACGTGGCGCATGGTAGGCACCGACCACGGTGCCCTCTGCCAACTCGCGAATGTCACGGATGTCGACGATCTGGACCGTGGCATCGCTCAAGCGGGCCTGAACCTCTGCGACCGAGTAGGTCTTGACCTCGGCCATGGCCTCGGCCACGAGTTGTTGATAACCTTTGGTGATCGGCATGACGTTCTCCTCTTGATCTGCATCGCGCTTTGCGTTCTGATAGGCGGACTGCGCCACGCTCGGTGCTGTTGATGGGACGGCTGCGGTACCTTTGACGATGCCGTAGTCGGAAATGCGGCGATTCTATCGATGTCGCCAAAATGACGCTGCCACTGGGTCAAAGATTCCAAAGCCTATCCAGCCGAAATTTTCTTCGTCAACTGAAGGAAGTGACGTAAAGCTGCCTTTCGTGTCGTACTTTGCAACGCAGACACAAGAACCGGCCGTCGACCACAAGCGGTATTTGCCCTTTCCGTGAATGACCGAAGTTGGCGGTGGCGGTCGGTGGACTCGCCAAATTGGCGCTGCGTGTGCGTCACCGAACAGACCGCTTTGGCAACAATTTCAACAATTGCCTATAACTAAGGCTCAAACCTCATGACTACAAACAACACGGCGGTCGCACCAGAGCACGTGACATGCGAGGTGTGCATGAAGGAAATACCGCTCTCCGAAGCGGTTGTTCCAGAGGCAGTTGACTACGTCTCGCATTTTTGCGGCGCGAAGTGCTATGACAAGTGGCGCAAACAGCCGACCCATTCAGCTCCACCGTCGAACTTGCCAGCTACCCGTGACCCTATATGAAAAGATTTCAAATGCTGACCCTGTTGGCGGCTGCTCTTGTTGCGACAAGCGCCCTGTTCGCCCAGGAGCCTGCGAAGGGCCCGGCTGATGGCTACAGCATTCACGTGCTTGCACCGCATCGCCATGAGGATGGCTCGGTGCACGGTCCCTACCATCATTACTGCAAGGCGATCACGCCGGAAGTGATGCAGTGCATGATCTTCACGTCTACCGACCCCAACGCCGAGCTCGTCGAGATTGAATACTTCATCGACAAGAAACTGGTGCGCAGCAACGTGACTTTGGAGCAATGGAACCGGTACTACCACGACCACGCCAAGGAAATTGCCAGCGGCAGCGTGCAAGTGCTGGATCTGCCGCCCCAGAAGGCGAAAGAGATTGCGGCAGCCGCGGCCAAAACCGATGGCATTATTTTTCATCTGTGGCCGCAGGGAGCCAAAGTCCCCAACGGCGCCGTGAGCTTTCCGACAGCCATCAGCCACCAGCCCGTACAGAAACTTGTGATCCCGGATTAGTGTGAATGATCTCATCATGAACCATGATCCGTTCGCCATCGCACAGAACGCCCGAGTTGGAACGGCAAGAATGCCTCATGTTCTCGCGGCAATCCCCGCAATCCCGGGGAGGCCGAGGCCCTGCGAGAAGAAGTCGATGAAAGATCGCACCGGTGGTTTCTTCGTCAGAAGTTCTGGTTCAAGCCCGAAAGGATAGTTACATGCTTTATACGATCGCCGTCGTTCTGGTTGTCTTGTGGCTCTTCGGCATTGTCTCTGCTTACACCATGGGTGGCTTCATCCATGTTCTGCTGGTCATCGCCATCGTCGTCGTCCTGCTCAGGGTCATCAGCGGACGAAGCCCGGTCTGAACTCACTGAGGATCTGTCGTCGCTGCTTGACGGCATGAAAGACTGATGACCGATGTGCAGACTCCGAACAACCCCATTCATCCAAGAAAGTAAACCATGCTGAAATCACACGAAGGTCAAAAAGTCCCCGACGTCACGTTCCCGATTCGCGTCAATGGCGAATGGCAGAAAGTCAACAGCGACACCTTGTTCAAAGGCAAGACGGTGGTGCTGTTCGCGCTGCCGGGTGCCTTCACGCCGACCTGCTCCAGCAGCCACCTGCCGCGTTACAACGAGCTGGCAGACACCTTCAAGGCCAACGGGGTCGATAGCGTGATCTGTCTGTCTGTCAACGATCCCTTCGTGATGGAAACCTGGAAAGAAGAGCAAAACGCCAATGGCATCTACTTCGTGCCCGACGGCAATGGCGAATTCAGTGCTGGCATGGGCTTGCTGGTGGACAAATCGGAAATTGGCTTGGGCAAGCGCAGCTGGCGCTACTCCATGCTGGTGAAGGATGGCGTGATTCAAAAGATGTTCATCGAGCCGGAAGAACCGGGCGATCCGTTCAAAGTGTCGGGCGCCGATACCATGTTGAAATACATCAACCCCAATGCCAAGACCCCACCACGCGTCACCCTGTTCAGCAAGCCCGGTTGCCCGTACTGCGCCCGCGCCCGCAAGATGCTCAAAGAAAAAGGCTATCGCTTTGAAGAGATCGAATTGGGTAGTCACGGCATCAGCTACAGCTCGCTGCAGGCGGTGAGCGGGCGCGGCACAACGCCCCAGGTGTATATCGATGGCCAGCATATCGGAGGTTCCGACGAGCTGGCCACTTGGCTGGCGAAATGAGCTTATTCCCATGAACGCCAGGCAGGTCGATGTCGCCATTATTGGTTCAGGTACCGCGGGCATGGGCGCCTACCGGGCGGCCAGGGCACACACCGGTTCCGTCCTGCTGATCGAAGGCGGCCCCTACGGCACCACCTGCGCCCGCGTCGGTTGCATGCCCAGCAAATTGCTGATTGCAGCAGCCGAGGTTGCCCATGAGGCTCGCCAGGCGGATCGGTTCGGGGTCCATGTGAAAGATCTGGTGGTTGACGGAGCGGCGGTGATGGCCCGAGTGCAGCGCGAACGCGACCGTTTTGTCGGCTTCGTGCTGGAGTCGGTTGAAGCCATTGCGTCTGCGGATCGCATGACGGAAAGAGTCAGTTTTCAGGATGCGAATACCCTGGTGACCGAAACGGGGCAGTTGATTCATGCCCGGCGCATCGTGATTGCCACTGGCAGCATTCCCGTGCTGCCCCCCATGCTCAAGGGTCTGAGCACGCATTTGCTGAGCAACGAGAACGTATTTGAACTGCCCACTTTGCCCAAGAGTCTGGCGGTGTTCGGTGCCGGCGTGCTGGGGCTGGAACTGGCACAGGCCATGAGTCGCCTTGGCGTGCAGGTCAAGGTGTTCGGCGTGGGCGGCGGCGTTGCCGGCATTCATGACCCAGCCATTCGCGACTACGCCAACCAGGTCTTCAATGAGGAGCTTTATATGGATGCATCGGCTCAGGTGAATTCAGTCAATGAATCTGCCACGGGGGTCGAAGTCCATTACCTTCATCGCGACGGCGGCTGGCGCACCGAGCTGTTCGACTACGTGCTGGCGGCGACGGGTCGTGCGCCCGATGTCCAGGGTCTGGCCTTGAAAAACACCGGATTGGCCCTGAATGAGCGCGGTGTTCCCTTGTTTGACCGCCTGACCCAGCAGTGCGGCAACAGCACGATCTTTATTGCCGGCGACGCCAGCAACGAGATCCCCCTGTTGCACGAAGCCGCCGATCAGGGTCGTATTGCCGGCGACAACGCCGGCCGTTATCCCGCAATACGCCCGGGCTTGCGCCGCTCGCCGCTGGCAGTCGTCTTTACCGATCCTCAGGTGGCGTCGGTGGGCTTGAACCTGGACCAGTTGAACCTGCACTTCAAGGACCGCTTCGCAACCGGATCGGTGTCCTTCGAGGATCAGGGACGCAGCCGGGTCATGCTGCGCAACAAGGGACTATTGAGAGTCCATGCCGAGCTGGGAAGCGGCGTATTTCTGGGCGCCGAGATGTTTGGCCCGGCCGCCGAGCATATCGGCCATCTGCTGGCCTGGGCAGCGCAACAACGCATGACGGTATCAAGCATGCTGGAAATGCCTTTCTACCATCCGGTCATCGAAGAAGGCGTGCGCACCGCACTGCGCGAGCTCAACCAGAAGCTCCACATCGGAGCGGCCGTGATCGAGCGTTGCATGGATTGCGGGCCAGGTGCTTGATCTGGCTCTGGCCTGAGTCTGACATGGCCGACGTCTGCACCGCATCCGACAGTTTTGGCGCCATCGAGCTGCCCGCCGCTGCCTTGTGGGGGCGCAGACGGCGCGCAGGCGATAGCGGACGCCGCACGGCAGGTGGCGTCAATCGACTACGACACCGAATTTCCATTGTCCGTGTGGCAAACCGGGTCCGGCACCCAGAGCAATATCATAGAGGGCAACGCGGACCGTATCAAGCAACTGGTGCAGCAACTGGTGCAGGGATCGCTGATGCTGGTGACGACACCGGCGCCTCACATCGGCTACGACCGCTCGGCCCAGATTGCCAAGCACGCCCAGCAGCACGGCGGCACGCTGCGCGAAGCGGCGCTGACACTCGGGTTTATGAGAGCGCCGGGCAGTTTGACGCCTGGGTCGACGCCCGAGCCATGCTGGGTCCGCGAGTGGATCACCTGGAACCTGACTGATCGTCGAGTTCATGCGCCGCTGTCGATGCCTCTTCAGGCACCGCCCGCTCATCGAGCGCAGCCAGCACCAAGCCCGGATTCATGGACTGCTGCAGTGCCACCGCTTCCGGGTCGTGGCGATTCTTGACATTCGGTAGATCGCGCCTCAGTTCCTCGATCAAATCGATCAACTTGGCCGCCTTCTGCTCGGTCAATAGCGTCACTTTCAAATCCAGATGCGCTCTTTGTTCCTCCAGTTTGGCATGCCGGTTTTGCTTAATCAGGACGACGGTTGTGGTCAGCAGTGCCGCGAGTCCGACGATGCCTTGCAACCAGAAAAATGGTGCCGGATCAAATTCAACCGCACCTGACACGCGCGTGGCAAGGTCACCAAGCACCCAGAGCGCGACGAACAGCAGGATGAAACCCAGAAACGCGGGCTGTCCGATGACACAGCTGATGTGCTCAAGCACCCGTTGCCAGTAGCCAATTTTTTCTTCTTCACGCGCGTAAAAATCCAGCACCGCGCTGATGTTCTGACTGATCTGGTCGCGCTCCGTGGGCAATGGTGTGCCCACGGGAGGGCGCACTGAGGTCGATGTCGGGGCGGGTGTGGTCTTGGTCAAAACAATTTACGCCAATGCTCGAACAGACTTTTCCATCCGTACGCGCAGAGGTCCGAGTTTGTCAGCGCATGCGCCGTAGGGAAATGCCATGATGAGTCTTCGCAGAGTTACTACAGGAAATTTTCGCGCGAGGCACTCCCCGCATCTGTACGTCGTCGCACGAAGCGGTGAATACCTTGGCGCTTTCTGTGTGGGCTTGCGCACAGACCGTCCGCAACAACCAGGGGACGATCAAGCGTTTCCAATTTGTCTCAACGTCCAACCGCAGGACCGACTGTCTTGAACCCGATCCATAAAACCTTGGCCAGAAAGCTGGCGCTTGTGCTGCTGGTCAAGCTCGCTTTGCTGTTGGCGCTCTGGTGGGGTTTTGTTCGGGAACAACGCGTGACGGTTGACGCAAACAAAGTCGCAGCGCAGATTCTGCAAGGTGTCCCGACGCCGACCCAGGGAGTGACGCCTTGATCTCCGAACAACTGGTAGACCTGTCACGCCTGCAATTTGCCGTCACTGCGCTATACCACTTCCTGTTTGTGCCACTGACGATCGGTATGGTCTGGCTGCTGGTCATCATGGAGAGTGTGTATGTGATGACCGGCAATGTCGTCTGGAAAGACATGACACGATTCTGGGGCAAGCTGTTCGGCATCAACTTCGCGCTGGGCGTAACCACAGGCCTGACACTGGAGTTTCAGTTCGGCACCAACTGGGCCTACTACTCGCATTACGTCGGTGACATCTTCGGTGCGCCACTGGCGATCGAGGGCATGATGGCCTTCTTCCTCGAATCCACCATGATCGGCCTGTTCTTCTTCGGCTGGGATCGCTTGTCCAAGCCGCAGCACCTGATGGTGACGCTCCTGATGGCCATCGGTGCCAACCTCAGCGCGTTGTGGATTTTGATTGCCAACGGCTGGATGCAGAACCCGGTCGGCGCCGAATTCAACTACCAGACCATGCGCATGGAATTGTTCGATTTCTGGGCGGTGGTGTTCAACCCCGACGCGCAGGCCAAGTTTGTGCACACGGTGTCGGCGGGTTACGTGACCGGTGCCATGTTCGTGCTGTCTGTCTCCAGCTGGTATCTGCTCAAAAGACAGGACATCGAGTTTGCCAAGCGCAGTTTCCGCGTCGCCGCCGCCTTCGGTCTGGCATCAAGCCTGAGCGTGATCGTCTTGGGTGACGAATCCGGCTACACCGTGGGTGAGTCCCAGCAAACCAAGTTGGCGGCGATGGAAGCCATGTGGGAGACCAAGCCCGCGCCAGCCGCTCTGGCGATGGTCGCGAGCATCAATGAAGCGGCACAAAAGAATGACTGGGAGATCGAGATTCCCTGGCTGCTGGGCTTGATCGGCACGCGCTCGCTCAGCAAGCAGATCCCGGGCATTCACGAGATCAAGGCGAAGAATCGCGAACGCATCCGGCGTGGCATGGTCGCGGTGAGCGCGCTTGAAACCCTGCGTGCCCGGCGTGACGATGCGCTGGCCAAACAGGTGTTCGAGCGTCACCAGGCCGACCTTGGTTTTGGCCTGCTGCTCAAGAAGTACGTCAGCGACGTGAATCAGGCGACACCCGAGATGATTGAGCGCGCGGTGAACGACACCGTGCCACGGGTGACCCCGATGTTCTGGAGCTTTCGCATCATGGTGGGTTTGGGCTTTGCGATGCTGGCACTGTTCATCGTGGCCTTCTGGAGCACGATCAGAGCAGCCAACATGCAAAAGCCCTGGTTGCTCCGGTGCGCGCTGTGGATGCTGCCAGCACCCTGGATTGCCTGCGAGCTGGGCTGGTTTATCGCCGAGTACGGACGCCAGCCCTGGACCATTTACGGCGTGCTGCCGACGCACCTGAGCGTGTCCACGCAGAGCGTCAACAGTCTGTACGGTTCGCTGGCCGGCTTTATCGGTTTCTACACCGTGCTACTGGTGATCGAGATGTTCCTGATGATTAGGTTTGCGCGCCAGGGTCCTGGCAGTCTTGGCACCGGCCGCTATCAGAACGAAGCGGTCCATCATGCTTGACTACGCAACCCTGAAGATCATCTGGTGGCTGCTCATCGGGGTGCTGCTGGTGGGCTTTGCCATCATGGACGGCCATGATATGGGCGTCG
>CAIVLG010000122.1 GCA_903906695.1 uncultured beta proteobacterium | reverse complement strand
TGGTTGCTTGATAGAACCGACAGTCCCTGGTACCCATCGGCGACGCTCTACAGACAAGAAACACCGGCAGATTGGGAGGGTGCTTTGAAACGCCTTGGTGCGGACCTGTTATCTATTTCTGTGAAGGTTGAAGCATCGTGAACCAAACAGACCGGCCTCTAAGGGCTATGCATACTGCAATAGGCCTGGATGACCAGGGCCAAATGGAAGGGATAGAGGATACATTCCGTGCGGCGTTGGCGCTGCACCACAAGGGGCAATTGACCCAAGCCAAGAAGATCTACCAAAAAGTCCTTACGATGCAGCCCAATCACTCCGAAGCGCTGCACTTGCTGGGTGTAATTGAAGCTCAGTCGGGCAATCATTCCCAGGCCGTTGATCTCATTGGCCGGTCGATTGAAATCAATCCAGTCAACGCGAGAGCGCACAACAACCGGGGCAATGCGTTGAGAGACCTGAGGCTGTTCGAGGCCGCCATTGAAAGTTACGACAAGGCCATTGCGCTTGATCCTCATTACACAAACGCTGCCATCAATCGCAGCAATGCACTGAATGAATTGAAGCGCCGCTTTGCGTCTGCTGACGATGGGGTTGGCTCTGATGTCGCCTCGTATGCGCTTGCTGATGCACACTACAACCGTGGCGTTGAGTTGGGTAATCTTCAGCAGCATCAAGCGGCTATAGAAAGCTATGACAAGGCGATCGCACTCAATTTCTCTGACGCAGATGCCTACACGAATCGTGGTAACGCTCTGAGCGCGTTAAAACGACATGAAGCTGCTATAGACAGTTATGACAAGGCCATTCTTATCCAGCCGAATCATGCGCAGGCATACGCCAACAGAGGGATTTCCTTCCAAGCCTTGAGGCAGTCTCAAGCCGCCCTTGAAAGTTACGACAAGGCCATCGCAATCAAGCCTGACCTTGCTGAGGCCTACTACAACCGAGGTATCGCCTTAAACGATCTAAAGCAGTACCAAGCCGCGATTGAAAGCTACGATTTTGCAATGACCCTCAAACCTGACGCCGGCTATTTTCATGGCGTCCGTCTTAATACAAAGCTGCAGATCTGCGATTGGCGCGGCATGGACCAACAGGTGGCAGAACTCGTAGACAAGGTTCGACGTGATGAAAAAGCTTCGCACCCATTTCCGATTCTTGGACTAAGCGCGTCGTCCATATTGCAACGTCGCGTGACCGAACGCTGGCGCATGGATAAGCATCCGGCAAGCGCTGAACTCGGCTGCATCTCAAAGCGCGCCGCCAGTGCAAAGATCCGCCTGGCTTACTTTTCCATGGACTTCAGAATCCATTCGGTTTCAATCCTGACAGCAGAGCTTTTTGAAACCCATGACCGCGACAGATTCGAGGTTTATGGCTTCTCGTTTGGGCCGGACATCAGAGATGAAATGCGGATCCGACTGGAGGCTGCCTTTGACAAGTTCATTGATGTGCATGACAAGTCGGACAGGGAAATTGCTGAGCTGTCAAGGCACATGGAAGTTGACATTGCCATAGACCTGGCCGGATTTACGGCTGACTCGCGACCCGGCATCTTCGCAGTACGTGCCGCCCCAATCCAGGTCAACTACTTGGGCTACCCTGGCACCATGGGAGCCGAGTACATGGACTACCTGATTGCCGACCAGACCTTGATCCCCGAGGAAAGCCAGCAACACTACACAGAAAAGATAGTCTACTTACCTTGCTTCCAGGCTAACGACAGCACGCGCCAGATTTCTGATAAGGTGTTCACCCGTGAAGAGTTGGGACTGCCAGAGCTGGGCTTTGTCTTTTGCTGCTTCAACAACAACTACAAGATCACCCCCGCCACCTTTGATGGCTGGATGAGAATTTTGAAACAGGTCGATGGCAGTGTTCTCTTTCTTTATGTAGACAACGAATTGGCGGCCACCAATCTGAGGAAGGAAGCTGAACAAAGAGGAGTGGATGCAAATCGACTGGTATTTGGCACAAGACTGCCAGTGCTTGAGTACCTGGCCAGATATAGATCCGCCGACCTGTTCCTCGACACGCTTCCTTTTAACGGCGGAACCACTGCCAGCAATGCCTTGTGGGCGGGCTTGCCGGTGTTGACCTGCACGGGTGAGGCTTTTGCCAGCAGAATGGCTGCAAGCCTGCTCACTGCCATTGACCTGCCGGAGCTGATCACCGGCACACAAGAAGAGTACGAGGCATTGGCGATTGAACTGGCCACCGATGCAGACAAGCTCAAGGCGATCAAACAAAAACTGCGGCAAAACCGTCTGAGCCAGCCGTTGTTTGACACCAAGCGATTCACCCGAAATATCGAGAACGCTTACACACAGATGGTCCAGCTTTATCAGGCTGACTTGGCGCCTGATCACATTTACGTCAAAGAGAGCCAGCCAACTAATTCCAATACTTCTAAATGAAACACGGTTCAGGAATTGTTTCCGGGGTCGGGCCAGATGCAGACAACTTTTTGGCCACCCAAGCTCAGACCAAGTTTGGTGAAGGCTTGGTGTTGCATCGCAAGGGGCACTTGGAACAAGCACAGCAAGCCTATGAGCAAGTTCTGGGAATTGAACCCAATCACTTTGAAGCATTGCATTTGTTGGGTGTGATTGCGGCGCAGTCCAGAAATTTCACCCAGGCAGTTGATTCGATCAACAAGTCTATTGGAATCAATCCAAACAACGCGACGGCTTACGCCAACCTTGGCAACGCACTAAAGGAGTTGGGCCAGCATCAGGCCGCCGTAGAGAGCTATGACAAGTCAATTGCCATAAAACCTGACTACGCGAATGCACACACCGCTCGCGCCCAGGCGCTATTCGCCCTAAAGCGGTATGCGGACGCCTTAGGCAGCTACGACAGGGCGATTGCGATTATTCCAAGTTCCGCAGAGAACTACTTCAATCGTGGGATTGCCTTGTATAAGCTAAAACAATATCAGGCGGCTATTGAAAGCTACGACAGCGCCATTTCTCTCAGACCTGAGATTGCGGAAATCTACGCCAACCGCGGTCTTGCTTTGAATGCATTGAAACAGTATCAAGCTGCCGTTAACAGCTACAACCAAGCGATTGCCATCAAACCTGAGTCTTCAGAAGCCTACTCAAACCGAGGCAACGCTTTGAGTGCGTTGAAACAGTATCAGGCTGCCATCGATAGCTACGACCGAGCTATTGCTATCCTGCCTGACCTTCAGGCCACGCATGGGATGCGACTTCACGCAAAGTTCCAAAATTGTGATTGGCGTGATGAAAAAGAGCAGCTTACCGCCCTGTTGAAAACAATTCAACATAATGCAATGGCTTCTCCGCCATTTGTCGTTCTATTCCTCACTACTTCATTGCTATTACAACGCAAAACCGCCGAGATACTGGTAAGAGAGGAGCACCCGGCAAACACTGAACTCGGCAGCTTCCCAAAGCGCTCCCCCAGGGCAAAGGTCCGCCTAGCTTACTTTTCCATGGACTTTAGAAACCATCCAGTTGCAACCCTGACAGCAGAACTCTTTGAAGCCCACGACCGCGATAGATTCGAAGTCTTTGGCTTCTCATTTGGCCCGGACACCAAAGATGAATTGAGAATCCGACTGGAGTCTGCCTTTGACAAGTTTATTGATGTGTGTGACAAATCCGACAGGGAAATTACTGAGCTGGCCAGGCAGATGGAGATCGACATTGCCATAGACCTGTCCGGATTTACCGGCGATTCGCGCACTGGCATCTTTGCTCTTCGTGCCGCACCCATTCAGGTCAATTACCTGGGCTACCCTGGCACCATGGGAGCCCAGTACATGGACTACCTGATAGCAGACAAGACCTTGATCCCCGAGGAAAGCCAGCAACATTACGCGGAGAAGATTGCCTATCTGCCTGACACCTATATGGCAAATGACTCCAAACGCTCTATTTCTGATAGAGAGTTCACGCGTGAAGAATTGGGACTACCGGAGTCGGGCTTTGTCTTTTGCTGCTTCAACAACAACTACAAAATCACACCTAGCAACTTTGATGGCTGGATGCGCATCCTGAAGCAAGTCGATGGCAGCGTATTGTGGCTCACAGAAAACAACCCCACTGCCGCCAGCAATCTGCGCAAGGAGGCACAAAGCCGAGGTGTTGATGCACAGCGGTTGGTGTTTACCAAAAAGTTGCCGCTTATTGCAGATCACCTGGCACGCCATCGGGCAGCTGACTTGTTTATCGACACGCTTCCCTTTAACGCCCACACCACGGCCAGCGATGCGCTGTGGGCGGGCTTGCCGGTGTTGACCTGCACGGGAGAGGCCTTTGCCAGCCGTGTGGCAGCGAGTCTGCTCAACGCCATAGGCCTGCCGGAGTTGATCACCGGCACACAGGAGCAGTACGAGGCACTGGCGGTTGAACTGGCCACCGATGCAGACAAACTCAAGGCCATCAGGCAAAAGCTTCAGGAGAACCGCCTGAGCCAGCCCTTGTTTGACACCAGGCGGTTCACCCGAAACATCGAGAACGCTTACACCCAGATGGTTGAGCGCTATCAGGCTGACTTGGCGCCTGAGCATATTTATGTCAAAGAGAGTCAGCCAACTGACTCACATGTTTCTCAATGAAACAGAGTTCAGGAATTGCTTCCGGGTCCGAGTCTGCGTCCGATAGAGTCTTGGCCGCTCAAGCGCAGGCCAAGTTTAATGAAGGAAAAATACTGCATCAAAACAGACAGTTGGCACAGGCGCAACAAGCCTACCTGAAAGTTCTGGAAATTCAGCCCGAACACTTTGATGCTTTGTTGCTCCTAGGCGCAATTTCATACCAGACAGAAGACCCTGCTCGCGCCGCCCAATGGATCAGTAAAGCCATTCATGTAAACCCAAACAACGCTGCCGCACACTCCAATCTCGGCGTTGTCCTTAACAATTTAAAGCAGCATCAAGCAGCCATTGACAGTTACGACAAGGCCATTGCAATAAAACCGGACTATGCCGATGCCTACTCCAACCGCGGCAATGCCCTGAACGATCTGAAGCAGTACCAGGCCGCCGTTGCAAGTTACGACAAAGCCATAGCGCTCAGGCCTGACCTTGCAGAAGCGCATTACAACCGCGGCAATGCCCTGAACGACTTGAAGCAGCATCAGGCAGCCGTTGATAGTTATGACAAGGCCATTGCCCTCAAACCCGGCTTCGCAAAGGTTTACTACAACCGAGGGGACGCACTCAACGAATTAAGGCGTTACCAGGAGGCCGTTGACAGTTACGATAAAGCCATCGCCCTCAAGCCAGACTATGTCGAGGCTTACTACAACCGTGGCAATGCCCAGAGTGCGCAGAAGCAATTCCAAGCTGCGGTTGAAAGTTTCGACCAAGCAATTGCCATAAAGCCGGACTACGCCGAAGCCTACTCCAATCGAGGCAACGCCTTGCGGGAACTAGGTCAATACCAGGAAGCCATTGATAGCTACAGTAGCGCACTGACTTACAAGCGAGACCTTGAGATTCTCCATGGAGTGCGACTCCATACAAAGATGAAAATCTGTGACTGGAGAGATGCTGATATTGGGCTCGCGGAGAAAGTTCAACAGGGTCAAATGGCAATACCGCCGTTTGGCCTTCTGGCGCTAAGCTCAGCTTTACCTTTGCAGCGAAGGCTTGCAGAGCTCTGTGTGAATGAAAAATTCCCATCCAGCTTAGAACTGGGCAACATCCGTAGACACGCTAGATCGAACAAGATTCGTATCGGTTATTTCTCAATGGATTTCAGAAACCACGCAATCTCATTTTTGACCGCAGAACTCTTTGAAACCCACGACCGAGACAGATTTGAGGTTTACGCGTTTTCCTATGGACCGGACACCAGGGATAAGATGCGAATGCGGCTTGAAGGAGCCTTTGACAGGTTTATCGATGTTCGGGATAAAAGTGATAAAGAGATAGCCAAATTGGCCAGGCAGATGGAGATAGACATTGCCATTGACCTGGCCGGATTTACCGGCGATTCACGACCCGGCATCTTTGCATTACGCGCCGCCCCGATCCAGGTCAACTACCTGGGCTACCCTGGCACCATGGGAGCGCAGTACATGGACTACCTGATAGCAGACAAGACCTTGATCCCCGAGGAAAGCCAGCAACACTACTCGGAGAAGATAGTCTACCTGCCCAGTTTCCAGGTCAACGACAGCAAACGCGAGATTTCCGACAAGGTGTTCACCCGCAAAGAGCTGGGACTACCGGAGTCGGGCTTTGTCTTTTGCTGCTTCAACAACAACTACAAAATCACTCCCGCCACCTTTGGTGGCTGGATGAGAATCTTGAAGCGGGCCGATCAAAGCGTGCTGTTCCTCTACGCGGAAAACCCGTTAGTGATCACCAATTTAAGACGTGAAGCCGATTTGGCTGGAGTGGATTCGGATCGACTGGTATTTGGCACAAGACTTCCAGTGCCTGAGTACCTGGCCAGATATAGATCCGCCGACCTGTTCCTCGACACGCTTCCGTTTAACGGCGGAACCACTGCCAGCAACGCTTTGTGGGCGGGCTTGCCAGTCTTGACCTGTACTGGAGAGGCGTTTTCCAGCAGAATGGCTGCCAGTCTGCTCAACGCCATAGGCCTGCCGGAACTGATCACCAGCACCAAGGAAGAGTACGAGGCACTGGCGGTTGAACTGGCCACCGATGCAGACAAGCTCAAGGCTATCAGGCAAAAGCTTCAGGAGAACCGCCTGAGCCAGCCCTTGTTTGACACCAAGCGGTTCACCCGAAACATCGAGAACGCTTACACCCAGATGGTTGAGCGCTATCAGGCTGACTTGGCGCCTGAGGATATTTATGTCGAGTCGAAAGTGCCTCAATCTAACAACTAAAAAAGGTTATCGGATGTCGGCCTATTTTCGATGGTGCAGCGTATTGCTGGTTCTGTTAGTCGCATTGGGCATTGGCCTGCGGGTTCACGACCTGGAAGAAAGAAGCCTTTGGTCCGATGAACTGTTTACGCTTGCGCTGGCGCACTACAACCCCTTGTTGCCCGAGCCGGGACAACCTGCGTATCGTCAAATCAATGTGCGCCAAATTGGCGACAACGACACGTTCCTGACCGCCAAAGCCGCGGAACAGAGCCCGCCGCTGAACGATCTGCTTGAAAAGGCAACGGTGAGTTGGCTCGGCGCGACGGAACTGGCCGCGCGCTTGCCGGCGGCTCTGGCATCGTGCGCGCTGCTGCTGTGGTTTGCCTGGTTTGCGTGGCGCCACCCCGACGCCTATGTGCGACGCGTCTTGCGCTGGACTTTACTGGTGCTGGTTTTCTATCCGGCCTTGATCGAGTACGCCAAGGACGGTCGGCCTTACAGCATCGGCGTGTCGGCTGTCGGTATGGCTGGCCTGTTGTGGATGCTACGCTGGCGAGAAGGCTGGCGCGCGTGGCAGCCGCCTGGCTGGACAGAGATAGGCTTGTTTACGTTGGCCTGCTATTCGCATTACAACGCGGCAATGCTGGTCATGTTGCTGCTGTCCGGGGACGCAGTGATGGCAACCTGGCACCGGTCACGCCAGGCATGGGGGCGTCTGCTCGCCTTAGGACTGGCATTCTCGATTTGGATCGCCCTGAGCTCGCATACCATTTTCTTTACTTATCAGGGAGGTGTTGCTTGGGGGCATGCGACTGCCTGGCAGCACACGTTGATGACGCTGAACGACGCACCCAGAATCATGCACTCACTGTGGCTGGCTTTTACATCTGTGATGATGCTGGCCGTAGCACTGGTGCGATCGCGGCGGCGTGAGCCTTTGTGGAATACCAAGAGTGCACTTCAACTGGGGGTGCTGACGGGTCTGACGGTGTTGTATGTGGTGTGTGCCGGATTGATTGCGGCTAAGGTCAGCATGGCGCATCCAAGGTACTACATATTTGCTTTGCCTTTTGTGGCTGTCATGATGGGTCTGATTCTTGCGGAGCTCAGCCATCATTGGCTCGTGATTGGGTCGGCACTGATGCTGGTCGCTCTGACTGCACCCGCACTGCGGCTGGGCCCATTGAGCGATGTGGAGGACTTCCGCGCCATGGCCCTGTCTGGTGTGCACGGCAGTGATGAAGATACGATTTTCTTGTATCCATGGCTGCCGAACAAAAACATGTACCGGGTCTATCTGGAACGCTTCTTGGGCAAGGACCCACTCTCACGCATGATTGGAATTTCTGATCCTCAGGATGCAGCGCAGGTTTGTCAGCGACTCAACGGCAGGACGAATGTAGTGGCTGTAGGGCATGTATCCGGCAAGGGCGCTATTGGCTCAGTTTATGCCGCTTGCGGTGTCGGTTGGCCACATCGCAGTCGTGAGCAGTTTGAAAAGACCTTTGCCGAGCATTGGCGCAGTGACAAATGACACATCTTCGTCACTGGGCCAATAACGCTTTCGTGCTGCCGTACAACTGATCCGACGCGTGCTGCCGGTTTTCAGGATCAAAAGCAAAAAGGTTGGGTGCGATGGAGACGCGCTGATCTTTCCATCGAGTCTCCAAAAAGAAGGATAAGAATCCGGCTCCATTGTCGCGGTGTTGCTTGAATACCTGACCCAGTTGCTGTGTACTCATGGCTTGCAGCGGGTGGAACTCGGTGATGCCATAGTGCTCGTGCGGGCTTTGCTTGAACCAGTCGGCAAAGGATCGTCCATAGCTGGCTTCGCCATAGAGGCTGACGCCGGCTCGCAGGTCTTTCATGGGTTGCAACGAAGCATCCGCAGCATACTTGCCACTGTCCCAGCCGGGGTTGAACTGGGGCACGATCTGATGTGTGTAGCGCGGGGTGTCGGACAGGCACGACTGGGCGATGAGGGAGTTGAAGTACTGCAGGTAATGCAGCACTTGCGCTTCACGAAATGCTTGCCATTCGCGTGCCAGTGGGTTGTAGTAGTAAGTTGCCAGGTCGCGCGGTTCGTCGGTGTAAGCGGCTATGCGATCGGGCAGCGGCTGCATCGCGGGCAGGGGAGCGAACGCTACGATGCTGAGGCTCCGCTCTCGCTTGTGCGCCACGGTGATGGTCCGCGTACCAAGTTGAATCAAAGCTTGCCCGGGCTGCGATAAGGCTAGGTCGATGCGGTGGATGCCGCTGGCGAGTTGGCTGAATTCGAGGTCATAGCGCCAGCCAACATCAGCGGTATTGAATTCGGGGCGGGCGGCGCGCACATCCTGACGACTCAGTTGCACCGGAGCATCGGCGATGTGCTTGCCATCAAGGTAGATCTTGACCACGGGCGTCGCATTGGGGCTATCGGGCACGTGAACCCAGCCGGTGATCGGGATCTTGCCAGCGGCGTAGGCGTCCATGTGTTCGTGGTATGGGCTGAGCGGCTCGCGGCGAATGTCTTTGCTGGGTGGCGTGATGGCGTCAAACGAGACGAAGTCGCTGCCAAGGTGTTCGTTGAGCGCTTGCAAATTCTTGTAGCGGTCTTGCAGGTACTGGCGAAATCCGGTGACGGACGCCGGGCTGTAGTCACTCACTTGGTAGGGGCTGTTAAACCCCATTCCGGACTGAAAGTTGGGAAAAAGCTGGTGGACTTCCCCCAACAGGGTGATGCCCTGGATGCGGCCGCGCACTTCGGAGGGCAACTGGCAGAGCCTATTGAT
>CAIVLG010000121.1 GCA_903906695.1 uncultured beta proteobacterium | reverse complement strand
GCCCCTCAGCTATAGTGACTTCCGTGCCCACCGAAAAACCCAACTCCGTCAGCCTGATCGGCGTCCCCACCGACGTGGGTGCCAGCACGCTGGGCGCCCGAATGGGACCGGAGGCCCTGCGCGTCGCTGGCATTGCGCAGGCGATCGCCCGCTTTGGTCTGGATGTCAGGGATTGCGGCAACCTGGCCGGCCCAGCCAATCCTTGGCAGGACGCTGTCAATGGCTATCGGCACCTGAACGAGGTGGTGCAGTGGAACCAGTTGCTGCACGATGCAACGTACGCCGAACTTCAGCATGGGCGCCTGCCGATCATGCTCGGCGGTGACCATAGTCTGGCCATCGGTTCCATCAGCGCGGTGGCACGCCATTGCCGCGAGGTCGGCAAGAAGCTGCGGGTGCTGTGGTTTGACGCCCACGCCGACTTCAATACCGCCGCGCTGACGCCCAGCGGCAACCTGCATGGCATGCCGGTGGCCTGTTTGTTGGGCATCGGTCCGCAACAGTTGATTGAAATCGGCGGCCAAGTGCCGGTGCTGCGTGCCAAGGAGATTCGCCAGATCGGTATTCGCAGCGTCGATGCCGGAGAAAAGCGCCTGGTGCACGACATCGGCATCGAGGTCTTTGACATGCGCTACATCGACGAGATGGGTATGGGCAATGCGATGGAACTGGCGCTGGCGCTGGTCGACGTCAACACGCATTTGCACGTCAGCCTGGATGTCGATTTTCTGGATCCGGCAATCGCGCCCGGCGTCGGCACCACGGTGCGCGGCGGCCCGACCTACCGCGAGGCGCAGCTGTGCATGGAAATGATCGCCGACACCGGACGACTGGCTTCGCTCGATGTGGTGGAGTTGAATCCGGCACTCGACGTTCAGAATCAGACCGCCGAACTGGCCGTTGACCTGATCGAGAGCTTGTTCGGCAAGAGTACGCTGATGCGCAAGACAGGCTGATGGGAGGCGGCTCGCATCGCAAGGGGCTGGCCGCGCTTTTGCTGGTGACAGTGGCGTGGGGCACGACCTTTCCCGCGATGAAGCAACTGAGCGGCGACTTGGGGGTGCTGGAGATCATTCTGCTGCGCTTTGCGCTGTCGAGTCTGGTTCTGTTACCGCTGCTGCGCGGTTTGACCTGGTCCGAGTTGCGCTGGGGTGCCGCCATTGGCAGTACGCTGTTCTGTGCCTTCTACCTGCAGGTGGCCGGGCTGGCGCTCACCAGTAGTAACCGCAATGCTTTTGTCACCGGCCTCAACGTGCTGATCGTGCCGATGCTGGCCTTTGGGCTGGGCCAGCGCATGCGCTGGCCGGTTTTAGTCGGTGCGGCGCTCGCCGTGCTCGGTCTGGGCGCCATGTTCTATGAACAAGCGCCCTGGTCGCGCGGCGACACGCTGACCCTGGTGAGCGCTTTTGTCTACGCCGTTTACATACTGATGTTCGAGTTCAGCGCCAGAGCCAAGCCGGCGCCGCGCCCGGCGCGCTTGGCAGTGATGCAGTCGCTTTGCATGCTGTTGCTGTC
The DNA here is from genome assembly GCA_903906695.1 of uncultured beta proteobacterium. GTDB lineage: Bacteria > Pseudomonadota > Gammaproteobacteria > Burkholderiales > Burkholderiaceae_C > Rhodoferax. The sequence continues at coordinate 6,551 of CAIVLG010000121.1, read as the reverse complement.
CGCCATGGGCTTTGCCTGGCTGGAATCGGCGTCCTGGAGCGATTTGTGGCTTCGGGCCCAGCAGCACCGCGCCTCACTGCTCTACCTGGGCCTGCTGGTGGGCGCTTTAATGGTCTGGCTGCAGGCCTGGGGTCAGCACCGCGTGCGGGCCGTGGAGGCGGCCATTGTCTACGGCTTGGAGCCGGTGTTTGCCGCGCTGGCCGCACTCTGGTGGATTGATGAAGTGCTGCAGGGTCGCGCGCTGCTGGGTGGCGCCCTTATTGTGTTGGGGGTGGTGATCTCGCAGATGAAGTCCGTGAGCGAGGCGGGTGACGCAAGCGTCGACAAAGTGAAAAACCAATGACAAAACGATATTTGGTGTGTTGTTCACCAAATAATCGCAGATGATTGCCAATAGTTTCAAATCCACTGGAGATTGCCGTGCGTTTGCCTATTCCCTATCGTCCCGAAGCTGAAATCGTTGCCCGGCATTTGGGATCTCTCTCCGGCGCGCTCGATTGGGCCAGCGCCGCCCGTGTGGCGACGCCGTGGGTGCACGCCGTGCGCAACAACCCGCCGCCGTTCTGGGCGCTGGAGAGTCTGCTGCAGGAATACCCGATATCGAGCGCCGAGGGCCTGGCGCTGATGCGGCTGGCCGAGGCGCTGCTGCGCGTACCCGACGCCGAGACCGCGATTGCACTGACCGCCGACCAGTTGGGGCGCGCTGATTTCGATGGCGCCGGCGACAAGACGCTGGCGCGCCTGTCCAGCACCGCAATCGCCATGAGCAAGAAATTCCTTCCCGACAGTGAGGCGCAAAGCGGCATCTTTGCCAAGCTCGGTGCGCGCTCGGTGGTGGCCGCAACGCTGCGCGCCGTGCAGTTGCTGGGGCGCCAGTTTGTGCTGGGGCAGACCATCGCGGAGGCGATGCATGAGGCGGCATCGGCCCGGCGCAAGATGAAGAACTTGAGTGTTACGCCGCCGGGCCGCCCCAAGGCGGAACAGCCCCCTCGGGGGGCCGCGCCGGACGCGCAGCGCCAAGCGTGGGGGCTTAGGTTCAGCTATGACATGTTGGGCGAAGGCGCGCGCACCGATGCCGACGCGCTGGACTATCTGGCCAGTTACCAGAGTGCGATTCAATCGATCGCCGCCAACACCGACAAGACCGGCGCCTGCGAGCCCAACGACGGCATTTCGATCAAGCTCAGCGCACTGCATCCGCGTTACGAGGAGGCGCAGAAAGAGCGCGTGATGGCAGAACTGGTGCCTCGTGTCTGGAGCTTGTGCCAGCAGGCGGCGCGCGCCAACATCAACCTGACGATGGATTCGGAGGAAGTGGACCGGCTGGAACTTTCGTTGGAGGTATTCGAGGCGCTGCTTCAGCAGGTGGCGCAGCATTTTCCGCGCTGGGGCGGCTTTGGCCTTGCCATGCAGACCTACCAGACGCGCTCGCTGGAACTGATTGAGCACGTCATCGCTCTGGCGCGCCGCTACAAGGTGCGGCTGATGTGCCGTCTGGTCAAGGGCGCCTACTGGGACGGCGAGATCAAGCGTGCGCAGGAATTGGGCCTGCCCGAGTACCCGGTCTTCACCCACAAGCACCACACCGATGTGTCCTACCTGGCTTGTGCACGTGCCCTGCTTGATGCGCCCGATGCCGTCTATCCGCAATTTGCCACCCACAACGCCGGCACCATTGCCGCCATCCTGCAGATGGGCGCGAAAAGCGGTGCGCCATTCGAGTTGCAACGCCTGCATGGCATGGCCGAAGGGGTCTACCGCGAGGTCTTGAAGAATCCGCTGATCGCCTGTCGCGTTTATGCGCCGGTCGGCGCCCACAAGGACTTGCTGGCCTACCTGGTGCGTCGTCTGCTGGAAAACGGCGCCAACTCATCCTTTGTGCATCAGCTCGCCGATGAGACGGTGGCGCTCAATGACTTGCTGATTTCGCCGCTGCGACTGGAGCCGCAACCGTCCTTGCCGCTGCCGCCCGATTTGTTCGCGCCAACGCGCAAAAATAGCGCAGGGCTAGACCTGACGGTCGAGGCCATGCGCGAACCGCTGCTGGCCGCCTTCAAGACCGTCGTGGTCCCGGTGCTGCCCTTGTTTGATTCTGCGCTGGTTCCCGGCGCGGTGCAGGCAAGCGCTGAGAGTTTCAGGAAGTGGAGCAAAACAGAGGTCACGCAGCGCGCGGTCATGCTGCTGCGCGCCGCTGACGCACTGGAAAATGAAATGCCGAAGTTCTGCGCCCTGCTGGTAAAGGAAGCCTTCAAGACCTGGGGCGACGCGGTGAGCGAAGTGCGCGAGGCGGTGGACTTTTTGCGTTACTACGCCAACGAGGCTGAACGCATCATGGCGCCCATGAGCATGCCCGGTCCGACCGGTGAGTCCAACGAACTGCGTCTGATTGGGCGTGGCCCCTGGGTCTGCATCAGCCCCTGGAATTTTCCACTGGCCATCTTCATGGGACAAGTTGCTAGCGCGCTGGCGACCAGCAACACGGTGCTGGCCAAGCCGGCAGAGCAGACACCGGGCGTGGCGTTAGAGGCCGTTAAACTGCTGCACGCAGCGGGTGTGCCGGCCGATGTGCTGCAACTGCTGCACGGCCCGGGCGAGACCGTCGGTGCGGCGCTGGTGGCGGCAAAGGGAGTGGCCGGCGTCGTGTTCACCGGTTCGACGCAAGTTGCAAAAATCATTCACCGTGCGCTGGCTGGCAAGGACGGGCCGATTGTGCCGCTGATCGCCGAAACTGGCGGCATCAATGCGATGCTGGTTGACAGCACGGCGCTGCCCGAGCAGGTGAGCGACGCAGTCATGCAGTCGGCCTTCAGGAGCGCTGGCCAGCGCTGCTCGGCGCTGCGCCTGTTGTGTCTGCAGGCCGAGATTGCTGACCACGTGATAGCAATGATTCAGGGCGCTGCCAAAGAACTGGTTGTGGGCGACCCGGCCGACCTGGCCACCGACCTCGGTCCGGTGATTGACCGCGAAGCCTTTGACAATATTCAAAAGCACCTGCAAAAATTGCACGCCACAGCGAAATGTTGTCACGCGGGCAAGCCCTGGATCCCGGCTCAGGGCCGGGATGACATCTACCAGGGCCGGGATGACATGTATTTCGTTTCTCCACAAGCTTTCGAGATCAAGGCCATCGCCGACATGCAGCAGGAGATTTTTGGCCCGGTGCTGCACATCGTGCGCTGGAGCGGCGACCCGCTGGCGCTGGTCGACCAGATCAACGCGCTGGGATACGGCCTGACGCTGGGCATTCAGACCCGCATCGACAGCCGGGCGCAAGCGATGGCGCGGCGTGCCCAAATCGGCAACGTCTACATCAACCGCAACCAGATTGGCGCCGTGGTGGGCGTGCAGCCCTTTGGCGGCGAGGGCCTCTCGGGCACCGGCCCCAAAGCCGGTGGACCGCACTACCTGCAGCGCTTCTGCGCCGAGCAGACCATCACCGTCAACACCACGGCGGCGGGTGGCAATGCGGCGCTGCTGGCGGGGTAGTTGAGCTGGCCGGACTCGTGCCGGTCAGACAGATTGACAGCAAGCCGGTCGCGCCTACAATCTTTTCGTCGCGTCGAAAGGGGGCCAACCCCAGCGAGCGAACACAATATTTACAACAGGAGACGACATGAAAGTGAAGAAACTCGCGCTGGCGCCAGCCATCGCCTTGCTAATGGCAACCGGTTCGTCTTTGGCCGACGTGACGATCGGCGTCATCGTTTCGGCCACCGGGCCGGCCGCCTCGCTGGGCATCCCGGAAAAGCAGACCTTTGCCTTGCTGCCGCCCACCCTCGGTGGCGAGAAGGTCAAGTACATCGTTCTTGACGATGCAACCGATCCGAGCACGGCGGTCAAGAATGCCCGCAAGCTGACCGCCGAAGACAAGGTTGACGCGATCATCGGGGCGACGGCGACGCCGACGTCGGCGGCCATTCTGGAAGTGGCGTTTGAGAGCAAGACGCCGCAGATCGCCATGGCGCCGACGGCACCGGCTCCAGACAAGGCGCCCTGGCTGTTCATCACGCCGCAAAACTTCAACCAGATGGCGATCGCGATAGCGGCCCACATGGCCAGCACCAACATCAAGACCATCGGCTTCATTGGTTACGCCGATGCCTATGGAGAACTTTGGCTGAAAGCGATGCAGGACGCCGCGGCGGCCAAGGGCATCACGGTCAGCGCGGTGGAGCGCTATCAGCGCAATGACACCAGCGTGGCTGGGCAGGCACTCAAGCTGATCGCCGCCAAACCGGACGCGATTCTGATTGCCGGCTCAGGAACACCGGCGGTATTGCCGCAAGCGACCCTGATCGAGCGCGGTTACAAGGGCAAGTTCTATCAGACGCACGGTATTGCCAACCGCGATTTTCTGCGCGTCGGCGGCAAGAACGTCGAGGGCACGATCTTTCCGGTCGGACCGATGCTGCTGGCCGAACAACTTTCCGACAGCCATCCATCGAAGCAGCCTTCGCTGGAGTACACCAAGTTGTACGAGGCGGCGCATGGCGCCAACAGTCGATCCACCTTTGGCGGCCATGGCTGGGATGCCTATCTGCTACTGAGTCGGGCCGTGCCCGAAGCCTTGAAGAAAGCCAAGCCCGGTAGCGTCGAATTTCGGGTCGCCTTGCGCGATGCGCTTGAGAATGTGAAGGAACTCCCTGGCGTGCATGGTGTGTTCAATATGTCGGCCAAGGATCACAACGGGTTCGATAGCCGTGCCGCCATCATGGCCACGGTTGAGAACGGCGACTGGAAGCTTCTGAAGTGAGCCAGGCGCCCTTCGCCGCACTCGACTTTGCCCGTCCCGAAGTCAACATCGAGCGGCGCGAAGGAGGCGTCCTCGTATTGCGCTCGGTGCAGCACCTGGCGCCCTACTCGCGTTGCATTGGCGAGTGGCTGCAGCATTGGGCGCGCGAAACGCCTGATGCCTGTTTCTTGGCCGAACGTCGTGACGGTGGTTGGCGCCGGCTTAGCTATCGTGATGCGCTGACACAGGCGCGGCAAATTGGCAGCGCCTTGCTGCAAAGAGGCCTGAGTTCCGAGCGCCCGGTCGCCATTCTTTCCGACAACAGCATCGACCATGCTCTGCTGACGCTGGGCGCTTTGCACGTCGGCATTGCGGTGGCCCCGATCTCGCCGGCCTACTCGCTGATGTCCAAAGATCATGCCAAGCTCAAAGGCATCATGGCGCTGCTGCAGCCGGGTCTGGTTTATGCCGCCGATGGCGAGCGATTCGCCGGTGCTTTGGCCGCGCTTGACCTCAAAGGCGTCGAGGTGGTCGTCAGCGCCAATGCGCCAACCGGCATCAAGTCCACCGCCTTCGAGGCGCTGGTCGGCGGGCTCGACGAGGTCGCGCTGGAGCGCGCTTTCGCCAGTGTGGGCCCCGACACGATTGCCAAGTTTCTGTTTACCTCGGGATCGACCGGTGAGCCCAAGGGCGTGATCAATACCCAGCGTATGCTGTGCGCAAACCAGCAGTCGATCGCGCAGGTCTGGCCGTTTCTGGCCGCCACGCCGCCGGTGGTGGTGGACTGGCTGCCGTGGAATCACACCTTCGGCGCCAACCACAATTTCAACATGGTGCTGCGAAATGGCGGCACGCTGTATCTGGACGACGGCAAGCCGATGCCTGGGCTGGTGGAAAAGACCATCGCCAACCTGCGTGAGATCGCACCCACCATCTACTTCAATGTGCCGCGCGGTTTCGACATGATCTTGCCTGCGCTGGAACAGGACGCTGCGCTGCGCAAGAATTTTTTCTCGCGCTTGCAAATGATTTTCTATGCGGCGGCGGCCTTGCCGCAGAACCTGTGGCAGCGGCTGGAACAGCTGTCGATCCAGGAACGCGGCGAGCGCGTCATCATGGTGTCGGCCTGGGGCTCGACCGAGACCGCGCCCATGATTACCACGGTGCATTTTCCGATTGAGAAGGCCGGCGTCATTGGCCTGCCGGCGCCGGGCTCCGAGCTCAAAATGATTCCGACCGCCAACAAAATGGAAATGCGTGTGCGTGGCCCCAACGTCACGCCGGGCTACTGGAAGCGTGACGACCTGACACGCTCCGCGTTCGATGAAGAAGGCTTCTACATGATCGGCGATGCAGGTCGTTTCGCCGATCCGGACGACCCGGCCAGGGGGGTCGAGTTTGACGGCCGAATTGCCGAGGATTTCAAACTGATGTCAGGCACCTGGGTGCACACCGGTAACTTGCGCGTCAACGCGGTCAGCGAGTTGGTGCCAGTAGCGCAGGATGTGGTAGTGACCGGTCATGATCGCGAAGAAATCGGTCTATTGGTCTTCCCGAATTCGGTGGCCTGTCGTGCTCTCTGTCCCGAACTCCCGGCGACGCTGCCGCTGGCGCAAGTGCTGGCTGATTCCCGTGTCGTCGAGCGTGTGCTGGCTGGCTTGCGAGCGCTGGCGGGCAAGGGTGCCGGCAGTTCAACTTTTGCCACCCGTGCCCTCTTGATGGAAGAGCCGCCGTCGATTGATGCCGGCGAGATTACCGACAAGGGCTACATCAACCAGCGCGCCGTGCGCACGCGCCGCGCCGAGCTGGTGGCGCAGCT
>CAIVLG010000120.1 GCA_903906695.1 uncultured beta proteobacterium | reverse complement strand
TGCTGTGCGTGCCCGGTAGCACCAGTAGCGCGTCCTGCAGTCCGAGTAATTTCAGCGCGCCGAAAATCTGGGTCTCTTCGCCCCGCATGACGTCGGGAATCCCCTCGAGTTCGCAGACCAGTCCAGGAACGATGGCGATGCAGCCCGGTGCCACCCAGGTCAGTCTGGCAGCGACTTCTTCGAAGCCGCAGGGACAGGCGCAATAGGGCGCCTCTCTCCATCCCTGCTTGCTGCCGGCCATGCCCGACATCAGACACATGGCGCCCGCACGCTCCATCCAGTCGCCAAAGCAGGTCTGGAAAACCTCGGGGAATTCACCCTGCGCCACGGTCAGGATGCCCCGGACAAATGAGCGCTCTTCCAGTACCTGACCGTCAGCGCCCAAGCGGGCGCCGCGCAGCGATGAGCTACCCCAATCGACCGCCACCAGGCTGCGCTCGCTCAAGATGGCACTCAGCTGTTCAGGCCCCGAAGTGCATCGGCGGGGCAGCCGGGTTGCCGGCAATCTTCGATGTATTGCTCGATGATGGCTTTGAAAGATGCATCTGGCCGCAGCCCCAGCGCCAGGGCGCGGTCCGCCGTCGAGCCCCGGGGCCAGTTGGCGACGATGCCGGCGATGCGCTCATCGCGCTCAAACCGCACTCGTTGTCGAACCTCGGGACCGGCGACATCCTCCAGGGCTTGCAGCATATCGCCGACGCGCACATTGAGTCCCGGCAGATTCAGCGCCAGCCGACCGCCCATGGTTTCCCGGCTGGCCTCGAACACGGTCAGCAAGCCTTGCACGGTGTTGGCAGGGGATGACACCGGGTGCCTGACATCGGGCGAGACCGGGCAGCTGGTTTCCACGCCCGCCAGCGGTTCGCGAATGATTCCGCTGAAAAACGACGAGGCCGCGCCGTTGGGCTTGCCGGGGCGTACCGCGACGGTCATCAGGCGCGCCGAGCGGCCATCGATGAAACCCTTGCGCGTGTAGTCGGCAATCAGGTATTCGCACATCAGTTTGTGCGTGCCGTACGAGGTTTGCGGCGAGGGCAAGGTGTTGTCGCCCACCAGGTCGGGCAGGGGGTTGGCGGCGTCCGGTCCGAACACCGCAACCGAACTGGCGAACACCAGGCGCGCTGTGTTACCGGCCCGTCGCAGGCCCTCCAGCAGAATCCGGGTGCTGTCCAGATTGGAGCGCAGGCCCAGCTCGAAATCCAGCTCGCATTCGCCCGAGACCGCCGAGGCCAGGTGAAAGACAGCGTCGAAACCACTGGCAAATAGTTCGCTTTGCTGCAACAGGGCCCCGGTGTGAACCCGCACCCGTGGGTCGGCGCTCAGGTCGGCCGGAGGAGGGAACATATCGGCAATGCTGAGTTGGGAGATCGAGCGGCCGTCGAGCCGTCCTTGTTTGAGCAGTTGGCGCGCCAGACGCGCGCCAACAAAACCGGCGCCGCCGGTGACGAGTATTTTCATGGCAAAGTCCTTCGGGTCAGTGATTGTCGCGCGGGATAAAGGCCTCGCGCTGGCCCACCAGAAAGTCCAGGTCGGCCCCTTCGTCGGCCTGCAGCACGTGCTCGATGTAGAGCTTCCAGTAGCCCGAGGTCATGGGTGGCTTGGGTGCTTTCCAGTTGGCCAGGCGGCGCCCCAGTTCCTCGTCCGTCACATGCAGCTGGATCTTGCGCTGGGGCACATTGAGTTCGATGATGTCGCCGTTTTGGACCACCGCCAGCGGGCCACCGGCAGCCGCTTCCGGCGCGACGTGCAACACCACGGTGCCGTAAGCGGTGCCGCTCATGCGGCCGTCGCAGATGCGCACCATGTCGGTAATGCCTTTGCGCAGGATCTTGGGCGGCAGCGGCATGTTGCTCACCTCCGCCATGCCGGGGTAGCCCTTTGGGCCGCAGTTCTTCAGAACCATGACGCAGGTCTCGTCAATGTCCAGGCGCTCGTCGTCGATGCGGGCATGGAAGTCCTCGATATTTTCGAACACCACGGCGCGGCCCTTGTGGATCGTCAATTCGGGCGTTGCGGCGCTGGGCTTGATGATGGCGCCGCGCGGTGCCAGATTGCCGTGCAGCACCGCGATGCCGGCTTTGTCCTTGAACGGCGCATCGAACCCCTTGATGACGCGCATGTCGTAGTTCTTGGCGTCGGCAATGTTCTCGCCTACCGTCTTGCCATTGGCCGTGACGATGTCTGTGTGCAGCAAGTGCCGGATTTCCTTCATCACGACCGGCAGGCCACCGGCATAACAGAAGTCTTCCATCAAATGCTGGCCAGAGGGCTGCAGGTTGACCAGACAGGGCAGCTCGCTGGCCAGTCGGTCGAAATCCTCAATCCGCAGTGTCACGCCAAGCCGGGTCGCCATCGCGATCAGGTGAATCACGGCATTGGTCGAGCCGCCAATAGCGGCCAGCGTTTTGATTGCATTCTCGAATGCTTCACGCGTCAGAATTTTGGAAAGGTTCTGGTCTTCGTGCACCATTTCAACGGCGCGCCGTCCGACCATGCGGGCCAGCACGTTGCGCCGTCCATCGACCGCTGGGTAAGCGGCGTTGCCGGGCAAACCCAGGCCCAGGGCCTCGACCATGCAGGCCATGGTGCTGGCAGTGCCCATGGTCATGCAGTGACCGTGGCTGCGGCTCATGCAACTCTCGGCCTCCAGGAACTCCTCCAGCTTGAGGGTGCCGGCGCGGACCTGCTCGCTCATGCTCCAGACGCCGGTGCCGGAGCCCAGTTCCTGGCCGCGCCACTTGCCGTTGAGCATCGGGCCGCCGCTCAAGCCGATGGTCGGCAGGTCGACGCTGGCCGCCCCCATCACCAGCGAGGGCGTGGTCTTGTCACAGCCCATCAGCAGCACCACACCGTCCATCGGATTGCCGCGAATGCTCTCTTCTACGTCCATGCTGGCCAGATTGCGGTACAGCATGGCGGTCGGGCGCAGCAGGGTCTCACCCAGCGACATGACCGGAAACTCGAGCGGAAAGCCGCCGGCTTCGTAGACGCCGATCTTGACCTGCTCGGCGAGCGTGCGGAAATGCGAGTTGCACGGCGTGAATTCACTGAAGGTATTGCAAATGCCAATGACCGGGCGGCCGTCAAACTGGTCGTCCGGCACACCCTTGCCTTTGACCCAGCTGCGGTAGACAAAGCCATCGCGGTCCTGCCGGCCAAACCACTGCTGGCTGCGGAGTTCTTCAGGTTTCTTTCGAGGTTTGTTTGAATTGGTCATACGGAACAGTCTGAATTGATAAACATAGTATCATCATATGATACTGGATGTAGGTTGGTGAAAACCCTAGCAAGAAATTGCATTTTATCGTCATATGATAGTAATTGGAAATGTACAAATGACATGATTAAGAACGTTCATGGCAATACAGTTGATCGCTTGGGCGAAGCCATCGTGGCAGGCCACTACGGCGTCGGTGCGTCGATCCCGCCGGAGCCTTTGCTGGGCGCGGAACTGGGGGTCAGCCGTACCGTGGTGCGCGAGGCCATCAAGTCGCTGATCGCCAAGGGCCTGGTCACCAGCGGTCCCAAGGTCGGCACCCGGGTGCTGTCGGAGGAGCATTGGAACTGGTTCGATCCGGATGTGATTGCCTGGCAGTCAAAAGTCGGTCTGACGCCTGAGTTCCTGCGTGATCTGCAGGATTTGCGTCGGGTGGTGGAACCGGCCGCGGTGCGGCTGGCAGCCCAACGCGCCACTGCCGAGGACATTGCAGGACTTGAAGCCTCCTTCGAAGGCATGAAACGCGCTGTCAGGGAAGGCGGCGACTATGTCTCGCATGACCTGCGTTTTCATCAGGGCTTGCTGCGCGCCTGTCGCAACCGCATGCTGATCCAGATGAGCAAGGCGTTGGCCGCGCTGCTGCGCACGAGCTTCGAGTTATCCAATTCCAAGAAAGGCGCCCCTGCAAAATCCATCCCCTTGCATCAAGCCGTACTGGATGCAGTGATTGCCCGTAGCCCGACCAAGGCGGAGAAGGCAATCCTGGTCCTGATCGACGGTGCGCATGACGACATCGAGCAAATATTGGCATCGCGTCGTCACTTACCCCGACTGAGTGCGCCGGCTTCCGTGCTCAAGGCGGCCGTGACCCCATCGCGATGAAGCACGGTCTGCACGCCGCAATAGGTGCTTTGTCGGATGGACGTCCGGCTTGATTCCGCTTATAAATGTGAAATGAACGAAAAGGGCAATGCATGGCATCGGTGCAGATTCGGGGGATAGAAAAATACTTTGGCTCGACGCAGGTTATCTGCGGCGTTGATATCGATATCGAGGACGGGCAATTCGCCGTGCTGGTGGGGCCTTCGGGTTGCGGCAAATCCACATTGTTGCGCATGCTCGCCGGTCTGGAAGAAATCACGCACGGCGAAATCCTGATTGGAGGCAAGGTTGTCAATCGGGTTCCGCCCAAAGAGCGCGACATCGCGATGGTGTTCCAGAACTATGCGCTGTACCCGCACATGACGGTGCGCCAGAATATGGCGTTCGCGCTCGAGCTGGCCAAGCAGGACAAAGCCAAGATCGCTGACAAAGTCGCTCGCGCCGCTGATATCCTGGCCCTGGGATCGCTGCTCGATCGCTATCCGCGCCAGCTCTCGGGCGGTCAGCGCCAGCGTGTCGCGATGGGGCGTGCCATCGTGCGCGACCCGCAGGTATTTTTGTTCGACGAGCCGCTCTCGAATCTGGATGCAAAACTGCGGGTGGCCATGCGCAGTGAGATCAAAGAGCTGCACCAGCGCCTGAAGACGACATCGGTTTATGTCACACACGACCAGATTGAGGCGATGACGATGGGCGACAAGATCGTCGTCATGCGCGACGGGCGAATCGAACAGACCGGCAGCCCGCTGGACCTGTACGACCATCCTGAAAACCAATTTGTCGCCGGCTTCATTGGCTCACCGGCAATGAACTTCCTGCCCGGCACGCTCAGGCGTTCCGGCGGCGCGGTAGGAGTGGAACTCAGGGACGGCACCCGGCTCGCCGCTCCGCCCGGTTCGGACGGAGAGGACGGTCAGCCGGTGATCTTCGGTACACGGCCCGAGCATTTGACCTTGGTCGATGCGGGCGGCATTCCAACCGAGGTGATTGTGATGGAGCCCACCGGGATGGACACTTTTATTGCCTGCCGCCACGAGGGCGTTGACCTTTCCGCGGTGTTCCGTGAACGGCACGATTTCACCCCCGGCAGCACCATTCATCTGCTGCCTGACCTGCAACGCGCGCACCTTTTCGACGCAAGCACCGGCCAGCGCCTGGCTGCCTGAATTTTTCACCACCCCAGCAATCGATTTATCACAGAAGGAGACTCGCAATGAACCCATTCAATCGTCGTAAATTCCTCGAAGGCTCGGCCGGCGTCGCCGCTGCGGCCACCCTCGGCGCCGGCAGCGCCGTCTGGGCGCCCGCGGTTCATGCGCAGGCGCTGGCGTTCAAGCCCGAAAAGGGCGCCAAGCTGCGTGTGCTGCGCTGGAGCCGCTTCGTGCAAGGCGACATCGACGCCTACATGATCAACGTGAAGAAGTTCACCGATAAGACCGGCATCGAGGTACGCGTCGACAACGAAGGCTGGGAAGACGTGCGCCCGAAGGCCGCAGTGGCAGCGAACACTGGCGCTGGCCCCGACATCATCCTGTCGACCAACGACGACGCCAACCTCTACCCCGAGAAGCTTCTCGACGTGACCGACCTGGCCGAATACCTGGGCAAGAAATACGGCGGCTGGTACCCCGCGGTCGAGGCCTACCTGAAGCCCGACGGCAAGAAGTGGATCGGTCTTGGGCTGGGCGCTGCAGGTTCTTACATGGTTTACCGGCAGAGCCAGGTCAAGGCCGCCGGCTTCGACAGCTTTCCCAAGGATACCGCCGGCTTCCTGGCGATGTTCAAGGCGCTGCACGCCAAGGGCACGCCAGGCGGAATGGCGCTGGGCAACGCGACCGGCGACGGCCTCTGGTGCAACTGGCTGATGTGGTCGCACGGCGGCATGCTGGTGGACAAGAACAACAAGGTGATCGTGGACAGCGCCGAAACGCTCAAGGCGCTCGAATACGGCAAGGAACTGTACGCGACCTTCATTCCCGGAACGCTGTCCTGGCTGGATCCGAACAATAACAAGGCCTTCCTCGACGGTCAAGTCAGCGTCACCAACAACGGCATCTCGATCTACTATGCGGCCAAGAACTCGACCGATGCCAAGGTCAAGGAAATTGGCACCGACATCAACCACGCCGCGTTCCCGGTCGGGCCGGTGGGGGTGCCGACCGAATCGCACCTGTTCTTCAACCAGATGATCATGAAATACACCAAGTTCCCGAATGCGGCGAAGGAGTTTCTGCGCTTCATGATGGAGCAGGAGCAGTTCGACGCCTGGTTGACCGGGGCCGGCGGCTACATCGCGCAACCGCTGCGCGCCTACGAGAAGTCAGCCATCTGGACCGTGGATCCCAAGCACACCCCGTATCGCGACGGCGTGAAGAACATGCGTCCTGCAGGCTATGCCGGCAAGCTGGGCTATGCCTCGGCCGGCGCCGGCGCCGATTTCATCGTCGTGAACATGGTGGCCGAGGCGGTGAGCGGATCCAAGACGCCCAAGGAGGCGATGGAGCGGGCCCAGAAACGCGCCGAACGCTACTACAAGGTCTGATTTTCTAGTGCCGACGAAGCACCACCCATGCTAGAGAAACTGCAGAACAGCCGCAACGCGCTTGGCCTCATCTTTATGTTGCCGGCAGCGCTGCTGCTGCTGCTGTTCCTGACCTATCCGCTGGGACTGGGTGTCTGGCTGGGTTTCACCGACGCCAAGATCGGTCGGCCCGGCGAGTGGGTCGACATTGAGAACTACGTCTACCTCGCCACCGACAGCGTGACGCAACTGGCGTTGTTCAACACGCTTTTCTACACGACGGTGGCGAGTGTGGCGAAGTTCTTTCTCGGACTGTGGCTGGCGCTGCTGCTGAACAAGAACATCCGCTTCAAGTCTTTCTTTCGGGCGGTGATCCTGCTGCCCTACATCGTGCCGACGGCACTGTCGGCGATCGCGTTCTGGTGGATACTGGACTCGCAGTTCTCCATCATCAGCTGGGTGCTCGTGAAGGTCGGCGTGATCGACCATTACATCGACTTCCTCGGCAGCCCGTGGAACGCGCGCTTCTCTGTGATTGCGGCCAACGTCTGGCGCGGTGTGCCCTTTGTCGCGATCACGCTGCTGGCGGGTTTGCAGACGATTTCGCCCTCTTACTACGAAGCGTCGGCGATCGACGGCGCCACGCCCTGGCAGCAGTTTCTGCACGTGACGCTGCCGCTTCTGACACCGATCATCGCGGTGGTGATGACGTTCTCGGTACTGTTCACCTTTACTGACTTCCAACTGATTTACGTGATCACGCGCGGTGGCCCGCTCAATGCCACGCACCTGATGGCGACGCTGGCGTTCCAGCGCGCGATCAACGGCGGTGCGCTCGGTGAAGGCGCGGCGATTTCGATCGCGATGGTGCCCTTCCTACTGGCCGCGATCATGTTCAGCTACTTCGGCCTGCAACGGCGCACCTGGCAACAAGGCGGAGTGGACAAATGAGTGCAGCGGACAAGGGCGCAACCGACACCGTCGGGATGAGTTTTCTCGATTCCACGCCGCGCAAGCTGGTCACGGTGTACTTGCCGCTGATCATCTTCCTGTTCGTGTTGCTGTTTCCGTTCTACTGGATGGCGATCACCGCGTTCAAGCCGAACAACGAACTGCTGTCGCGCGACGGCAATCCGTTCTGGGTGATTGCGCCGACGCTGGACCACGTGAAGAAGCTGCTGTTCGAAACCTCTTACCCGCAGTGGATGTGGAACACCGTGGTGGTCTCGGTGGTCTCCACGGTGTTCTCGCTCGTGGCCTCGGTGCTGGCGGCCTATGCGATCGAGCGGCTGCGCTTTTCGGGCGCCAAGCACGTGGGCCTGGGCATCTTCCTGGCCTACCTGGTGCCGCCGTCGATCCTGTTCATCCCGCTGGCCTCGGTGGTGTTCCAGCTCGGCCTGTTCGACACGCGCCTGGCGCTGATCCTGACTTACCCGACCTTCCTGATCCCGTTCTGCACCTGGCTGTTGATGGGTTACTTCCGATCGATTCCGTTCGAACTCGAAGAGTGCGCGCTGATCGACGGCGCGACGCGCTGGCAGATTCTGGTCAAGATCGTTCTGCCGCTGGCCGTGCCGGGGCTGATCTCAGCTGGCATCTTCGCCTTCACGCTGTCATGGAACGAGTTCATCTACGCGTTGACATTTGTCTCGTCGAGCGAGATCAAGACCTTGCCGGTCGGCGTCGTCACAGAGCTCGTCGAAGGCGACGTCTACCACTGGGGTTCACTGATGGCGGGTGCGCTGTTTGGCTCGCTGCCGGTTGCATTCATCTACTCTTTCTTTGTCGAGTACTACGTGTCTGGCATGACGGGCTCGGTCAAGGAGTGAGGTGCGTTGTGGCCTGATGCGCTGCCTTAGGTATCCGATATGAATACTGGCATCTTTGTCGTGATGGGTGTCAGCGGCTGCGGCAAAAGCACGGTGGGCGCGCAGTTGGCCGCCGCACTCAACATCGAGTTCCTGGAAGGCGACACGTTGCATTCGGAGCACAACGTCGCGTTGATGGCCTCGGGTATCGCTTTGGACGATGCGGACCGTGCCGGCTGGTTGCAGGCTCTGGCTGAGCGCATTCGCCAGGCAAGCCGGGACGGTCGGGGGCTGGTGCTGTCGTGCTCGGCGCTCAAGCGTTCCTATCGCGACATCCTGCGCCAGGGCGAACCCGACCTGCATTTCATCTACCTGCAGGGCGAGTATGAACAGCTGGCTTTGCGCATGGCCGCGCGGACCGGCCACTATATGCCGACGTCCCTGCTGGCCAGCCAACTCAGCACGCTGGAAGTGCCGGGCATGGATGAAGACGCACAAAGCGTTGATATGTCGAGTCCGCCCGAGACCATCGTGGCCGCCGTGCGTGCGCGCTGGCTCGCCTCCGGCCCAGCTCAGTGAATGCGCAGCTCACGGCCAGCGATTTTTCGGACAAACAAATTCTGCATCAGCTGCGTGATTCCAAAAGTCCACGGTGCGATCTTGTCGCTGTGATTGATCCGATTCACCAGTCTTCCCAGCAACGGCGTACTGATGCTCACCATGTCGCCAACAGTGTGCGTAAAGCCTTGCCCGGGTACCGAGCGATCAGCCGTCGGCGCGAACATCGTCCCCAGAAATAGCATCATGCCATCCGGGTATTGATGATTCGGGCCCATCGCGTGCGCAACCAGTTCCTCCGGATCACGACTGATCATCGCCATCGAACTCTTGCCTCGCAAGACAAACCCGTCCTCGCCTCTGACCTCCAATGACAACTCGCATTGCCGCACGTCGTCGAGCGAAAAATGGCTGTCAAAAAGTCGAATGAAAGGTCCAACGGCACAGGAGCCGTTATTGTCCTTGGCTTTTCCAAGCAGCAAGGCGCTGCGCCCCTCGAAGTCCCTGAGATTCACGTCATTGCCAAGGGTGGCACCCACAATTCTTCCGTGTCGATTGACAGCCAGGACGATCTCTGGTTCAGGATTGTTCCAGTGGGATTTGGGATGAATTCCTGCCTCGGCCCCGGTTCCTACTGCCGAGAGCGGTTGCGCTTTGGTGAAGATCTCGGCGTCCGGACCAATGCCGACCTCCAGGTACTGCGACCACATGCCTTTCGAGATCAGGAGTTCCTTCAACTTTTGCGCATCGGTCGACCCGGGCCGCACTGGGCGCAGGTTTTCTCCGATAACCTCGACGATCGATTTGCGAATATCGTCTGCCCGACTTGCGTCACCCATGGACTGCTCTTCAATCACCCGCTCCAGCATGCTTGCGACGAATGTTACACCGCTGGCTTTGACGGCTTGCAGATCACATGGGGCCAGGAACCATGCCTTGGCGCTTTCATCGCGGTCCCACGATGAGTCGGCCAGAAGGTCCTTGGTCTTGCCCAGGATCGGAAGGCTTTTCAGGTCCGAAACAGCAGCTGCTGGGTCAGCCAGATTCAACAACTCGCTACAGGTCGCCGCAACGCTTGAAATATCAAATACAGCGTCAGCCGTTACCCGCGCAAGCACGGGTCCTTCTGCATCTGTGCTCCAGACGCGCGCTATCAAGGTGGCATGTGCGCTACCGTCCGGAAGGCTATCAATGAGTCCGAGATGGCTTTTCACTTCACGATCCCGAATGCGCTTGCCTTATCGCTTAAACGGCACTACCAACTGGCGCTGCTCACCCAAGCCCTCAATGCCCAAAGTCATCACATCGCCCTGCTTGAGGTAGAGCGGCGGCTTCATGCCCAGCCCGACACCGGGTGGCGTGCCCGTGGTGATGACGTCCCCGGGCATCAGGGTCATGAACTGGCTCACGTAACTCACCAGTTTGGCAACACCGAAGATCATGGTTTTCGTCGAGCCGGTCTGCATGCGCTTGCCGTTGACATCGAGCCACATGCCGAGCTTTTGCGGGTTCGGCACATCATCGCGCGTCACCAGCCAGGGGCCGAGTGGCCCGAAAGTGTCGCAACCCTTACCCTTGTCCCAAGTGCCGCCGCGCTCGATCTGGTACTCGCGCTCGCTGACATCATTGATGGTGCAGTAGCCGGCAACATGGTTCAGCGCCTCCTTCTGCGACACGTACCTGGCTCTCGTGCCAATCACCACGCCCAGTTCCACTTCCCAGTCTGTCTTCTTGGAACCTTTGGGTAGCATGACTGGATCATTGGGACCCTGAACGCAGGTCGTTGCCTTCATGAACACAATCGGCTCCTTGGGAATGGGCAGGCCAGACTCCGCTGCATGATCGGCATAGTTCAAACCGATGGCAATGAATTTGCCGATGCCGCTGACCGGACTACCCAGGCGTGGCGAGCCCTTGACCAGTGGCAAAGTTTGCGTCTTGAGTTTGCGCAGCTTGGACAGTGCGCCATCCCCGAGTTGCTCAGGCCCGAGGTCCTTGATCACGCCGCTCAAGTCACGCAGTCTTCCGTCTGCATCGATGAGTCCGGGCTTTTCTTTACCCGGGTTGCCATAACGAACAAGTTTCACGGTCTTTCCTTTCGGTTGATGTTTGACAGTTGGGGGCAGAACTTGCGGTGGCTCAGGTCAGCCTGTTTGTCAAGTTCATGTTAAATCAATAAGGCTCAATAAGTTGAGCGACCGCCCGACAGGTCGAACACCGCGCCAGTGGAAAAGGAACATTCTTCAGTGCACAACCAGGCCACCATCGCAGCTATCTCTTCGGGCATGCCAAAACGGCCCATTGGAATTTTGGACAGCATGAAGGCGATGTGCTCAGGCGTCATCTGCTCAAAAATTGCGGTTTTCACAGCGGCAGGTGTCACGCAATTGACGCGTACACCGGTATCGGCGAGCTCTTTTCCGAGCGACTTGGTCAGCGCAATCACAGCCGCCTTGCTGGCACTGTACGCACTGGCGTTGGGGTTGCCCTCTTTCCCGGCAACCGAGGCGATATTCACAACTCGACCATAGTTGCGCGAGCGCATGTGGGGAAGCACTTCGCGACAACAATAAAACAGACCCGTGATATTGACTTGCATGACTTGTTGCCATAGTTCCGGCGGATAGTCCCAGACCTTGACGTTGGGACCGGTTATTCCGGCGCAATTCACCAGGACATCGATGACTGACACCTGGGCCAGGGTTTGTTGCACTGCGCGCACCACCTCTGAGTGCTCGGCCACATCAACATGCAGTGCGCGCGCGCCTGGCCCCAGTTCAGCGGCCGCAGACGCGAGCAAGTCGCGGTTCAGATCCCACAGTGTGACGCTGGCACCCGAGGCCAGAAATCGCTTGGCAATGGCATACCCGAGTCCGGTAGCGCCGCCGGTGATCACCGCATGACGGCCGGCCAGATCAAGCTGGTTCATATGGTCATCCCTCCGTCCACCGAGAACAGTTGCCCGGTGGCAAAAACAGACTCGTCGCTGGCCAGATAGACCACGATGGGTGCAATTTCATGGGCTTGTGCCAAGCGGCCCATCGGCTGGCGTGCGACAAAATTCCTGCGCGCCTCAATCGGATCGTCATAAGCGTTGATGCGCTCGCCGAGCGAGGGTGTATCCACGGTGCCCGGCGCAATCGCGTTGCAGCGGATGCCCTGTCCAACAAAATCGGCGGCGACCGATTTGGTCAACCCTACGACGGCCGCCTTGCTGGCGCCATAGGCGAAGCGGTTGGGCAGTCCTTTAAGGCTGCTGCACACGCTTGACATATTGATGATGCTGCCGCCACCATTGGCAAGCATTCTGGGCAACGCTGCCTGGATCATCCAGAACTGCGCACGCACATTCAGGTTGAATGCAAAATTCCAATCATCGTCTGTAGCCTGGAGAATGGTGCCGTTGTGGACGAAACCGGCGCAGTTGAAGAGCACATCAAGTGGCGCGATCCGTGCCACCAGTTCTTGGATCGCAAGCTTGTCCGTCACGTCCAACCGGGCCGTACTGATATTGGCCACGCCTGCAAAACTCTCCAGCAACTGGGCGTTGATGTCGGTGGCCAACACCAAGGCTCCCTCGGCTGCCATGGCCAATGCACTCGCGCGGCCAATGCCCTGGCCGGCGGCCGTCACCAATATATTCTTTCCCTCGAGTCTCATAGCGTCCCCATTCAAGAAATTCAGAAGCCTGGTCACTCACCCTAGGGTTTTTCCGGTTGTTCCATATCGCCAATCATGCAATTATGAATTGGCCTTACCGCCTGACCAATTGAGATTAACCCTAATGCATGCCACCGATCAAGAGCAGCCCGCATGCCGATAACAACCATCGAAACACAGCGCCTGTACCGTCAGATCGCGGAGCAATTGCGTTCCCTGATTGACGCTGGCGAGTTTGCCATTGGCACCAGACTTCCGGCTGAGCGGGAATTGGCCAAGCAACTGCGCGTGAGCCGCCCTTCGGTGCGCGAAGCCTTGATAGCGCTGGAGGTGGAAAACGTGGTGGAGGTGCGCAGCGGGTCCGGCATCTATGTGCTCAAGAAAAAGCGAAGGCCGCTTGCGCGCAAAAAGGTCAACGAGGTGGTCGAGTGGGGCCCATTGCAACTGATGCGCGCGCGCGAACTGGTGGAGAGCGAAGTGGCTGCCCTGGCGGCCCGTAACGCCACCAAACCGGATCTTCAAGTAATGAGCGATGCGCTGCAGCAAATGCGCGACGAAGCAACGAGGGGCCAGATACCGCGCGCAGGTGATGAGGCGTTTCATTACGCCATAGCCCAGGCCTGCGGCAACGAGGTGTTGCGCGACACCGTCCGAACCTACTGGCAGTCCCGCCATGGCGCCCTGTTTGAGCGCCTGGGCGACTACTTTGAAGATGATGTCTCATGGGACGCCGCCCTGATCGAGCATGCGGCGGTTCTCAAGGCGATCCGCTCGCGAACGGCCACGGCCGCTCGCAGCGCCATGCACCAGCACCTGAAGAATGCGCATAAGCGGTACAGCGCAAGTTGGCTGCGCGCCAAAGCTTCCTGATAAACGCGAATTTCACAACCACCAACCGAGGAGATAGCATGAAGAAAAGAGAAATAACGAGGATGGCGATCAAGGCGCTGGTTGCCTGCGCATTCTTTACCGGTGCCGCCGGCACACTTGGCATTGCGAATGCGCAGACCAAGCTGAAATGGGCACATGTGTATGAAACGTCCGAGCCCTTCCACAAGTGGTCGGTCTGGGCCGGTGATGAGATCAAGAAGCGCACAGGAGGCCGCTACGAAGTGCAGGTGTTCCCGGCCTCGACCCTCGGCAAGGAATCGGACCTCAACCAGGGGCTGACTCTGGGCACGGTGGACATCATCCTGTCCGGTGGCAGCTTCGCCGGCAACAGCTACAAGCCGCTCGCGATCACGTACTTCCCGTTCATGTTCCGCGACGCCGAGCACCAGCTGAAGTTTGCCAAGAGTGATGTCTTCAGCGAACTGGCCAAGGGCTATGACGAAAAGACTGGCAATCACATTACGGCGCTCACCTATTACGGCGCCCGTCATGTCACATCGAACCGTCCGATCATCAAACCGGAAGACATGAAGGGCCTCAAGATCCGCGTGCCGGATGCGCCAGCGTATCTGGCGTTCCCGAAGTCGCTCGGTGCCAACGCAACTCCGATCGCGTTCGCCGAGGTCTACCTGGCGCTGCAGAACGGCACCGTGGACGCCCAGGAAAATCCACTGCCGACGATCGAAGCCAAGAAGTTCTATGAGGTACAGAAAAACATCTCGCTCACCGGCCACATTATCGACTCGCTGCTCACGATTGTGTCGGGCCAATTGTGGACCAAGCTGAGCGATGCCGACAAGAAAATCTTCACCGATGTGATGCAGGAAGCCACCGAAAAAACCGGTCGTGAAATCATTGCCTCAGAGGCTCGACTGGTTGATGTGTTCAAGAATAAAGGCATCAACGTCATCACGGTTGACAAAGGCGCATTCCGCGAGGCGGTGCTGAAAAACACCAAGCCCGCCGACTACGGATATCGGCAGTCCGACTATGACCGCATCCTCAACATCAAGTGATCGCGTTGCGGGAGGCTGCGCAGGTCGTGGCAACTTTCCCCGGCGCTCGTGACAAACTCAGGACGATTGGAAACCGCGATGCAGGAAATAGATGATCTACCGAAGGTCCTCGGGGACGACGGCGAGTTCCATACCCAGGACGAGGCGGTCGATCTCTCCGGTACGACGCCGGAGGGCTGGATCGCCCTGGGCTTTTTCTTCTTGCTGGGATTGACCGTGTTCTACCAGTTCGTCACGCGCTACGTGTTGAACGACTCGGCCGCCTGGACCGAGGAGATCGCGCGTTACTTCCTGATCGCGACGGTCTTCACCGGCGCGGGCATCGGCGTCGCCAAGAACACCCACATCCAGGTGGACTTCTTCTACCGCCACATGCCGGAAACCATGGGGCGCTGGTTGTCGCGCGTGGTCGATGTGCTGCGTATCCTTTTTTTCGCCACGGCATCGGCACTCACGGTGCAGTTGATGATCAAGCTCGTGGACACGCGCATGACGATTATCGATATGCCGATGAATCTGGTCTATGGCGTCTGCCTGCTGGGCTTTGTCGGGATGTTCGGCCGCTCGGTCTGGGTCATGCGGATCCACCTTCTGCGCGGCTACAGCATGCTGGAGCGTCCGGAAACATTGATGCAAGACCGGGCTTGATGCCCGCAAGGAATAATCTCCATGCTAAAAATTGTTTTTCTGTTCTTGATGGCTGGCGGACTGCCGGTCGCCATCGCGATGGCCGGCGCTTCGCTGATCTACCTGTTCTGGGCGCAGACCACGCCGCCGTACGTGGTGATCCACCGCATGATCAGCGGCATTGATAGCTTCCCGCTGCTGGCGGTGCCTTTTTTCATCCTGGCCGGCAACCTCATGAACAACGCCGGCGTCACCAATCGCATCTTCAATTTCGCACTGGCGCTGGTGGGCTGGCTCAAAGGTGGTCTGGGCCACGTGAACGTACTTGCTTCCGTGATCTTCGCGGGTATGAGCGGCACGGCCATCGCCGAAGCCGCCGGCTTGGGTACGATCGAAATCAAGGCCATGAAGGACAACGGCTATAGCACCGAATTCGCAGTCGGGCTGACCGCCGCGTCGGCCACGCTGGGGCCGATCATCCCGCCAAGCCTGCCGTTCGTGATCTACGGGATGATGGCCAACGTCAGCGTCGGCGCATTGTTTCTCGCTGGCATCCTGCCGGGTGGCTTGATGGCCATCTTCATGATGCTGACTGTCTCTTGGTACGCGCACAAGAATGGCTGGGGCTCGGACCTCAAATTCGACTGGGTGCGTTTTGCCAAGGCTTTGGGCGAGCTTGCGTTGGTGATCGGCTGGCCGCTGGCAATGTGGCTGTTGGTCGAGAAGGCGGGACTGCCACCGCGCGCCACCGTGTTGGTCGGCCTGGTACTGCTGTTCGGGGCCGACTGGATCTTCAAGTTCCAGGCGGTGCTGCCGATCATGACGCCCGTGCTGTTGATCGGCGGCATGACGACCGGCGTCTTCACTCCCACCGAGGGCGCAGTCGCCGCCTGCGTCTGGTGCATGGTGCTGGGGCTGTTCTGGTACCGCACGCTTACCTGGAAGATGTTCGTCAAGGTGTGCCTGGAAACGGTGGAGACAACGTCGACGGTGCTGTTTATCGTCGCGGCCGCCAGCATCTTTGGCTGGATGCTCACGGCGACCGGCGTCACGTCTGCCATTTCATCCTGGGTGCTGTCGTTCACGCATGAGCCGTGGATGTTCCTGCTGCTGGCCAACATGCTGATGCTGTTCGTCGGTTGCTTCCTCGAGCCGACCGCCGCGATCACGATCCTGGTCCCGCTGCTGGTTCCGATCTGCCAGCAACTGGGTATTGACCTCGTGCACTTCGGACTCGTGATGGTGCTGAACCTGATGATCGGCCTGCTGCACCCACCGATGGGCATGGTGCTGTTCGTTTTGGCCCGCATCGCCAAGCTTTCCGTCGAGAGGACCACCATGGCCGTGCTGCCCTGGCTGATCCCCCTGCTGGGAGCGCTGGTGGTCATCACCTATGTCCCGCAAGTGGTCCTGTGGCTGCCCAAGATGTTTTACTAGGCATTGCAGGGCAGAGCTTCCATTCTTTCCTGAACTCATTCATCCATGACTCCGTTCATCCGCCTTCATCCCCAGGACGATGTCCTGATCGCCCGCACCCAGCTTGTTGGCGGCACTCCCGCCGAGCGCGTCGTCGTCAAGGGCCTGATCCCGGCGGGGCACAAAGTCGCCGCCCGGGCGATCGCCGCAGGCGAGCCGGTTCGACGCTACAACCAGATCATCGGTTTTGCCAGTCAGTCGATTTCTGCCGGTGAGCACATTCACACCCACAACCTGGACATGGGTCCGAACAAGGGCGACTTCGAGCGCGATTACGCGTTTGGTGCCGACCTCAAGCCCGAGCTGCCCCGCCGGGCGGCGACGTTCATGGGCATCAAGCGCGCGAATGGCGGCGTGGCAACGCGCAACTACATCGGCGTGTTGTCCAGTGTCAATTGCTCCGCGACCGCTGCGCAGGCTATTGCTGACCATTTTTCGCGACGAAACAATCCGTCGCAGCTGGCCGCCTTTCCCAACGTTGACGGCGTTGTGGCACTGACCCATGGCACCGGTTGCGGCATGGACAGCAAGGGTTTGGGGCTGCAGATTCTGCAGCGCACGCTGGCCGGCTACGCCACACACAGCAACTTCGCTGCTGTGCTGGTGGTCGGCCTGGGCTGCGAGTCCAACCAGATCAATGCCTGGCTGACCAATAGCAGTCTGAGCGAGGGGGACACTTTGCGTGCGTTCAGCATTCAGGATACCGGCGGCACCGCCAAGACCGTCGCCAAGGGGATTGCGCTGATACAGGACATGCTGCCGCGCGCCAACACAGTTCGGCGTGAACCCTGCGACGCGGGGCAGCTGACGGTCGGCCTGCAATGCGGCGGCTCCGACGGCTACTCCGGCATCAGTGCCAACCCGGCGCTGGGCGTGGCGGTGGACTTGCTGGTGGCGCATGGCGGTTCGGCCATTCTGAGCGAGACACCGGAAATTTATGGCGCCGAACACCTGCTGACGCGCCGTGCCGTTAATCGTGAGGTCGGTGAAAGGCTGATAGCACGCATCAAGTGGTGGGAGCATTACACGCATATCAATGGCGGCGAGATGAACAACAACCCTTCACCGGGCAACAAGGCTGGCGGTTTGACCACCATTCTCGAAAAATCTCTGGGCGCGGTAGCCAAGGGGGGCACCAGCAACCTGCAGGCGGTCTACGAATATGCGCAAGCAGTGAAGGCCCACGGGCTGGTCTACATGGACACGCCCGGCTACGACCCGGTCAGCGCGACCGGTCAGGTGGCGGGCGGCGCCAACCTGATCTGCTTCACTACCGGCCGTGGCTCGGCCTATGGCTGCGCCCCGGCGCCTACACTCAAGCTTTCAACCAACTCGGCGCTGTGGCGCAAGCAGGAGGACGACATCGACCTGAATTGCGGCGAGATCATCGACGGCGGCAGCACGGTGGCCGCGATGGGCCAGCGCATTTTCGATCACATGCTGGCCACGGCTTCGGGCGCAAAAAGCAAAAGTGAGGAGCACGGTTATGGTCAGAGCGAGTTTGTGCCCTGGCAAATCGGCGCAGTGATGTAAAGCGATGCAAAAGACGCTGCAAGCGAATCAACTGCAAGCACAGGTCAGTGCGGTTCTGGCGGGCGCAGGAAGCCTTCCAGAGGAGGCCGACAAGGTCGCATCCAATCTGGTGCTGGCTAACTTGAGCGGCCATGACTCGCACGGTGTGGGCATGCTGCCGCGCTATGTGGACGCGGTGTTCGAAGGCGGTCTAAAGCCGAACACCAGTGCGCGGATGGTTCTTGACACCGGCGCGCTGCTGACGCTCGATGGCCAGCGCGGTTATGGCCAGATCGTCGGGGAACAGGCCATGATGCTGGGCATCGCGCGCGCCAAAACCCACGGCAGCTGCATCATGACGCTGGGCAATGCGCATCACCTGGGCCGCATTGGTCACTTTGCTGAGATGGCCGTGGGCCAAGGTCTGGTGAGTCTGCACTTTGTGAATGTTCTTTCGCGTCCGGTGGTGGCACCTTTTGGCGGTGCTGACGGGCGCTTTGGCACCAACCCCTGCTGCATCGGCATTCCGCTCACGGGAAGAGGTCTTGCCGATTCACCGGGCCGCCCCAAGCAAGGCACGGCCCCCTCGGGGGGCAGCGCAGCACACGAAGTGGCAAGCGTGGGGGCGCATTTCATCCTTGACTTTGCCACCAGCCGCGTGGCGCAAGGCAAGATGCGGGTCGCGCACAACGAAGGCAGGCTTGTCGAGCCCGGTACCTTGATCGACGAATTCGGGCATCCCACGACCGATCCCGCCGTGGTCGTAGTGCCCCAGAGCAACGGCTTGTTTGGTGCCCTGCTGGCCTTTGGCGAATACAAAGGCTACGGCCTTGCCGTGGCCTGCGAACTGCTGGGCGGCGCACTGACGGGCGGTGGCACCTGGCACAAGCCGACGGACCCCAGCGTGCGCGCCGTCGTCAACGGGATGCTGACGATCCTGATAGACCCAGCACGACTAGGCGCTGAAACCAGTTTTCATGCGGAAGCGCTGGCTTTTGTGGACTGGCTCCAGGCCGGGCCAGTCGCATCCGGTTCTGACGCCGTGCAAATTGCCGGCGATCCTGAGCGAGCCGCTCGCGCGCAGCGCGAAGTCGATGGCATCAGCATCGATGCCCTTACCTGGCAAGAAATTGTGATGGCAGGTCACAAGGTCGGTGTCACTTTACCAATGCGATTTACCTAAATCGGAGCAGTCAAAATGCTGTCTCAAATAGGACTCATAGGTGTGGGATTGATGGGTGAAAGCCTCGTCCTTAACATGGCGGACAAAGGATTTACTGTCTCCGTTTTCGATGTTTCAAAAGAAAAGGTCGACAAATTCACTGCTGGCAGAGGGCAAGGAAAAAATATCCGCGGGTGTTGTTCAATTCAGGAACTGATCGGATCCCTTGAGCTTCCTAGAAAGATCATGTTGATGGTCCCTGCCGGAAAGCCCGTTGATGAGCTCATTGAAGCGCTCATTGCCTTGCTTGATAAGGGAGACATCATCATTGATGGGGGGAATTCCCATTTTTCAGATACTTCACGAAGAACCAGGATGCTTGAAAGCAGGCATCTGCTGTATGTGGGAGCCGGCGTCTCTGGTGGCGAAGAGGGTGCTTTGCTAGGACCGTCGATCATGCCCGGAGGCTCTGTTGCAGCTTGGCAAAGTGTCAAGCCGATCTTTCAAGCCATCGCCGCCAAGGTCGACGACGGGGTTCCATGTTGCGATTGGGTTGGGGAAGAGGGATCTGGCCATTTCATCAAAATGGTTCACAACGGAATTGAATATGGCGACATGCAGCTTATTTGCGAGGTCTACGACGTGATGAGGACTCTATTGCACATGACGGCTGACGAAATGCACGAAGTGTTCAACGAGTGGAGCGAAGGGGAACTGAAGAGCTATTTGATTGAAATCACCAGGGACATTCTGGCGGTCAGGGATGACGACGGCCTGCCCTTGCTCGACAAGATACTGGACAAAGCAGGTCAGAAGGGCACTGGAAAATGGACTGTAGTTACAGCCCTTGAGCTTGCAGCTCCACTGACCCTGATCACTGAATCCGTGTTTGCGCGAGTACTCTCCTCCATGAAAGATGAAAGAGTGCTGGCTTCAAAGATATTGACCGGCCCGCGACTTCATTTCTCCGGCAACAGGAAAGCCTTCATTGATGAACTCGGGAAAGCTTTATACGCAGCAAAAATCATTTCATACACGCAAGGCTATCAATTGATGCGTGTTGCGGCGACGGATTTCAAATGGAAATTGAACTACGGCGGTATCGCGCTCATGTGGAGCGGCGGCTGCATCATTCGTTCGATGTTGCTGGCGAAGATCAAGGACGCCTTCGATTTGAATCCTGAACTCGTGAATCTTCTAATGGATCCGTTCTTCACAGAAGCGATCGCACAATCCCAGCAGGCACTCAGAAATGTGCTTGGCGAAGCAATAAGGAACGCAGTCCCAATGCCGGCCCTGTCCTCTGCATTGGCCTACTACGATGGATACCGAAGGGAGAACCTGCCGGCAAATCTCTTGCAGGCGCAGAGAGATTATTTTGGTGCGCACCAGTATGAGCGCGTTGACATGCTGCGTGGCACCTATTTCCATTCCAACTGGACCGGACGTGGCGGTGGGACGGCATCTACGGTTTACTCCGCCTAGATGGGCAGGCAGGCGATTGCCTTTATTGAAAAGCGAGCCAACCCAAACCATCCTCGGTACGACCGCGCGGTCGGTATTCGCAGCCGACCCAGCCCTGGTAGCCGAGTTCGTCTAGCAGGCGAAACAGGTAAGGGTAATTGACTTCACCATCGTCGGGCTCGTTGCGACTCGGAACGCTGGCAATCTGCACATGGCCGATGTTGCTGAAATATCTTCTGAAGGTCGTCGCCAGATCACCTTCGACGATTTGTGCGTGGTAAAAATCCATTTGCACTTTAACGTTGGGCTCGCCTGATTCTTCGCGCAGCGCATGCGCCTGCGCCTGCGAATTGAGGAAATAGCCCGGCATGTCGCGCCCGTTGATGGGTTCGATCAGCAGACTCAGGCCGTGCTTGGCCACTTCCCGTGCCGCATGGCGCAGATTGCCCAGATAGACCTCACGGTGCAAGCGCAGATCCGCGCCCGCCGGAATCAGGCCGGCCATCATGTGCAGTCGCGGGGTGCACAGAGCCAGCGCGTACTCAATGCCGCGCGCGACGCCGCGGCGGAACTCTGCTTCGCGCCCGGGCAGTGCCGCAATGCCGCGTTCACCCGCAGCCCAGTCACCGGGCGGCAGATTGAACAGAACATTTTCCAATCGGTTTTCCTTCAGCCACAAGGCCACTTCCTGTGCCGCATATTCGTAGGGAAAAAGGAATTCGACGGCCTTGAAACCTGCCGCCGCGGCCGCGGCGAAGCGCTGCGCAAAGGGGTGCTCGGTAAACATCATGGTCAGATTAGCAGCGAATCTTGGCATCGTGAGCCTGCCTCATTCCAGTTCTAACTTGAAGGCCGACTTGAGCTCATCGATCTGTCCGGCGTCGAGCGGACTGGTCGGCACTCCGCGCAGCAGCAGAAACAGTTTGGCGGTTTCCTCGAGTTCTTCGGCCGCATAGACGGCAGCATCGAGCGTGACGCCCGAGACGACCGGCCCGTGATTGGCCAGCAGCACGGCCGTGTGCTTGCGCGCAAGACGACCAACGGCGCCAGCCAGCGCCGGGTCACCCGGGCGGTAGTAGGGCAGCAGTGGCAAGCGCCCTATCTTCATGACGAAGTAAGGTGTGAGCGCTGGAATGCAGTCGGCTGCATCAAGGCCGCACATACACGACACGGCGGCCGAATGGGTTGAATGCAGATGGACAATCGCGCCCGCGCCGCCGCGCTCCTGATAAACGGCGCGGTGCAAGAAAGACTCCTTGGATGGCAGGTCACCGCTGATCAGGCGACCGTCCCAATCGAGCTTGGCCAGACGTGCCGGGTCGAGCCGACCCAGGCTGGCGTTGGTCGGCGTGAGCAGCCAGCCATCGTCCAGTCGCACGCTGAGGTTGCCGCTGCTTCCAGCGCTCAGACCGCGTTCGAACAGCGAGCGCCCAAACTCGACCATTTGCTCGCGTTTGCGTGCCTCTTCCGGATTGCCGAGAATCAGCACACTCATGGCAGACAGTCCCACGCCTTGAGAAAAAAATCATCGCTTCCGAAGTTGCCCGACTTCAGGGCGAGCGCCAGCGCAAGACCGGAACCCGGTGCTTTGAGCGCAGCGGTCCACGGCACGCCAGGGTCAATTTCAGGGCCGATGCGCAAGCCTTCGATGCCCAGCGCCCTGACCACGGCACCCGAAGTCTCTCCGCCGGCGACAATCATCTGTCCGACGCCGAGTTTGACCATTCCAAGTGCAATTGCCGCCAGCGCCTCTTCCACCAGACGGCCGGCGCCTACGCCCCCCAACTCCGCCTGCACCTGCCGCACG
>CAIVLG010000119.1 GCA_903906695.1 uncultured beta proteobacterium | reverse complement strand
TTTCCACTTGCCGTCCTGAATCTGCGACAGGCGCGAGGCGTCGCTGCCCAGGCGCTTGGTGGCCGAGAAGGTGGCGGGTGCGCTGCCGAAGATGTCGGTCGGGATCGACATCGTGTCCATCACCTTGATGAAGCTGTCGGTTGTCAGGTTCTTGCCGGCCTTGGTGGCGGCGTTGGCGAAGGTGTTGATGATGATGTAGCCATAGACCGAGAACACGGCCGGGTCTTCGTTGAATTTGGTCTTGTACTTGTTGGCCCAGAAACGGATCGGTTGTGAGGCCTCGTCGGTGTAGGGATTTTGCACGGTCATGGTGGCGTACATGCCGTCCATCGCCTTGCCGCCGAGTTTGTGGATCAGGTCGGTGTAGGCCGCACTCGATCCGAGAAAAATCGGGTTAAAACCGGTCTTGCGCGACTCGCCGATAGTACCGATGGTTTCACGAATGATGGTGCCCAGGACCACCAGCTCGCAGCCCGCCGCTTTCATCTTCGCCACTTGGGATGAGAAGTCGGTGGCGCCGCGCTTGAACGAGGTCTTCTCCGCGTAGTCCATGTTGATGGACTTCAGACCCGCTTCGCCGCCGCGCAAGACTTCGAGACCGAAGTCGTCATCCTGGTAAATGGTGCAAACTTTTTTGACGCCCTTTTCTTTCACCATCTGCGGCACAGCGCGGCGGATCTGGTCAAAGTAGGTGGCGGCAAAAGAATACTTGAGCTTGTGGAAGGGCTCGTACATTTCTCGCGCCGCCGTGACAGGGAAGAAATTGATGACGTTTTTCTCGAACTGCACCGGCATGGCAGCCATATTCTGCGCCGTGCCGATGTGACCCATCATCATGAAAATCTTGTCCTGGTTGACAAGTTTTTGCGCCGCCAGCACCGCCTTCTTCGGGTCGTAGCCAGAGTCTTCCACGATCAGCCGGATCTTGCGGCCATTGATGCCGCCTTGCTCGTTGATCTCGTCGACGGCCAGCATCATGCCCAGGCGGTCCTGCTTGCCGAAGCCGGCCAGCGGTCCCGAAAGATCCTGAATCGAGCCGAGCACGATCTCGTTATCGCTTACGCCTTGCTGGGCGCAGTGGACGTTCGCGCTGAAGGCGAGGGCCGCGAGCGCCAGGGTGGAAGCAATTTTCATCATCGGTCTCCTAAAAAATCAACGGTACATGGCCTCGATCGGGGCCGCGTACTTCTTTTCCACCAGTTTACGCTTGAGCTTCATGGTGGGAGTGAGTTCTTCGTCTTCTGCCGACAACTGGGTCTCCAGCAGGAAGAATTTCTTGATCTGCTCGACGCGCGCAAACTTCTTGTTGACACGGTCAATCTCGCTCTGGATCAATTCCTGAACTTCCTTGGACCGGGTCAGACTGGCGTAATTGCTGAAAGGCACGTCGGCGTCCTGGGCAAACTTCTCGACATTTTCCTGGTCGATCATGACGATCACGGTGAGATAGGGCCGCTTGTCGCCGATCACCACGGCATCGGTGATGTAGGGTGAAAACTTCAGGTCGTTTTCCAGCTCGCTGGGCGTGATGTTCTTGCCACCGGCGGTGATGATGATGTCTTTCATGCGATCGGTGATGCGATAGAAACCATCCGCGTCCACGCTGCCCACATCGCCAGTGTGCAGCCAGCCGTCCGCATCGATCGTCTCTGCGGTTTTATCGGGCAGGTTCAGGTAGCCGGCAAACACATTTTTGCCGCGCACCAGAAGCTCACTGGTGACCGGGTCCAGCCTGACTTCATTGAAATCTGCCGCCGGGCCGATCGAGCCCGGCTTCATGCGATCAGCGCGCACGCCGGTGGAGACGCCACAGGTTTCCGTCATGCCCCAGACTTCCAGCATCGGCACGCCCAGCGCCAGGTACCAGCGCACCAGATCGGGCGAGATCGGCGCGGCGCCGGTGACCAGGTAGCGTGCGCGATGAATGCCGATCATCTTGCGCACGTTGTTCAGAGCCAGCCACTGCGCCAACTGAAACTTGAGTTTCAGCCAACTGCTGACCTTCTGCCCCGCCAGCACCCGTTCGGCAATCGCTGTGCCAACTGCAATGCCCCAGGCGTAGGCCGCCTGCTGCACGGCGCCAGCTTCTTTGAGCGAGATCATGACGCCCGAATAGAACTTCTCCCAAACTCTTGGCACGGCGGTAAAAACGGTGGGTGCGATCTCGCGCACGTTCTCCGGAATGGTCTCCGGGTTCTCCACAAAATTGAGCTTGGCGCCGGTGTACAGCGCAAAGTACTCGCCTCCCATGCGCTCGGCGATGTGGCATAGCGGCAGGAAGCACATGCGCTCGTCGCGTCCGTCCTGCGCCACCAGCGTGTTGAACCCGTGTACCGTGAAGACCAGACCGGCGTGCAAGTGCATCGCACCTTTGGGTTTGCCGGTGGTGCCTGAGGTGTAAACCAGAATCGCAAGGTCCTCGGGCAGGCAAGCGGCAATGCGCTGCTGCAACTCATCGGGGTGCTGTGCCAGATAGGCGCGACCGCGCTGGCGCAAATCGTCCAGACTGATGACGCCTTCATCATCGAGCTTGTGCAAGCCTTCCATGTCGAAGACCACAATTTTGCGCAGCAGCGGCAGGCGGTCGCGTACTTCCAGCGCCTTGTCGAGTTGCTCGTCGTCTTCGACAAACAGAACGCTGGTGCGCGAGTCCTCGCACAGGTAATGCACCTGCGAGGGCGCATCGGTCGGGTAGATGCCATTGGAGACGCCGCCGCAGGACAGCACGGCCAGATCGGTCCAGACCCATTCGACCACCGTGTTGGCCAGAATTGATGAACATTCGCCTTTGGCAAAGCCCAGACTGAGCAGGCCGCCGGCAATCTCACGTACCGCTTCGGCGCTCTGGTTCCAGGTCCAACTGCGCCACAGCCCCAGATGCTTTTGGCGCAGCCAGACATTCGGGCCGCGCTGCTGAACTGCATTCCAGAACATGGCCGTCATGGTTTCACCCGGCAGCACAATGTCGCGATTGGGTTTGATGTGGCTGAGATCCCAGAGTTGGTTCATAGGTGTACCTGCCGCTTGTCATTGCGGGCTTGACCCGCAATCCATGGATCCCGGATCGAGTCCGGGATGACGGAGTCAACGTTCATCTCCAGTTCTTCTTCTTTTTCCAGCGCCGCTCCCCGCGCACGCCGTCTTCCTTGAGGCCGAGGTAGAACTCCTTGATGTCGTCCTTCTCGCGCAGGCGGGCACAGGTGTCTTCCATCACGATACGACCGTTCTCCAGCACATGGCCATAGTCGGCGGCGTTGAGCGCCATGTTGGCATTCTGCTCGACCAGCAAAATGGTGGTGCCGCGCTCGCGGTTGATGCGCACCACGATCTCGAAAATTTCTTTCGTGAGCTTCGGCGACAGGCCCAGACTCGGTTCGTCCAGCAGCATCAGATCGGGGTTGGCCATCAGCGCGCGCGAGATCGACAGCATCTGCTGCTGCCCGCCCGACAGCAGGCCGGCATCCTGCGCGGCGCGCTCCCGCAGAATCGGAAAGTAGACAAACACCGCTTCCATGTCGCGCGCCACGCCGTCGCGGTCCTTGCGGGTATAGGCGCCCATCAGCAGGTTGTCACGTACGCTGAGCAGCGGGAACACTTCACGTCCCTCCGGCACATGGCTCAGGCCCTGCTGCACGATAGCAGCCGGGTCCTGCGCCGTGATGTCGCTGCCCTTGAATTCGATCGATCCCTTACGCGGATCGATGATGCCCGAGATGGTCTTCAGAATGGTCGTTTTGCCAGCGCCGTTGGAGCCCAGCACGGTTGCGATCTCGCCGCGCCGCACTTGCAGACTGACCCCCCGAATCGCCTTGATCGGGCCGTAGGCGCTCTCGACGTTGAGCAGCTTGAGCACCGGAGAGTCGCTCACAGCGGGCGGGTTATTGCTCATGGCGAATTCCCCGAGTTGGTTGGGTGCCGATGCAAGGAAGAAACATCATCGACCGTGCCGAGATAGGCTTCGATCACGCCCGGATCGTTCTGCACTTCGCGCGGCGTGCCCATCGCCAGCACCTCGCCCTGGTTCATGGCCAGCACCCGGTCTGAAACCCGGGAGACCAGGGTCATGTCGTGTTCCACCATCAGCACCGTAATGCCCAGTTCGTTTTTGATGTCGGCGATCCAGAATGCCATATCCTCGGTCTCTTCGACGTTCAGGCCTGATGATGGTTCGTCAAGCAGCAGCAGCTTGGGTTCGGTGCACAAGGCCCTGGCCATTTCCACTACCTTGCGCACACCGTAGGGCAGGCCGGCCACCAATGCATCGCGATGGTGTTGCAGGTCCAGAAACTCGATCACCTCTTCGGCTTTTTCGCGCGCCTGCAATTCCGCTTCGCGTGCCGTTCGGGTAAAGAACAGGTCTTGCCAGAGGCCGGTCTTGCGCTGGGTGTGGCGACCGATCAGCAGGTTGTGCAGCACCGTGGCGTGTTCAAACAACTCAATGTTCTGGAAGGTGCGCGCTATGCCCAGACCGGCGACGTCTTGCGGCGGCTGCTCGGTCAGGCGCAGCATGCCGTCCGGCCCCAGGTAATCGATCTCGCCGCTGGTGGGCGTGTAGATGCGACTGATCAGATTGAAGACCGTCGTCTTGCCTGCGCCGTTGGGCCCGATCAGCGTGAACACCTCACCCTGGCGCACATCGAAGCTGACCTTGTTGACAGCCAGCACGCCACCGAAGCGCACGCTCAGTTGTTTGGCGGACAAAAGCGTGGGAGTAGTCATCTCTGCCGCAGCGTCGGGCCGCCCCAAGCAAGGCACGCCCCCTCGGGGGGCAGCGAATTACACGAAGTGAAGAGCGTGGGGGTCATCTCAATCTATCAGACTTTTGAAAAGATTTCTGCCGCTTGAACATGCCCTTGCGGTAGAACGGAAACATCTGCAAATAGGTGCGGATTTTCAGCCAGCGGCCATACAACCCCTGCGGCTCGAACAGCACAAAAGCCACCAGCACCACGCCATAGACTAGGCCTTGCAGACCGGGTGCCTGCCCGATGGCCGGCGGCAGATAGTCTTTCACCATGGCGATGACCTGCGGCATGCTGATCAGAAAGATCGCGCCGAGGAAAGCGCCGTGCACCGAGCCGACGCCACCAATCACGATCATCAGCAAGAGGTCAATCGACTGCAGGATGTCGAACTGGTCCGGTGAGATGAAATGCAGCTTGTGCGCGTACAGGGCACCGGCAATTCCGGCTAATGCCGCCGACAGGGAAAACGACAAGGTCTTGTAGCGCGCCAGGTGAATGCCCATGCTTTGCGCGGATATTTCCGAATCCCGGATCGCGACAAAGGCGCGTCCGGTGGGTGCGCGCAGCAGGTTCAGGATACCCAGCGTGGCCAGCACGGTAACCAGCAGACAGAGAAAATAGAACGCCTCACCGGAG
>CAIVLG010000118.1 GCA_903906695.1 uncultured beta proteobacterium | reverse complement strand
TAGCGCGCTGCCCGGTAGCGCCTCTGTGACCCTTTCTGCCCAATCGTCAAAATACGTCAGTGGTGTTGCTTGGGATGGAACCAAGATTACCGCAACGGCGCAGGGTGACGCGGCCATTACAAACAGCACTATCACCATGACCGCAGCTTACCTCAGCGGCCAGGTCACTTGGACCTGCAGCGGCTCTATTCTGGCCAAATACCGTCCTGCAAGCTGCCAATAATTTATTGCAGCTTCGCAATTACCTACCCCGAGAGAGGGCCCCTGACGGGGCCTTTTTTCTTGGATCCACAGCATGACCTACCAGGCGGCTCCTGCCAATGAAAAACAGCCTGCAGGGAAGGACGAAGTCGGGGGTTTACCTCGTACGCCAGTGAATCTGGCCTTCTTGTCTTGGCCCATCATCTGGTCCATCTTCCTGACGATGGGCTGGCTGCTACCCAATCATTACCTCCCCTGGATCGCTTTTCATACTGACGCCTGGATCGCCTGGATGTTTGCTTTGGCGGGGTGCGCTGTCATCGTATCTTTCCGCGATCAGATTGCATGGACCTGGCTTGCGCTTGCCAGCGCCCTGCTGGTTCCGATTCCGTTGATTCAATACGCGGCAGGACTGCTGGCGTTCTCGGGACAAGCCTGGATCAGTACCGCCTACCTGCTGGGCTTCTTTCTGAGCTTGACAGTCGGTGCCCGCTGGGAGAGAAATCGATTTGGTCAGGCTATGGACGCGTTGCTCTTCGCAATCGGGATGGCTGCATTGATATCGGTCGGCTTGCAACTGTACCAATGGCTTTCTCTCAGTGGGCTCGATGTCTGGATTATGAGCACGGACGAGGGCAGGCCTTTTGGGAATCTGATCCAACCCAATCAGATGGCAACATTATTGCTGTGGGCTTTGATAGCGGTTGCCTGGTTCGTTCACAAGCAAAAAATTGGCCCATTGGTCGCCATGTTGGTCGCGATGTACCTTGTCATCGGCATTGCCTTGACCCAGTCCCGGACGGCCATCGTGGCCATGGTCCTGATCGCGGTTGCGGGCTGGTACTGGCGGGCATTATGGTATTCAAGACGCAATCTGTGGCTGGGCCTGTTCCTGCTCGCTTTCTTTGCCATCTGCTCGCTGGCGATCCGCCCGCTGAGTGAAGCACTGCTGCTCGACAGACCGTTCGACGTGGTAAGCCGCATGGCCGTTCCCAATGTGCGCCTGGGGGCTTACTCGCTTTTTATCGACGCCCTGCTGCGGCGACCGCTTTCAGGTTATGGTTGGACCGCTGTAGCGCCTGCGCAGTTGGCGGTGGCCGAGAACCACGTCAACATGCAAGGCATTTACCAGCATTCGCACAACCTCTTTCTGGATTTGATGTTGTGGGTCGGTATTCCCGTGGGCGGCCTGATCGTCATTCTCATAATCGTCTGGTTCTACCGTCAGGTCAGGCGTGTCAAGCATATTGAGGAAGCCTTGCTTGTGCTGTTCACTGGCGTCGTTGGTTGGCACGCCATGCTGGAATTGCCCCTGCACTATGCTTACATGCTGCTGCCGACCGGGCTCGTCATGGGTGCTCTCGGTGTCCGATTGAACGAGCCTGTCGTCCTTCGAACAGGTCGCGTCGGTCTGGCAATTTGCGCGGCCGCCGCCGTGACGTTGCTCGGATTCATTACGCGGGATTACCTGCGTATGGAAGCTGATTTTCAGGCGCTGCGTTTTGAACGAACCTACAAGATGCGCCCGCCACGCAAAGTGCCGGACACGCTGGTGCTTTCGCAACTAGAAGCCTTTATCCGACTTGGAAGAATGTCGGCAAAGTCGGGCATGCGTCTGGCTGAGTTGAGTTGGATGCGCGACGTTACCTACGTATTTCCCACTCGCTCGAATCTCTTTGCTTATGCGAGCGCATTGGCGCTCAATGGATTCCCCGAAGAATCCCGGCTGATGATGATGAAGATGGCCAAAGTGATGATGCCCAAGGAGTACGAAGAGCTGGGTCAGCTCTGGGCAGACCAAGGCCTGCAGAGCGACAAACTGGCTGCCATCAGATGGCCGAATGCGACAGATCACTGAATCACAAATTTCCCTGTTCGTGCGCCACCGTCGAAGCCACGAATGACTCTGCAGGCAAACCGCTGCACCAGCGCTGCCACATGACGCGCAAGGCATTGGCCAGCGCCGCCGCAATCAGATCAGGCTGACCTACGGCAGACTGTCCAAAGCGCGTCCGCATGGTGGAGCGCAGCGCAGCCAGATCAAAGACATGCTTGCTCCAGTAGACACCCTTGCTGACAAAATCTTGCAGGTCGTGCGCCACAAAGGCCGCGAGCCCCATCTGCCCCATGATGGCTGCACCATAGCGGCCTGCTGGCGTACTGCCCGCCAGGGCCAGCGTCGGCACGCCCATCCATGCCGCGCACCAGGTCGTGGTGGCGCCGTTATAAGGAAAGGTATCAAGACAGATATCCACCTGGTGGTGCAGCGCGTGGTAGGCCACCATGCCGTTTCGACCATGCCAGCTCAGGCGCTCTCGCTGGATGCCTTCCAGCGCCAGCCATTGCATGCAGTCCCCGTCCTCCGGCACACCTTCTATCAACAGTCGGGCGCTCGGCACCGCGCGCAATAATTCAGCCCACCACGCCACCACCGTCCGGTTGATCTTGCTGGCACGGTTAAAGCTTCCAAAGGTCACGAAGCCATTGACCAGGGCCGGCAAGTCATGGACCGGTGGCGCAGCATCGCTTGGCTGAAACGGTGCCAGGGCCGGCAAGCGAACAATCTTCTCAGTGAATTGATCGTCGAACCGGCCGACGGGCAAGACAAACTGGTCGGCCAAATAATAGTCCATGGCCTGCAGTCCCGTAGTGCCAGGGTAGCCCAGCCAACTCGCCTGCAGCGGCGCCGGTTTGCGCGCAAAAACGAGCAGCCGGTTCAAGCCAGTATGGCCTGACAGGTCGATCAACACATCGATGCCATCGTGGCCAATCTGTTGCGCGACTGCAGCATCGGACAATCCTGCCACAGGGTGCCAATACTTGAAGTAGCCCTTCAAAAGTTCAGTTGTGCCATCCTGCATCGCGTTGTTGTGATAGGCGTGCAGCGACAACGTCGGGTCGCGCGACAAATGCGCCAACACAGGTCCGGCAAATTGAGGGACAACATGGCTGTAAAAGTCACCTGACAAAATCCCCACCAGCAAGGTGCGATCGGGCTGGCGCGGGTTGGCGTGCGTTGGCCAGTCATTGCGCAAGGGCGCTTCAAATATGTCAGCAAAACGACGATGTTCGGAAAACAATGTCTTCGGATCCTGTCTTTCGCTATGACTCAAGCAAAAAAGCAGATTGCTGTAAAACAAGTGGGGCTGCGCCGTAGTAGCCTTCAATTTGGTATCGGTAGCGCGTCGAAAGCTCTCAACAGCCTCAGCCATTCGACCCTGTGCCATCAAGAGCCCGCCGAGATTGCTGAGGTATACATCGGAATCAGGGTCGAACAACAGTGCCGCCCTATAGCATTGCTCTGCCTCCGACAGTTTCCCAAGCGACCCCAGAGCCATGCCGAGGTTGTTTTGCGCGCTGGGATACTGCGGCCTGAGCGCAAGGGCTTTTCGACTGGCGTCTTCAGCGTTCCGGTATTTGCGCAGTTCCAAGTAGACCAGACCGAGATCCCTGTAGGTCTCCGCAGAATCCGGGTCGATGTTCAATGCCTTGTCATAACTTTGGATGGCAGCTTCGAGTTTTCCCAACCTGAACAGGACTTTGCCTTTACCGCGGTGTGCACCGACGTGTCTGGGTTCGATCCCAAGCGCCCGGTCATAGCTTAAAAGAGCCTCCTCCAGCCTGCCGGCTGCTTCCTGATTGGCAGCGACGCAGGCATTGGCATCGGGTGAGTCCGGGTCCGCTTTCAGTGCTTGGTCAGCCTCACGCAGCGCCGCATCAAGTTCCCCCTGCGCCCGAAAAACAGAAGCTAGATTGGTATGGGCCTGGATGAAATCCGGATTCAGCTTTAGGGCGTTCGCATATGAAGCAGCGGCTGCGTGCCACTCCTCCATAAACGAGTAGAGATTGCCCAGAAAGAAATGAAATGACGCATCTTCAGGGTATCGCTCAATACCTTCTTTGATCACCTCACGCGCTCTGTCGATGGCTTTTGCTTGGAACAACGCGTGGCATAACTCGCCATAAAGTGGTTCAAAGGTCGGCCGTAAAGCGAATGCTATTTCAAAATACTCTACGGCCATTTCATACTGGCGCAGGTCCATGCAGGTTTGCCCAAGCAAATATGCGGGATCAAAGCCACCGGGCTGTAGTTGCAATGCTTGCTGAAATGAGCTTCGGGCCGCCTCAAGATTTCCAGCTTCTTTGAGCGCAAAACCAAGGCTGGTTTGTGCGTCGAATGAAGTCGGGTCTGCGGCTACGGCTCTTTTGTATGAATCAATTGCGCTGCGCAACTCACCCTGGTTCAGAAATTCATTGCCGCGACGCCTGTGGGCCACGCTATCAGCAACCGGATCTGGCTTGGCAACCGGTTTCGCAGTGTCAGCCTCGGTGACCGATGTCTTTGCCGAGGAAAGACGGCTGAACCATTTGCTCATGTTTTTGAATTGAAGCGGCCCGATTACAACTGCTTGACCAGCCACTCAGTCAAGTCGTCGACATATTTCGCGTCGTATCCAGCATCTTTAAGGGCCCATTTGAAACTGTTGGCCAGCTTGGCTTTTGTATAGAAGTTCAACCTGTTGGAAGACTTGAACTGATTGAGCCGAAGACTCAGCTTGGTCAGCAGTTCACTGGTCTTGGCAGCGAATTTCTTCTCGTTCTTCTGCGTATCGATTGGCATTCTCTCCATAAAGAACCGGGCCAACTCAGCACCACACTGATCAGCCGCTCTTGCATTGAACCAGTTAAAAAGCATACAACTTTCCCACGTTTAACTTGCCAAATTGATGGACAGTGATGTCCGGATTCGAGTCGCATGGAGCGCTCACATGCGCGTATGCTATCTCCAATTGCAAGGCAGATATAGAAAGGGTCGAAGATGGGTCTTTTTGACCGACTGCGAGCGCCCAAGGCGGACACTCAAAGCAACGCACACGATGCTGAAGCTCAAGCCGTTGATCTGATTGCGCAAGGCAACGCGCTGCAAAGCAATGGTCAACTTAAAGCAGCTCTGCAATGCTACGAGGCGGCCATTCGCCAAGCGCCGAAGATGGCCCGAGCGCATTTGAACCGCGGCAACATTTTGCTGGCGTCAGGCGATGCGCAGGCGGCCTTGATGGCCTACGAGACCGCGCTTTCGCACGATCCGGCCTATGCCGCAGCGCACTACAACACGGGCAATGCCTTGGTTACCGTGGGTCGGCGCGCCGATGCGCT
The DNA here is from genome assembly GCA_903906695.1 of uncultured beta proteobacterium. GTDB lineage: Bacteria > Pseudomonadota > Gammaproteobacteria > Burkholderiales > Burkholderiaceae_C > Rhodoferax. Next base: position 2,365 of record CAIVLG010000118.1, on the reverse strand, counting down.
TGCCGCATACCGGCGAGCGATCGCATTGAAACCCGATTTTGTCAATGCCGAAGTGGCCTTGGGTGCTGCGCTGGACGACCTTGGGCAATTTGATGCTGCAGTGGCGAGTTATCGCCGGGCCTTGGCGCTGCAACCTGACTACGCCCAGGTGCACAGCAACCTCGGCAACGCCCTGAAAGAGCTTGGGCAATTTGACGGTGCGGCGGCGAGTTATCGTCGCGCCCTTGCAATTGACCCGAAATATGCCGAAGGGCACAACAACCTTGGCAATGCCTTGAAAGATCTTCGGAGAGTCGCTGATGCCGAGGCTTGTTACCGACGTGCGATCAAGCTCAACCCCGCCTACGCCGAGGCACACAGCAACCTGCTGTTCCTGCTCAATTACAGCGACGACAAGGATCCGTCGCTGTTGCTGTCTGAAGCGCGTCACTACGGCGATGTTGTTACACCTCCGGACCGCGCGCCGACGATCAGTCCTAGAAGCCGCGAGCCGGAACGGTGCTTGCGTGTCGGGTTTGTCTCCGGCGATTTCCGTGCGCATCCGGTCAGCTATTTCTTCGAAGCGGTGCTGGCTGCGTTGGCGAACCAGACATCGGGGCGACTGGAGCTGTTTTGCTACCACAATCATTCCTCCAGCGACGAGGTTACAGAGCGCATCAAGTCTCTTTGCCATGGTTGGCGCCCTGCCGTATCGCTCTCGGATGAGATGCTGGTACGGCGCATTGCCGATGATCGAATCGACATCCTGATCGATCTTGCCGGACACACTGCGCACAACCGCCTGCCTTTGTTCGCCCGTAAGCCGGCCCCGGTGCAGTTGAGCTGGTTGGGCTATTTCGCCACCACCGGCGTAGCGGCCATCGACTATCTGATCGCCGATCCTTGGACACTACCCGAAAGCCAAGAGGCCAATTTCGCCGAGAAGATCTGGCGCCTGCCGCAGACCCGACTTTGTTTCACGCCGCCTGATGCAGATGTCGAGGTCAACGCACTTCCCGCGCTCAGCAATGGTTATCTTACCTTCGGCTGTTTCAACAACCTGACCAAGATGAACGACCGTGTCGTGGCACTATGGTCGCAAGTGCTCGCCGGCGTCCCGGATAGTCGCTTGTTCCTTAAATCGCCCCAGTTCATGGAACTCTCGATTCAGCAAGAAGTCGCCGGGCGTTTTGCTGCCGGTGGTGTTGATCGCAGCCGATTGATCATGGAAGGACTTTCCTCTCGCGCTGAGTACCTGAAAACTTATCAACGGTTGGACATTGCGCTCGACCCATTTCCTTACACGGGTGGCACCACAACCTGCGAAGCCTTGTGGATGGGCGTGCCGGTGCTGACCTTGGCGGGAGAACACTTTCTGTCGCGCCAGGGCGTCGGCCTGATGATGAACGCGGGACTGCCCGAATGGATTGCAAGCAATGCCGACGACTACGTGGCTCGCGCTGTATCGCATGCCAGCGATCTGAAACGCCTGGCCCTGCTGCGCGCCAGTTTGCGACAGCAGGTGTTGGCATCCCCGCTGTTCGACGCGCCACTTTTTGCTCGTCACTTTGAACTGGCTCTGCGCAATATGTGGTCGGGTCAGTTGAGAATCTGATACCTATCGATTTGAATAGCCTGCCAAAACGAAGGTCTTCTCACAATGCTGTGGTTCAATCAAATTCGCAAGCTATGGTCCGGTCCAGGTCAAGAGCCCAAGGCCACACCCGATATCGCGGCTGAAATTGTTCAGCCGGGTTTGGATGAAGCCTTGGAACTTCACCAACAAGGTCAATTGGCTCAAGCTCAAGCGCTTTACACAGAGATACTGAGAAATCAGCCCGAGCATGTTGACGCGCTTCACTTTCTCGGTCTGATCGCAATGCAAACCAAGAACTTCCCAAAGGCGGTGGAGTTGATTGACAAAGCGATTGCTGTAGCGCCAGACTTCGCAGAAGCCTATTACAACCGCGGAGTTGCGTTGCAAGAACTCAAGCAACTTGACGCTGCGGTGGCGAGTTATGACAATGCCATCACGTTCAAGCCAGACTTCGCAGCAGCCTATTCAAACCGCGGAGTTGTGCTGCAAGAACTTAAGCAACTTGACGCTGCTTTGGCGAGTTGGGACAAGGCGATTGCGATCAAGCCGGACTACGCAGAAGCCTATTCCAATCGCGGCAATGTGCTCCGAGACCTCAAGCAACTTGACGCTGCTGTTGCGAGTTATGACAAAGCCATCGCGCAAGACTTCGCAGAAGCCAACTGGAATAAATCTCTTACCCTGTTGTTGGCTGGTGACTTCAAAAATGGTTGGGTGTCCCATGAGTGGCGGTGGAAATGCGCCAGCTTTACAACACCAAGACGAAACTTCAGGCAACCACTCTGGCTG
>CAIVLG010000117.1 GCA_903906695.1 uncultured beta proteobacterium | reverse complement strand
GGCCATTTGCTGCGCATCGAAGCCAGATCGTAGGGCACGACCAGACTCATCGGTCCGCCCCAGCTGTACCCCAACTTGAACAGCCTGAGCTTGTTGCAAAAGGTGTCGACCTGAGCCTGGCCGTAGCGCGCATGAAATATCACGCTGAACAGGCCGGCGGCAGTACCAATGCCGGAGCCACACAGAGCGCGCCAGTATGAATGCCCAGGTGAATCCGGCAGTGCCGGATGCAGAACCTGGGCAAATTCGCCACGGCTCTGGCACCATGCCGCCAGGACGCGTGCCGCCTCGTCGTGAGCCCGGTAGCGCAGCGCCAAACTGGGCAGCGAGCGCAACACGGCTTCGGCATCGTTGGCTCCGACACCTGAGCCCAGTCGCATGTGGGTCAGCTTGAGCTTCATGTGCAGGGACGGATCGCGCGTGATGACGCTGCCCATCAACACGTCGCCACCCCCGCTGGGGTATTTGGTCAGCGCATGCACCGATATATCAACCCCCACGGGTGGGCTGGCGCCCGGTACCAGGTCAAAGGGTGCAAAGGCCAGCCCGGCACCCCAGGTATTGTCCAGTGCGCAAACCAGGCCGCGCGCTTTGCACAGACGCACCAGTTCAGGCAGATCCGGAAACTCCAGCGTCACCGAGCCGGCGGCTTCGAGCCAGACCAAACGGGTTCGCTCGCCGATCTTGGCCGCGAGGTCCTGTGCATTCATCGGGTCATAAAAGCGATGTGTAATGCCCCAGCTCTTGAGTTCACCCTGTGCCAAGGCCTTGTTCGGTCCATAGGCGTTGTCGGGAATCAAGACCTCGTCGCCGCTACCTAAGAGCGACAAGGCTACGTTGGCGATGGCTGCCAGTCCGCTTGGCAGTAACAGACATTGAAGTCCGCCTTCAAGCGCACAGAGCCGCTCTTCCAGCATGTAGGTGGTCGGCGTTCCGTGCAGACCGTAGGTGTAGGCGGTCTTGTCCTTCCAGTCGAAGTTGCGCATCGCGGCAACGCTGGGGAAGATCACCGTCGACGCTTTGAAGACACCTGGTTGTGGCGCAGCGAAGCCGTCTGGCGGTTTATAACTGTGATGAATCAGCGCGGTCGAGACTTCGCTCATGTTGGAACTGCGGTCAAACGCTCCATTTTTGAATCAATTGCTCGGGACGCAAAGCGTCGTAGCCTTCGAACGGCTGGTGAATCCAGGGATTGCTTGGCAGGAATTCCACCGAGTAATCCGGCGTAAAGATCGACACGCTTTTGGTCCAGAGTACCGCGCTGCGCAACTCCGTAATAGGCGGATAGTTGCTCTTGAGCTGCTTGATGACGGCCTTCAGCGTGTGGCCCGAATCAGCCAGATCATCGACCAGCAGCACTTTGCCGGCAATCTCGCCTTTGGGCGTCGTGATGAAACGGGCGATGTCCAGCACCCCCTGCACCGTGCCGGCATCCGAACGGTAGGAACTGGTCGACATGATGGCCAACGGCTTGTCAAAGACACGCGACAGGATGTCACCGGGACGCATGCCGCCACGCGCAAGACAGAGAATGGTGTCGAAATTCCAGTCCGACTGAAAGATTTTGATCGCCAGTTTTTCAATCAGGTTGTGGTACTCGTCGTAGCTGACATACAGGTGTTTGCCGTCTTCGGTCAACATGCTTTGGCTCCTGGCTCAATCGACTAAATAGGGATGGCGCATCAGAATGGTTTGCTCACGGTCCGGGCCTGTGGAGACCATGTGAATTGGCACCCCCGTGACTTGCTCGATGCGCTGCAAATAGAGTCGCGCATTGGTGGGCAAGCTCTCATAGCGGGTGATGCCCACGGTGCTTTCACTCCAACCGGCGATGGACTCGTAGACTGGCCTGCAACGCTCGATGTCGTCGGCCCCCATTGGCAGGATGTCCACCATTTCACCGTCCATCTCATATCCGGTACACAAGGACAATTCGGGCAGGCCATCGAGCACGTCAAGCTTGGTAATGCACAGGCCAGACAGACCATTGACCTGGGCGCTGCGCTTGAGCAACGCCGCATCGAACCAGCCGCAGCGCCTACTGCGACCCGTTGTAACGCCTTTTTCGGCACCGACGGTACTCATGTGATAGCCAGGTGTGCCAGGCACCTCCCATTGCAGTTCAGTCGGAAAAGGACCGCCGCCGACACGCGTGCAATAGGCCTTGGTAATGCCCAGGATGTAGTGCAGCAAACCGGGTCCGATACCGGCGCCAGCGGCCGCATTGCCGGCCACACAGTTGCTGGAGGTGACATAGGGGTAAGTGCCATGGTCGACATCAAGCAGCGTGCCCTGGGCACCTTCAAACAGCAGATTGGCACCCTTCAGATGCGCCTCGTTAAGCTCGCGCGAGACGTCGGCCATCATCGGCCTGAGCAGCGCGGCATGCTGCATGGCCTCGTCGAACACCGGCTGAAAAAGAACCTTTCCATCGGCCATATACGGCACCAGCGTCGGACCAAAATCGAACGCTGAAGAACCCAGATAGGTGGTCAGCACATGATTGTGCAAATCAAGCAATTCCCGCAACTTCGAAGCAAAGCGTTCCGGAAATTTGAGGTCCTGAACGCGCAGTGCGCGTCGGGCAATTTTGTCTTCGTAGGCCGGGCCGATGCCGCGCCCGGTGGTGCCAATCTTGGCGTTGCCGCCCTTCTCGCGTGCCGCTTCACGCGCCACATCGATCGCTGCGTGAAATGGCAGAATCAATGGGCAAAGTTCACTCACGCGCAAGCGTGATCGAACTTCGACACCGGCCTTCTCCAAGCCCGCCATTTCGTCAAACAGCTTGGCCACAGACAGCACGACTCCGTTGCCGATATAGCATTTGACGCCGCCGCGCATGATGCCGCTGGGAATCAGATGCAATGCGGTCTTGACGCCGTTGATCACCAGCGTGTGTCCCGCGTTATGCCCGCCCTGAAAGCGCACCACCCCCTGCGCACTCTCGGTCAGCCAGTCGACCAGTTTGCCCTTGCCTTCGTCGCCCCACTGGGTACCCACGACAACGACGTTTCTTCCTCTTGTTGCAGTCATTTCTTTGCTTCTCAAACAGCTTGCACGACCCATTGCCCGGCGACCTGAATCAGTTCGCGATCGCAATGGAACTCTTCCACTTCATTCTCATGCCCGGGCAGCACACAAACCACCGTCTCGCCCTGTGCGCGAAGCAGCGCAATGGCCGAGCGCAGATCAGGGACTTCGCGCCACGGCGCCCGAATTGCGGCACGCAGAGGACGCGCCGCCAGCACACCCACCAGCGCCTTGACGTCAAGACTAAATCCGGCTGCCGGGCGGTTACGGCCGAACACCGAACCGACCTTGTCGTAGCGACCGCCGCGCACCAGCGCATCGCTGGCACCGTGGGCATAGATTGAAAACCTGGTTCCCGTGTAGTAGGCGTAGCCGCGCAAATCGGCCAGATCAAAACTGACCCTGGCGCCGTCCAGGTGGCGCGCCAACCACTTGAGGTTACGCAACGCTTCGTGCACCGCCGCTGAAGGTGCCAGCACCCTTTCAGCTTCAAGCAATACCGTTTCATCGCCGTAGAGTTGCACCAGTGCCAGCAGGCCCTGGCGTGACGGAGCAGGAAGGTTCCGGGTCAGCGCCGCCAGGCTGCTGACGTCCTTTGCCGCCAGCGCAGCATGCAACTGAGCCAGTTGTTCGCCTTCCATGGTGACGCCAACCAGCAGGGCCTTGACAATACGGGCATCGGCCAGATCGACCACCGGTGACTCAACCTTGGCAGCGTTCAGGCAATCGAGGGCCAGTTGCAGCGTTTCCAGATCCGCCTCCAAGCCGCCGTGACCATAGATTTCAGCACCGAATTGCAAAGGCTCGCGCGTGGCGTTCGGGCCGCCGGGGCGTGTGCGCAATACCGGGCCGCAGTAACAAAGGCGCGTGATACCCTGACGATTGAGCAGATGCGCGTCGATCCGCGCGACCTGGGGAGTGCTATCGGCACGCAAGCCCATCATGCGACCGGAGAGTTGATCAACCAGTTTGAAAGTCTGCAAATCAAGCGCTTGCCCGGAGCCACTCAGCAAGGACTCCAGATGCTCCAGCAGGGGCGGCATAACCAACTCGTAGCCATAACCGCGCGCAATATCGAGAAGGTCTCGGCGAAGTTCTTCGATGTGCCGCGCTTCAGATGGCAGGACATCGGCAATATGATCCGGCAGGACCCAGGCGGACATTGTGGATTATGGTCGCTGTTAAAAGCCCGATTTTACCGGGCTAAGACACTGCAATGGCTCACAGTTGCAACCAAATCAACAACAGGCCAGCTGCTATGCTGCACATTCCGAAAAAACGAAGCTGTCCGTCATTGAGACGAAGAACTTGCGTGAACATTCGACGCCATCCCGCCGGCGACAAGAACGGAAAGATGCCCTCGATCACCAGGACGAGGGCCAGCGCCAGCCAGAATGTCTCGCTGTCCAAGTGCTATTTCTTGCCGTGAGGGGCAGTAGCCGCGCCCGCTGAATTGCCGCGGAAGACCTTGAAAAAATCGGAAGACGCTGGGTCCAGCACCATCACATCGCCCTTCTTGGCGAAGCTGGCCTTGTAGGCATCCAGACTTCGATAAAACTGGGCGAACTGCGGGTCCCGACCAAAGGCTTCGGCATAGATCTGGGCCGCCTCGGCATCGCCTTCACCCTTGGTCTTCTGGGCGTCCCGATACGCATTGGCCACCGCGACCTCGCGCTGCCGGTCTGCATCGGCACGGATCTTTTCGCCTTCGGCCGCGCCGGTCGAACGCAATTCATTGGCGACCCGTTTGCGCTCGGCCTCCATCCGTCGATAGACCGACTCCGTGATGGTATCCACATAGTCGGCACGCGTAATACGCACATCGACAACGTCAACGCCCCACGGCTTGCTACCTTTGACCTTGTCCAGCACTTCAGCCTTGACGTCGGCGGTGATGGCCTCGCGTTTGGTGGACAGCAGTTCCTTCACAGTGCGCTTGTTGACCTCTTCCTGGAAGGCATTGCGGACGACCCGATTGAGCTGATTGGCGCCGTCGGTCTCGGTCAGGCCAACATTTCGAATGTACTGGGAGGGTTCCGAAATGCGCCAGCGCACATACCAATCAATCACGACACGCTGTTTTTCCGCGGTCAGCATGGGTTCGGTGTCACTGGTCTCCAGCGTCAACAAACGCTTGTCAATGTAAGACACGTTCTGAAAAGGCGGCGGCAGCTTGAAGTTCAATCCGGGTTCGGTAATCACCTCCTTGATCTGTCCAAGCGCATAGACGACGCCAAATTGCCGTTGATCCACCACAAACAGCGTCGAGCTGGCAAGTGCAAACAGCACCAGCAGAGAAGAAACGATAAAACCTAGCCTGTTCATGGTGGCTCCTAGCGTGTATCACGTTCGCGGGTACGACCGGCATCGCGCACTCGCGAATCCGGTGCCACTGCAGGTAAGGTCGCCGCAGGCGCGACAGCTGTCGCGGCCGCCGCTGCAGCAGCATCACCCTGAGCGCTCATCTGCACAATTTTGTCGAGCGGTAGGTACAGCAAGTTCGATCCCTGCCTGGAGTCCACCAGAACCTTGGTCACGTTGCTGTAGATCTGCTGCATCGCATCCAGGTACATCCGGTCGCGTGTCACCTGCGGTGCCTTTTGATACTCGAACAACACCGATTTGAAACGCTGCGCATCACCCTGCGCCTGCGCCACAATTCTGGCCTTGTAGGCATCGGCTTCCGCTTTCAGGCGGGAGGCTGAACCGACCGCGCGCGGCACCACATCGTTGGCGTAGGCCTGCGCTTCGTTCTTGGCGCGCTCGCGTTCCTGGCCGGCCTTGAGCACGTCGTCAAAGGCAGCTTGCACCTGCTCGGGCGGGCGCACGCCGCCCTGCTGCAGATTGATGCCAACCACTTCAATACCGACTTTGTATCGGTCCAGAATGTTTTGCATCAAGGTCCGCACACGCGGCGCGATTTGGTCGCGCTCTTCCGACAGCGCACTGTCCATACGCATCTTGCCAACCACTTCGCGCACTGCCGTTTCGGCCGCCTGCACCACCGCCTCGCCCGGATTCTTGCTCTCGAACAGAAAGGCTCGCGCGTCGCTGAGCCGGTACTGAACCGCGAATTTGATCTCGACAATGTTTTCATCTTCGGTCAGCATTGCCGACTCCCGCAAACCCGTGGCCTTGATGACCGTATCACGCCCGACATCGACCGAGCGTATCTGGGTCACAAAGATCAGCTCATGGCGCTGGATCGGATAAGGCAGGCGCCAGTTGAAACCGGCACCCACAGAAGAGCGATACCTTCCGAATTGCGTAATGACCGCCTGCTGCCCCTCCTGAACGATAAAGAAGCCGGTTCCCAACCAGATCAGCAGGACCACGCCAACAATCAAGCCAATACCGATGCCGGTGCTCTTCATATCGGGTTGAAAGCCGCCACCCGAATTGCCGCCACCGGCGCCGCCGCCATTGCCCCGACCAACGTTCTTCAGACCGCCGAACAAGCCGCCCAATTTTCGATTGAAATCGCGCCACAGTTCATCGAGATCAGGCGGGCCCTGATTCGGACCGCGCCGTGGACCGCGCTCGCTGTCATTCTTGACGGGCGTGTTCGGCGCGTCAGGTTTCGGCGCTTGCGGATCTGCATTGCCAGCGTCGGCCGGCTTGTCCTCGCTACGACCCCAGCGTGGATCGTTAAGGTTGAACATGCCCCGGAATCGACCCTGCAGCTGAGCCCAGCCAAGGCTGCGTAAATGAAGTTTCATCTCGTCATCTCGTGTGTATCGTTGTCCGATTGTGCCTAATCAGGAAACAGTCGCATGACTGTGCGGACTGTGTTCCTCGCCTTTCGATGGCGAAACGCCCCCATTCACAATCTGCGCCAGTTGCTGGCGCAACACCGCCAAACCTTCGCCCGTGATGGCACTCAAGAAAATTCTGGTCGTTGGCACACCGGCCAAATCAAAAGTATCTGCCAGTTGCAGCGGACGACGCGCCGTATCGAGGGCGTCGAGCTTGTTGAAGACCAGGAGTTGGGGAATCGCAGCCGCACCGATCTCGGCCAGCACCCGTTGTACTTGTGCAATCTGCTCCCGAAAATGCGGGCTCGCTGCATCGACCACATGGAGCAGCAGGTCGGCATCGACGGCTTCCTGCAGGGTGGCCTGAAACGCGTCAATCAAGCCGTGCGGCAGATCCCGAATAAAGCCAACCGTGTCGGACAGCGATACGGTGCGAGCAGCCTCGCCCAGATAAAGCTGGCGCGTTGTCGTGTCCAGCGTCGCAAACAACTGATCGGCGGAGTAGGCACGCGCTTTCACCAGGGCATTGAACAAGGTGGACTTGCCCGCATTGGTGTAACCGACCAGGGAAATATTGAAGGCGTCGCGCCGTTCACGCTGACGGCGCTGTGTTTGGCGCTGGCGCTTGACCTTGTGCAAGCGCTCCTTGATCTTTTTGATGTTGTCGCCAATCATGCGTCGATCCAGTTCGATCTGGGCTTCGCCCGGACCACCGCGCAGGCCAATGCCACCGCTCTGGCGCTCCAGATGCGACCAGCGGCGCACCAGACGCGTACTCAGGTACTGCAGCCGTGCCAGTTCAACCTGAAGTTTTCCCTCGTGACTGCGCGCCCTTTGACCGAAAATTTCGAGAATCAAAAGTGTTCTGTCGTTCACCGGCAACTCCAGATGCCGCTCCAGATTGCGCTGCTGTGCCGGGCTCAGGTTTTGATCAAAAAGGATCTCCTGAGCGCCGAGTTGGGTCGCCAACAGCTTTATCTCGTCGGCTTTGCCACTACCCACAAAAAGGGCAGCGTCCGGTGCTCTGCGCTTGCAGCTCAGACGGGCGACCGGGTTCAATCCTGCAGTCTGCGCCAACAGTCCCAACTCCTCCAGTTCAGCATCGAAGCCAGGCAGTCCAAAGTCAACCCCTACCAGAACGGTGGGTACCGGCTGACGATCATGCGGCGGCAGGTTCGTCACCCTCGCCACTGGCAAAATTTACCGCCCGACCCGGCACGATGGTCGAGATCGCATGCTTGTAAACCATTTGGGTGACGGTATTGCGAAGCAACACAACGTACTGATCAAAGGACTCAATCTGACCTTGCAGCTTGATTCCGTTGACCAAATAAATCGAGACCGGTACATGTTCCCGACGCAAGGCGTTGAGAAAAGGGTCTTGAAGCAACTGGCCTTTGTTGTTCACGATATTCTCCGTGTTCAAAAAATTGATAAGGGGCCGACGATACCACATCAAGCCTGCGCCCGCTCGGCGTAGGGATTGTTCGAAGTCTTGAATTCGATCCGCAGGGGCGTTCCCACCAGGTCAAACTCCTTGCGAAACCGGCCTTCCAGAAAACGCTTGTAGGCATCGGTCACGTGCTCCAGCGAATTGCCGTGGATCACGATCACGGGCGGATTCATGCCACCCTGGTGCGCATATCGCAATTTGGGGCGGAACATGCCAGAGCGCTTGGGACTCTGAAACTGAACGGCTTCAAGCAACAATCGGGTCAGAATTGGCGTAGACATCTTGCAGTTGGCCGCTTTGTGAGCCTGCACAATGGATGTCCAAAGCGGCCCCAGGCCCTGCCTTTTGGTCGCCGAAATCAAATGCAGCGCCGCGAATTTGAGAAACGGCAAACGGGTCTCGATCGAGCGCTTCACGAGTTCGCGCTGGTACTCGTCAACGGCGTCCCATTTATTGACAGCCAGCACCACAGCGCGGCCGTTCTCAAGTATGTAACCTGCAATATGTGCATCCTGATCGGTCACCCCCTGCGTCGCATCGATCAGCAGCAACACGACGTTGGCTGATTCAATCGCCTGCAAGGTCTTGACCACCGAAAATTTCTCAATCGCCTCAAAGACTTTTCCACGACGACGCAAGCCAGCCGTGTCGATCAGTTCGAACTTCAGGCCATTGCGCTCAAACGGTACCGATATCGCATCGCGCGTGGTCCCCGGCAAATCGAAAGCGACCAGCCGCTCTTCACCGAGCCAGGTATTGATCAGTGTGGATTTGCCGGCGTTCGGGCGCCCTGCCACCGCCAGTTTGATGATGCCGGCATCGCCCGGCTCCGATAATTCGTCGGCCTCCTGCATCTGCAATGGTGCCATCGCCAGGTCCAGCAGGTCCTGGATACCCTGGCCATGAGCGGCTGAAATTGCATGCACCGAACCCAAACCCAATTCGAAAAAATCGAGCAGTTGGGCCCCTGCCAGCATACCCTCTGC
>CAIVLG010000116.1 GCA_903906695.1 uncultured beta proteobacterium | reverse complement strand
CTGGACAGTGCCAAGTTCTCGCTGCCGGTCAACCTGCCTTTTGCATCAGCCGCAGGGTTGACAATTCCGTTGCCAAGTCAATCCAGCGCTCCATCAGGAGCTTCATGCGCTCGTAGTTCTTGAGCTGCTTGCGCACTGCGGGCAAGTCCTCCTTCTTGACGAACTTGCTGCTGCTTTTGCCTTTTCGCGTGTAGCTCACTTGGTAGTAGGGGCCGTGCTTGACAGGCGGTGTTGCCTTGCAACGGCACCCGGGTGAGCCGCAAACGTTGTACTGGGTCGAGAGGCTACCGGGTCGCAAGTCGCCCAGGGCTGTGAGGTCGCACTTGACCTTCTCTATCTGTCGTTGGAGCGTTGCTTCGCGGCGGGTATCCATATTCAAAATCGCGCTTGTTTTGATGCTGGAATTGTAGTGCTTTGGAGCCGATAGCTTTATAATGCTATCGGCGTGTAGCCAGACGGCATTGAGCCATCTCCAGGAGACCTTCTCATGAAGCTATGGACCCAGTGGCTGCAAGCGGTATATGCCCTGCGACCGGCCTGTAGTCGCGCTCGCACCTTTGTGTGGACGGTCTTTGTCTTGATGGGCTTGTGTTGCCGCGCCGACAACGCCGGCGTCACCAGCTTTGTGCGCGTTTTGAACTTCGGTGACCAGGCGTACCACCGATTTCTTCACCTATTCCACAGCACCAGCCTGGACCTGGACGTACTGACATCGTGCTGGGTGCGCCTGTGCCTTGTCCTGTTTCACCCATTCGAGGTGAACTCGCGCCTGGTCTGTCTGGCCGACGGCATCAAGGCACCCAAGGAAGGACGGCGCATGCCCGGCGTGAAGCTCTTGCACCAGCAATCGGCGAGCAACACTAAACCCGAGTACATCATGGGTCATTCGCTGCAGGCCATTTCCCTTCTTGTGCACGCTGGTGGTGGGCAGGTGGCCGCTGTGCCACTGACTTCGCGCATTCACGAGGGCCTGGTGTTTTCCAACAGGGATGCCAGAACGCTTCTTGACAAGCTCGTGACGCTGCTGTTTTCAATCGCGCGCGCCTGGGACACAAAGGTGCTGCTCATTGCCGACGCCTACTACGCCAGCGCCAAGGTCATTCTTCCCCTGCTGGCCAACGGGCATCAATTGCTCACGCGTGCCAAGAGCAACGCCGTGGCCTACCTGCCAGTGCCCCAACCAGAGCGTCGTGGCAAGGGGCGACCAAAGATCTACGGCAAAAAGGTTCGCCTCAAAGATCTCGCCCAGGACGGCTCAGCTTTCACCTGCGCCCCCAGTCCGGTCTATGGCGAGCGCGATGTCACCGTGCGTTACCGCGTCCTGGATCTGATGTGGCGACCGGTGGGACGCATCGTGCGCTTTTGTATCGTGCATCACCCGGTGCGCGGAACCATCTTCCTGTTGTCCACAGATACAACCCTCGAACCACTGGAGATGCTCGAACTCTACGGCTACCGGTTCAAGATCGAGCTGGGCTTTCGCCAAGCCGTTCACGTCATTGGTGCGTATGCCTACCACTTCTGGATGATCGATATGAAGCCTGTGCGGCGCGGCACCGGGGATCAATATCTGCACATGACCTCAGACACCTACCGCAACGCCATCCGCCGAAAGCTGCGTGCTTACCACGTTCACGTTCAGCTCGGATGCATCGCTCAGGGGCTATTGCAGCACCTGTCCATCAATCACACCGCTGAAGTCTGGCGTTGCTTTCGCAGTTGGCTGCGCACCATGAATCCGGCGATGCCGCCCTCCGAGTTGATCGTGGCCAACGCACTGCGATCCACCATCCCGGTATTTTTCTCGGTTCCGTCTTTTGCACCTGACCTCGCGAAAATCATGCACAAATACCGCCGCCATGATCTGCCACCTGATACTGAGCGCATGGCGGCATGAGCGCTACTGGAGAACTTGGCACTGTCCAGCTCTGTAGAGTACTACCGATTCAATCGTTACAGTCCACTAGTCACAGTCGACCAGGAGCTGAAATTGGGTGAAATCGCTCTCAAAGCATTTGTTTATACTGCGTAGCCTTGAAACGCAATCGGGTCTAAGCGGCAAGGGCTTGACGCAAGCGCCAGGCTCAGCCCAGCCGCACGACCGGCAACAGGCGAAACGCCAACGCGCCTAGCGCCAGCAGCGACGCCACGCACGCCAACACACCCGCATAAGGGTCCTGCCCCAAGGCCTGCGACCAGGACGCCGCCAGGCCGCTTAGGCTCTGCACGAAGGCCACACCTAGAAACATTGCCATGGTGAAGACCGACATGGCGCGACCGCTCATTTCGGCGCTATAGGATGCACGCACGTTGGCGTACTGCAAAATGGCAGCTCCGGAGAGTACCGCCACCGTCACCATGCCGCCAACGTCCACCCAGTCCAGCGGTAGAAACGCCATCAACGCAAAGACTGCGGCCGTGGCCAGCGCCGCGCACACAATGCGGGATCGTCGCTGTGCTGGGCCGGGATCGAAGTGGCCAAACAGCGCGGGCGTGAATAGCGACAGCACCGAAACTACCAGCGCCACGTTGCCGGTCTGTACCAGCGAAATCCCGTGTCGGTGCATGAGCAATGGCCCCAGCCAGAGACCGCGCAGGGTCAGGAAGGACCCGTAATTGACCAGCGCGAGCGCCAGAATGCCCCAGGTCTGCGGCAACAGAAACAGCACGCCAAAACCGCGCAAGGCGTGTCCCAGGCTGTCTGGACGGTGCTGGGCAGCGGTCAGGTCCTCTCGCAATTGCGATTGCACCAACAGCCAAGAAACGCACGACAACCCCGCCAGCACGGCAAAGCCCACGCGCCACGAACTTACGTGAATGAGCCAAGCCAATGGCGTACCGGTGAGCACCAGCCCCAGACCACCCATGCCCATGGCCACTCCGGATATTGCGGCAAAGCGGTGCACGGGAAAGCGCCTTGAGATGAAGAGCGTGCACACCACAAAGGCCGGCGAGCAGCCGATGCCGATCAAGGCCTGGCCAAGCACCAGAACGGCGTAGTTCGGCGCCAGCGCGCAGGCGAGCGCACCAAGGATGGCCAGCGGGAAAGTACACAGCCAAGTGCGGCGCAGTCCGTAGAAATCCAGCGCCACCCCAACGACGAACTGGCTCAGGCCGAAGGAAAGGGCAAAGGTGGCTGCGAACAAGCTCAACGCCTGCGTGGACACGCCGAAGTCCCGCTGCAAACCTGTTGCCATCATCGCGGTAACGGTGCGAAAGGCCTGGCTGAGCGCGAAGGCGCTGACCAGGGCCAGCAAGGGTAGCCAGGGCGCGGCGGCGGCAGATTGGTCGGGAGATTCGGGCGAGGCGGACATGGCAGGGACAGGAATCGGGATCACGCCAGCGGCGACACCCACAACGTGTACTGTACTCGTGGTCGCGACAGGCTTGAACCGGAGCCAGCGCTGGTTTTGAATTGGAATGGACAGCTTCGGCCGCGCTAGCGCCCGCCAGATCAAGAGAAAAACTGGCAATCTGAAGGGCTGCTTCGGCTCCTCGGACCACCGTGGCCAACGGCCGGTCCTTACGCTCACAGGTGACTGAAATGGGCACAGAGCTCGCGCCCACGAGCGACCGCAGTAAGGCAACCTGATTTGTGTGTCGGCTTTGTGGCTCAGGGAAATCGTTGACTTGCTGGAATTCCCTACCAAAATTGAAGGGGGCCAAGATTTCCATGGCTCCAGAATTGGAAATCTAGTCCCCCTATGGTTCCCATTGAAACTACCTTTTTTCATCAGTCTGAGGCAAAAAAGCTAGCTTCGTGAGCGACATGATTTCGGGAAATTTTGTAAGCTGATGTTTTTGAAAGATATTTTCTTGCCAATACAACGAAATATGTCACTCATCGACTATTTTTGATTTGATCGTTTATACCGATGGAGTGACTTTCATTAAAATAATGTAACCTTTTGATTTTAAATGGATTTTTAAATTGACATCGCAAGAAAAGGAGACCATTTCTCACTCCCCGGGTATCAGCCAGTATCTGACCATCAAGGCCGATCACCCCGACACGCTGTTGCTTTACCGCATGGGGGATTTCTACGAGCTGTTCTATGCCGATGCCGAGAAAGCGGCGCGTCTGCTCAACATCACGCTGACG
>CAIVLG010000115.1 GCA_903906695.1 uncultured beta proteobacterium | reverse complement strand
TGACACCGGCGTGATCGCTGTGGCAGGCCATGCAGTCCTGACTGATCAACTGCTGGTGAAACGGTGTTGCAGTCCGGGGTTTGGCAATGGCCACACCAGCCGTCGTCAGGCGTCCAATGTCAGCCGTCTTGTGACAAGCCACGCACCGGGTCGCGCTGGCACCGGTCAAGGGCGCATGACAGGCAAAGCAATCCGTCTCCAGCAGCTTGTGTCCGGCAATCAGCTTGCCTGGGCTGACCATCAGGTGCGGGTAAACAAAAGTCAGGAGCGCCAGGACGATCAGATTGAGTGCGAGGATGAGTTTGAGAATGCGGCTCATACCCAGCCCCAGAACAGGAAGATACTGAAGATGTGGCCCAGCGCCAGCACCACAAAGACAATGAAGATCGGGATATGCACCTTGCGCCACTGCTTCATCGCATCCACCGTCACAGCGTCCCAGAATACCGCTTGCTCCACTTCGGGTTTGGACAGGCCACGCAACTGGAAGTGATCGCGCTGGCCCTGCACATGGCGGCGCGAGCGCTCCAGCAGCAACTTGCCGACCATGCCACTGACCACGTTGACCGCCATGGCGACGGTGGCGAGCCAGGGCAACAGGGCGTTGAAATGAATGCCAGCATGAATCAGAATCATCAAGGAACCTAGCCAGGCGCAGAACTCGTGCAGCTTGAGCAGAGTCTTCGGATCCCCGCTCGTGATGTATTTGCGTTTGCGCATCGAATAGACCAGCGAACCAATGATCAGCAATGTTCCCGGAATGCCCAGGTAGCGCCCCACCCAGACCAGGTTGAGCCGATGCAGTGCATAGTCACCAGCCAGAGTGGCTGCTGCGAGCAGTCCCAGCAGCAGGATGAAAGGCAGCACATGTCCGCCCCAGAGGGACTTCTTCATTTACAGCTCCAGACTCACGCTGGTCTTTGGCGTGCAAACACACAGCAGGCAAGTGCCTGGCTCAGGGTCAAAATCGGGCGTCTGGCAATACGCCACCTCGCCGGCCAGGATCGTCGTCTGGCAAGTACCGCATCCCCCGGCGCGGCAGCCGGAATCGACTCTGATGCCCTGCGCCTCGGCAAACTCCAGCAGCGTGCCGGCACCGCTCTGCCAGGGCAACTGCTGGCCGGATCGGGAAAAGGTGACCACCAGGCCGGCCGCCTCGTCTGGCGCTGTGGCGAGCGCCGGCGCTGCCGATTTGCGCTGGATCGATGCCGGACCGAAGGCCTCATAGTGAATTCGCGCATCGGGTACGCCCCAGTCTTCCAGGGCGGGCACCAAGCTTTGCAGCATGGTCGTAGGACCGCAGATGTAGAAGTGGTAGGGTTTGAGCGGCAATTCGCGACGTAGCAGTTCAACATCAATGCGCCCGTGATGCTGGTAGTCGCTGCCTGCAACATCGGCAGGCAGCGGGTTACTGAAGCAAAGGCGCAAATGAAAATTCGAATGCGCTTGCGCCATAGCTTCGAGGTGAGATTTCATCACCACGTCATGACCTTTGCGCACACCATAGAACAACCAGACTTCGCGGCCCGGATGTTCACTCAGGCACCCATTGAGCATGCTGAGCATGGGCGTGATACCAATGCCACCGCCAATCAGCACCACCGGTGCGTCGCTGCGATCAAGGTAGAAATGACCCGATGGCGCGCGTATTTGTAAAACACTTCCGACATCGATGTGGTCATGGAAGAAGTTGGAGGAACGACCGGGTGGCACGGAACTCCCCGCGGGCACTAGGGCGCGCTTGATCGATACCCGATAGCTGTTCGGGTCAGGCGCGTCAGAAAGCGAATAACAGCGGATAACAGGCGTCGTGCTGCCACCTGCCGTGGACAAGTCGAGCTGAAAGGTCAAAAACTGCCCGGGCTGAAAGGGCGGCAGTGGCAAGCCATCTTGCGGGACCAGATAAAAGGAGCAGATCGACTGCGCAGCGTCTTCCACCTGCTTTCGCACGACCCGGAAACTGCGCAGTCCTTGCCACGCGGGCGATGTCGCTTCCTGCTCTTCGCTGGATCTCAGCGCATTGACGGGAATACTCAGATCGGTGGCACGACGGCGCAGCGCCAGGTAGTCCAGCCAATGGCGCCAGAAACCATAGCTGAGATAAACCCCCAGTTGCAGGAAGATGCCACCAACAATCCAGAGCAGCAGAGTGAGAGAAGTCATTGCGCCGCGCTTCCGCCAATCAGTCGGACACCATCCAGCAGATTTTGATTACACAAATGTGCTCCGTTTCGTTGTCCGATATTGAATCACGCGGCGCTTGATGGTCTGTGCGTTTCCGAACCGACTATTGCTGCCAAATCAAGGAAATTCTGATCCATGTCAGTCATCGTCGATTTGTGCAATGATTTAATTCACGCAAGGTCGGCGCTGACATCCGGTGTTCATGCGGTGCATGTAATATCGCGGCCCTACAGTGCACCCAGCGATGAAAAAAGAGACCTTTATGGAAACCAGACATCAAAGCAGCATTCTCCGATGGATGGCAAGAATAGTCTTCGCCAGCCGCTGGCTGCAGGCGCCACTGTACTTCGGGCTAATCATTGCGCAGACAGTTTACGTTTACCACTTCGCAATGGAATTGATGCACCTGGTCCAAAGAACACAAACCATATCGGAAACGGAGATCATGCTCATCGTGTTGGGGTTGATCGATGTGGTGATGATCGCAAATCTCCTGTTGATGGTGATCGTCGGCGGCTACGAAACTCTCGTCTCGCGCTTGTACCTCGAGGGCAATCCCGATCAGCCGGAGTGGCTGGAGCACGTCAACGCTGGCACCATGAAAGTCAAGTTGTCCATGTCCTTGATTGGCATCTCTTCAATCCATTTGCTCAAGACCTTCATCGAAGCGCCAACCCTGAGCCAGCAGACCATGATGTGGCAGGTCATCATTCATCTGACCTTCGTCCTCTCGGCAATGGCCATGGCTTTTACGAATCGCCTGATGGAAACGAACGCTGATTGACCGTCGGACAAACCGCCCGGCACTTCGGATCAATAGCCCAGGGCCGACCCGGTATTGCGGCGCGAATCGTAGGCGCCATAGAAACGGTTGTTGCCAACCGGCTTGCCGCCGAGCGCCGGCGCACCGACCAATATCACGGCCAGATGGTTGGGCGGCTGTGGTGAGCCCAGCTTGTGGCCCATGTCGAGCAGAATCTTGCGCGTATCGGGGCTAAGTCCAAAGGTGTCCACATTGGTCAGATCCGGCAGCCACTGCTGGTGAAAACGCGGCGCGTCGACCGCCTCCTGCACGTTCATGCCGTAATCGATCACGTTCAGGATGGTGTGCGTCACGGCCGTAATGATCAGACTGCCTCCGGGCGTTCCCGCCACCATGACCGGCTTGCCGTTTTGCGTGACGATGGTCGGGCTCATTGAACTCAATGGTCGCTTGCCCGGCGCAATGGCGTTGGCTTGGCCCTGCACCAAATCGTACATATTGGGCACACCGACCTTGACCGTGAAGTCATCCATTTCGTTGTTCAGCAGCACGCCGGTTCCAGCGGCCGTGACCTTGGCGCCAAACCAGTCGTTCAAGGTGTAGGTGACGGCCACCGCGTTTCCGTCCTTGTCGACAATGGAATAGTGCGTCGTGTTGCTGCCTTCGTGCGGTGCCACACCGGGCTTGAGGTCTTTGGAGATGCCTGCCCGCTTCGAGTCAATGGTCTCCCGAATCTTCGCAGCGTAAGCTTTGTCCAGCAAGCGATCAATTGGGTTCTTCACGAAATCGGGGTCGCCCAGGTAGCTGTTGCGATCCATATAAGCGTGGCGCATGGCTTCGATCTGATAGTGCACGGCCTGTGCCGACCGAAAGCCCAACTCCCTCAGTGGGTAAGCCTCCAGAATATTCAAAATCTCGCAGATCACGACGCCACCCGAACTCGGCGGTGGTGCCGACACAATGTGGTAAGCGCGGTAATCGCACTCCACTGGCGAGAGCTCACGCACGGTGTACCGGTCCAGGTCGACCTGGCTGAGGATGCCCTTGCCGTCCCTGCTGGCGGCAAGAAGTGCCTTGGCCACCGGTCCTTTGTAGAAGCCGTCAGCACCGCGCTGGCTGATCAATCGCAGCGTCCTGGCGAGGTCCTTCTGCACCAGCTTCTGGCCGCTCTGAAAGGGCTCACCTTTGTTAAGAAAAATGGCGGCCGATGGAGCGTCCTGGCGAAAGTCAGCCGTCGCCGACTGCAGCAAATCCACATCACCCTGCCTGAGCTCAAAGCCGCGTTCGGCCAGTTTGATTGCAGGTGCCATCAATGCAGCGCGTGTCAGAGTTCCATAGGTCGCACGCGCTGCCTCCAGTCCGGCCACTGAGCCCGGCACAGCCACGGCCAGATAGCCATGGGTACTCAGCCCTTTGATCACATCACCATTGGCATCGAGGTACATGTTCGCGCTCGCGGCCAGTGGCGCCTTCTCGCGAAAGTCGAGAAAGGTCTTGCGACCGTCGGCCAGCTGCAAGGTCATGAAACCGCCTCCGCCGAGGTTGCCCGCAGCCGGATAAACCACCGCCAGGGCGTAACCGACAGCGACAGCTGCATCAATCGCGTTGCCACCGTTCTTCAGCACATCGACACCGACCCGTGTTGCCAGGTGCTGCGCCGTCACCACCATGCCGTGCTCGGCCGCAACTGGCGCCACCGAGGCCGCCAGAGTCGTGAAAGAACAAAGAAAGAAGGCGCTGGCGATCAGCGCCCGACGAACGCGCAGGGTTTGCATGGTGGCGAATCTCCGGGTCAATGACTGCAGAGTTTGACAATCACCCTGCCCCGATCACTGTATCAGGGATCAGCCTCGATGAACGACACGTATTGCACCACTCCCGGGATCTGCCTCCCGGGCCAACTGTTCAATAGGTCCTTCCATTGTGACTTTCGCCGTGGCAGCTCAAGTAGCACTTGCGAGCGACGGTGTCAACATACATCACGGACGTGGCGCCAGAGGTCACCGGTTTGTTGTCGGTGGTCGAGAGATTGATCAGACGGCTGTTGTAGGTGGTCGTGCCCTGCGTGGAGCTGATGCCGTGCGCGTCATGGCAGGCTTTGCAGCCGTAGCGCAAATGCTCCGAACGGTTGTGCGGTGACTCCTTTGTGACCACCGATTGGCTGTGGCACTTGTAGCAGATGTCACCTGCCGTCGGCGCCGCGGTGGTCGCATACGGACGTTCCAACAGTATCGGGTTGGTCGATCCGTGTGGCCCGTTAGGACCCGTTCCACCGGCAAGCGGCCCGGCATTGTTGTTGTGGCAATCGCTGCACGCAATCACGCTGGCGGTCGTCCACGGCGCAATCAGACTGGGCACCTTGCTGCTCTTGCCTGGACCCGCGACCGGATGAAAGGACGGGTTGCCGGTGCTGAACTCCAGACGCGTGTTGCTCTGCACGAATTGGCGTGCGGTGTGCGGTGCCGGGAGGTTGCTGCTATCAGCATGGCAGCGAAAACAGATCTGGTATTCGGCGCTGGCGGGTTTTACCTCGGCACCGCTGATGTTGATTCCGCGCACGCCGATGAGCGAGCCTGCCAGCGTGCCAGAGGTGCCATTGCTGGCGTGCGGGTTGTGGCAATCGACGCATTCGACGTGACGCGAGTTGACCACTGCGGTTTCTGAGGGGTCATGCACGCCGGTCGTGCTGGCAACCGGGTGAATCGAGGCTTTGGTGAATTCGGTCTGAATGTTCTTCGCTGCCACGTTGCCGTTGTGACAGGGATAGCAATTGTCTTCTTCAGTCGCCGCATTCTGCAGCCACTTCTTGCCCGGGGCCGTATGCGGCCGGTGGCAGCCCTCACAGGCATTGGCGGAAACCGTGGTGCCACTGCTATGCGGCCAGGGGTTGGGGCCAGCGCCGGTCCAGGTTTTGGTCGACAGCTTGTGGTCGCTCGCATTCCAGTAGTTCTTGATGTGACAGACCTGGCACAGCGCCGAGGCGGTATTGGACATCACCAGGAATTTGCCGTTGGCGTTGTTGTGCGCATCGTGGCAGGCACTGCACTGCATTTGTCCACTGCTGTCCAGGCGCACTGCACCGGTCAGCATGCCAGGGTCCACCAACTCGCCGCGGGTTGCCGCAAGCGCCGAGGTGTAGGCGAAAGAAATGGGGTGGTCACCCGACAGATCGGTTCCCAGGCGGCTGACCGAACCGGCGGGCATGGTGGTGACCCCTCCCGTCATCGCAATCGGGGTGGCGCGGTTGAGCACCTGGCCCAGTGCGATCGTGCCATCATGACAACTCAGACACAGAAGCGAACCGCGTGTCGGCTGACCGGTAGCAGCCTTCGTGGTCGAACTTGTATAGGGCAGATAGGTGGCTCCCGGCGTTTGACGATTCCACAGGGCGGCGCTGGGTGAGCTGTTGTGTGGTGCATGGCAGAAGACGCAGAGCTGGGTCTCGGTAGTCGCTTTTACCGTGCCTGGCCCACTGGCCGACAGATTGTGTTTGGTGGTGGCGACGCCGGCCCAGGCCGAGCCGGCGAGCAGCAGCGCCCAGCCGATGGCGGCGACGGCGGTCCAGGCAGCGCGCCGTCCGCTCATGTCGGACCTCCGATATAGCGCAGCACTTGCACCCGCTGGTTATAGGAATCGGCGATATAAATCCTGTCGTCTGCGCCAATGAACAAGCCAGTCGGCAACCAGAATTCACCACGCTCGTGCCCGATACCGCCGAGTGACAACAGGAATGTGCCGTGCTCGTCGAAAACCTGCAACGCATGAAACAGCGAATCGACGATGTAGACGTGCCCATAGTGATCGGTCGCAACACCTTTTTGCCTTGGCAAATCACCGGCGCCATCGCCCAAGCCGCCGAATTTGGTCAGGAAACGCCCCTGCTCATCGAAACTCTGGACCCGGAAATTCAGGGAGTCTGTCACGTACAAGCGGCCCTCGGGTGTGCGCCAGACCAGAGTCGGATAGTTGAATTCACCGTCGGCCGTACCACGCTGACCGAAACTCGACTCCAGTGAGCCGTCGCGGCTGAACACGTTGACGCAGTGCGCGCTGGTGTCCACCACAAACAGGCGCGCGCCGATCGGGTCGAATGCGATCCCGGTGGGCTGTCCCAGCTTCGCACCCAGAGCCAGCGGCACCGCCTCCTTCGCACCGGGTCGGATAATGAATACCGTCGCAAGCGCCGAATCGCTGACATAGACTTCGCCCGCTGCCCCCAGTGCAAGCCCGACCGGGGACGGCAAGGGTGCGCCGCCTGCGGCATAGATCAGTTCATGCCTTCCCTCTTTCTGGTCGAAACGGTGCACTCCTTTTGCACCCGGATCCGCGACGTACAAGATGTCCCCCAGGGCGACCACCGCCATCGGACGGACCAGACCCAATTCGTCGCGCCCAAACAGCAGGTCGGCCGCGCGCTGCAAGAATCCACGACTGATGCCCAGGTCCTCGGGCCGGGAGAAAGCCTGGACAAAAACGATACGCGGCGCGTCGGGCGCAGCCGGCCACACCAGAGGCGCAATCTTCTCCACGTTCTGCGCCGGCGCGGTGCAGCCCCACAGGGTCAAACCCAGCGTGAGGATGGCCAACGTTCGGGCACCGGTTGCTGTAATCAAAATTCCCTCCGAACCTGTATTTGCAGCAGAGCCGGTGCGCGTCTGAAATCACCCTGCGTCTCCAAGGTGCGTCCCATATCAAGAGTCATCTTCAGCTTGCGATAATTCCACTCGGCTTTTACGGTCGAGACCAGGTGCCGCCGCTCGACCGGGCCACCGGTATCGGTCTCAGCGTTCACGTTCATGGACAACTCCACACCCGACATAAAGCGCACCCAATACCGAAGATCATAGCCGTGGAGGTCAACGTTCTGCAGCGAATTGTCATACACCACCCGGCTACGCCGCGCTGAGACGCGATAGTTGCCGGCACCGAAGAAGGGGTCCTCCACCTGGGCATACAGTTCCTCGGCGTCGCGCCGGTAAGGCGAAATGGTCTCGCGTCGGTCCTCCCTTTCAAAGCTTGCGCCCAGGATCATCGGCAAGCTTCCCTTGATCGGCACGTCGGCGCGGATACCGTACAGGCTGCTGCGCACCGTGTTCAGAGGGAAAGTCGGAACACCCGAGCTCAGGCTCGGTGCCGAGTCCAGATAGCGAAAGTAGGCATTGAAATAGCTGCCCAGCGCCCAGTTGAGATTGAGTGTTTGATCGATCTGACGATAACCAAAGGTCCCGCCCAAGTCGTACGAATAATCTACCAGCAGGTCCTGACTATCCAGAATGGCGCCGCCAATCATTCGCTGCAATCTGGTCTCGGTGCCGACAAGTGTCAGCACGTAGTCGCTGCCTTCGACAAAAGTCTGTGTCCGAGCGACGTTGGCGACCACAACACTGCCGGCAGTGACATGTTGCTGCGCCAGCACGATGTAGGTGGTACCAACCAGTGTGACGCGCTCACCGATGACGTCCGTTTGCGCCGCCGTCGCGACCTGATCGCGCTGGTCGTAGCGCAAGGTGTAGCTCGCCTGCGCCACGCCCAAAGGCAGCGTCTGCTGAAAACGCACGCTTCCATCGACGCCACGCGTGCTGGAGCTCAGTTGCCTGGTCTGATTCTGATCGGCATGCATCCCGGCGCTGGCGGAGAACTCAGGCCGCGGGTTGTAGTTCACACCAGCGGCTAAAGAGTTCGCATTCGAACTCAGGTCGCCCTGATCACTTGAGCTGTGGTTGAAGACACCGAAGCTCTGCAAGTCATCGGCGTGCCTGCCGCGCAGATCGAGCAAGAGCCTGGCGTCCTTGCGATCCGGGATTGGGTTCTGTCCTTCCAGCGTGTAAATCTGCGTATTGAAAGTGATCAGGTTGGTGAGGTCGTATTGCCGCGCCACCCCAAATTGAAAGCGCGAGTCTACGCTCAAGCCCTGGTTGATCGTATTCGTGCCCTGTATCGGCAAATTCGGACTTCCACTTTGAGACACCTGCCTCGATGCCTGGTACTGCACCTGGGTTGACCCCAGCCCGGCGAAGTTGCGGCTGGCCCGCAGATTGAACTGATCGATCTGATCGTCGATGATGCGATCCACACTGCGCCCCAACATGTGCGAGCGTGAAAAGTCGATAAAGGTCGGCACCGATACAAACGGCCCCATCAGCGCGAGATCGGCGCCGAAACGCGTGTTTTGCTGAGTGATCACCTGGCCCGGCGCAACGCTCACGGTTGGATTCAAATGTTCGTAAGAGACAGAGCCTTGATAGGGTTTGTCTCGCAGAAATTTCGCCAGACCAGAGAAGTTGTAAAGCGCGTCGCGGGACTTGGTTTCTGCGCCGTCGTCCTGAAAACTGCTTTGCTGCAATATCGGACCCAGTCCGACGTCAAGCGACAACAGATTCGGGTGATAGATGTAGCTGTGGGTCATGACGAAGAGTTCTTCGCGAAAATCTGACTGCACCTGTCTTGAAGTCGTACTTGCCGCCGTACCTGCACCTGATTGCGTCGTCTCAAACTGGTCACGCACAAAGCGCAGGTTGTTATAGCCCTCCACGCCGGTCAGACGAAATGGCGCAATCTCCTGCGCAGCACTCCACTCGCAACCCCAAAACACCGCAAACCAGCGCACCAGCAGAACACACTCGCGGCTTACCCTCAATTCTCACCCTTGGGTACCGGCTTTGTCACCGACTTGGCGGCCGCAGCTTCATCTGCCGCATAGTCCATTCCGTTCATTCTTCCATAGCCGAACACGTCAACCTTGTTCGGGCCAAACTGGCTCACCACAAAAACCAGATACTCGACATGGAACTTCGGATCGGCATAGGCTTGGAAATACTTCACGTTGTCGTAATCGACCTTGATGCCCGTGGGCAGATTGAGTCCTTCGACATCACCGCCCGGTTGTCCGAAGAACAGCAGTAGTCGGCCCTCCCTGTCAAATATCTGTACATTCTGAAATGCCGCGTCCCCAACGTAAATCCGATTGTTGCGATCGAGCGCAATCCCTTTGGGCCGAGAAAACGTACCGCTCTCGCTGCCGATGTCCCCGTAAATCCGGACCGACCTTCCTTCCGCGGTAAACCGCTGCACGCGAAAATTACTGGTTTCGACCACGTACACATCCCCGTCTGTGTCGATCGCAATATTGGTGGGGTGGAACAATTCGCCCTGTTTTGATCCGGCGCTGCCAAATTTGAACAGGAACTTGCCTGTGTGCTTGTCCAACACCTGGACTTCGTGGTGCTGGATATCGGTGACATAAAGTCGATCGCCGGCTATTGCAACGTCGACTGGCTTGAATTGACCGGGACTACCATAAGCCTGAACGAATCGGTCGCTTCGATCGAATACCAGGATCTGATCGCGCCCGGTATCGGTGACGTATTTGGTTCCGTCGCTGTCGATCGTGATATTGATCGGACGCTTCATGCGCCCGCTGGGTGCTCCAGTCATCACCTCGAAGCGCTGCTGCACAAGGTCGAATACGGCCAGACCTGGCGCGCTGGTGTCGACAACGTAAAGCTTGCCCCCGTAGAGGCCGACCCCATAAGGCTGCTTGAGCTGTAACGTCCTGGTTTCGTCACCCAGAACAAACTTGCTAAAGTCAGACGCAGGGGCTCCCATGTCACGCTCGCCCGTTAGTGTCTTTAAATATTGGATGCGCGGCGGGTTGGGCAGAGGCGGATAGAACGACGTTCCCTGCGCCTGTGGTTCCGGGTTAGGCGCGGTAGCACAACCTGCAAGCAACGCCACGGCCATTACCGACACGATGCCAAATTGCAGCCAGCAACCAAGTTCTTTCTTTAGCTTTGTTTTCATTCCGACCTTATCGACGTGAAGCGCCCGGACGCTCCACGACACTCTAGAGTGATTGAGAGTCGCGCGCCGAGTCGCGGATTCTACGGCCATGCCAAGCCGCAAAGTCAATCGTCTCGGGCGCCGAGCTCGCTACTTGTTGTGGCAAGCCAGGCAGAGCGCACTGCCGGCGGAAGCCATCTTCACCATGCCCGCACCGGTACTGGCTCCAACGGTAAATGTGTTGTGCACATCGTGGCAAGACGAACATTCCATTTTTCCACTGAAGAGCATCAGCGCGTTGACAGTCCCGGTCTTGGTCGTCGTGCCCGAACCGATGGTCACCGTCTTCGCGCCGGGATCATAGACATCGCCTTTGACGGCAGACAGCGCCGTGTCGTAGGTGAAACCGATCGGATGATCGTCCTTCAAAGTGGTACCCAGATTGTTTGCAGCGCTGATCATTGTCGTTCCGGTGACGCCACCGAAGCTGTTGACGGCGATGGTGCCGTCGTGGCAGGACAGGCACAACTTGGAATTACCCCCGGGTTGTCCCATACTGGCCTTGATGGTCGGACTGGTATACAAGGTGTAGGTCTGGGTCGTGAGCGTGTGATTCCATAGCGGCGCATCCAGCACTGTGGTGTCGCTCTTGTGCGGTACGTGGCAGGCTATGCATACTTTTCCGCCGCTCCAGGCCGCCGTGGTGAAGTCATGCGCTGACCCCGCCAAGGTGTTGGCCATGCCAGCCCGCGCTAAGATAAAAAGTAGCGCCGTCAAAACCCATTTGATTGAGATATTAGTGTTCATGTTGTCGATCCATTGGTTGCTCTGAAAACGTTGTGTTTAAGGCCTAAATCGTCCCCCTTCCACAACACGCGGGTTAGGGAAGACGATGGCAATGTAATCGGAACCGCGCGCCGCTCAAAGCACATTTACAAGCTGATTTGTTTGTTTCGGCACCGTTACAAAGACCGTTACAAAGTGCTGCGAAAACGCGGCGCTATTCACTTAGACTGGCAGCGAACCAAAGCTCTAGCAAAGGCACACCATGAATAGAGAGGCCATCCTCAACTCACCCATGCTGGCATCCGCCAGCCCGATGCAAATCGAGCGATTGCGCATCTTTGTGCTGCGCACCGCACTGACACTGACTCTACTTTTCCTCCTGCTGGTGGCCTGGGTGGTGCACAGCAATGCACCCTATGCATCGGGCAAGGGGCTCGGCTACGCGCTCGGACTGGCAGGCGGCATGCTGATGCTCGGCCTCTTGCTCTACCCAGTGCGCAAGCGCCTGCGTTTCATGCATGGATGGGGCCCTCTCAAGTACTGGTTCCAGTTTCACATGGCCGGTGGAATCTTCGGTCCGCTGTTGATCCTGTTTCATTCGACCTTTCACGTCGGTTCGTTCAATGCCGCCGTGGCGCTGGGATGCATGTTGCTGGTCGTTGCCAGCGGTGTGGTCGGACGATTTGTTTATCGCAAGATCCACCATGGGCTCTACGGAACTCACGCTTCACTGAAGGAACTCGAACAGACGCTGGCACAAGAGTTTGAAGCGCTGGAACCGGTGCTGCGCCGGATGCCGCTTGTGAAGCAGGAGGTCGAACGCTTCGCCGCCCTGGGTTCACATCCGCCGACAGGCTGGTCGGCGCGCGCCCTGCACTTTTTTTCGCTCGGTGCCAAGCGCATGCTGGCTGCGCGGCGGCTGCGAAAAACCCTCGCTCAGTACGCGGTGACCGAAGAGAATCGCCCGGCGGCGCATGCAAGTCTGAGCAATTTGCTGCAGACCATCGACCGTGCTCTGCAAGCGGTGCAGCGCCGCGCCCAGTTCACAACCTACGAGCGGCTGTTTTCGCTTTGGCATGTCGTGCACGTCCCGTTTCTGTTTATGCTCGTGATCACAGCGCTTGTCCATGTCGTGGCCGTCCACGTTTATTAAGCGTCTTGCCTCTCTCGCAGCGGCCGTCACTATCGTCGTGCTTGGGATTTGCCCACAAGCGACGCATGCGCAAAGCCTGGAGTCGGCCATCATGCCAGGCGATGTCACCCGCGCCCACATCAAGGAAGAGGCCGACTGCAAGAACTGCCATGTGCGCATGGAACGTTCGGCGCAACCGCGTCTGTGCCTGGATTGCCATAAGAAAGTCGCGGCGGATGTACGCGCCAAGAGCGGCTACCACGGCCGACTGGAAGAGCGCGAATGCAGAACCTGCCATACCGAACACAAGGGGCGCGATGCCCATATCATTCGACTGGACGAAAAGAACTTCGACCATGCGAAAACCGATTTTTCGCTGCGCGGCAAGCATAAGGACGCCAAATGCGCAAGCTGCCACAAGCCTAATGTCAAGCACCGCGACGCTCCCACAAACTGCGCTGACTGTCACCACAAAGACGACAAGCACAAAGATACGCTGGGCTCGAAGTGCGCAAGTTGCCACAGCGAAAGCAGCTGGAAACAGACCAGCTTCGACCATGCGAAGACCAAATTTCCGCTGCTGCTGCGCCATGAAAAGGTCAAGTGTGTGTCGTGTCACACCGACTCAGAGCACCTCGCCAACACTTCGCGCGAGTGCGTCTCGTGCCATCGCAAGGACGACAAGCACAAGGCAACACTGAGCGCCAAGTGTGAGCAATGCCATAACGAGGGCAGTTGGAAGGAGGCGCGCTTTGATCATGCGAAGACCCGTTTTCCGCTGCTCCTTAGTCACGCCAAAACCAAGTGCGCCGAATGCCACGCGGACGTACAGCATTTTGGCAATACCCCGCTCAAGTGCTCTTCCTGCCATCGCAAGGACGACGTGCACAAGACCGCTCTGGGCGACAAATGCGAGACCTGTCACAGCGAGCGGACATGGAAGGAGGCGGTGCGCTTTGATCACGATCGCGATTCACACTTCCCCTTGCTTGATGCACACCGCAAGGCGAAATGCGACGCCTGCCACAAAGACGCCGGCACTTTGCGCGACAAGACGAACACCCGCCCTTTCAGTGACAAGCCACCGTCAAGCTGCTATGGCTGCCACGAACGCGATGACCGGGAGAAAGGCCACAAAGGGCGCTACGGCGAGAAATGCCAGACCTGCCACGTGGAGAAAACATTCAAAGGCGTGACTTTCGATCATGCGCGGGATGCGCGCTATCCGCTGCGCGCCAAGCACAGTCAAGCGAAGTGCGACGCCTGTCACAAGGGCAATCTTTATCGTGACAAGCTGGAGACGCGGTGTTCGACCTGTCATGAGCGCGACGACAAGCACAAGGGGCAGCTTGGGAATGATTGCGCGCGCTGCCATGGCGAAACAAAGTGGAATGAAAGTTCCTTTGACCACAGTAAGTCGGCGTTTCCGTTGCGTGACAAGCATGGCGGACTCGAATGCAAGAAATGCCACAGCAACCCCTTGTTCAAGGATGCAAAGGCCGACTGCGCATCCTGCCATGCCAAGGACGATGCTCACAAACAGCGCCTGGGTCAACGTTGCGAACAATGCCACAGCGCTCGCAGCTGGAAAGAGGGGGCGTTTGACCACAATTTGAGCTCACGCTTCAAACTTCTTGAAAAACACCTCAAGGTCAAGTGCCTTGCCTGTCACATCAAGCCGGTCACGGACAAAGTTACACTTGAAGTCGAGTGCAAGAGTTGCCATCGTCAGGACGATATCCACTTCGACACCAAGGGCCCGCTGTGCGAGCGCTGCCACCGGCCCGACAGCTGGCGTCATGTGATCAATCAGGAAGCCAACAAGCAATCCAAGTAAAAACCTATGCAGGCTCAGGCCACTTCTGACCGGTCATCCGTCGGTCCCCTACCATGACCGAACTGCTGCTGCCGCTGGTCTATCTGGCCCCGCTTGCGTTGGTTCTGGTGCTGTACCTTTATCGCCGGCACGCGCGGGAAACGTTGGCCGCTGCGGCTTTGCAACGTTCCGTCAAATCGGGACTGATGGACCCGCCGAGTCTGCACCCGGTGATCGACCCGAACCTCTGTGTCGGCGCAGGGGGCTGTACCAGGGCGTGCCCCGAAGGCACCCTCGGCATTGTCAAGGGCAAAGCGTATCTGATCAACCCGACGGTGTGCATAGGACATGGCGCGTGCGCCTCAGCCTGTCCGGTGGAGGCGATCAAACTCGTCTTCGGTACTGCGCGCCGGGGCATCGACATTCCCTATGTCAAGCCAAGTTTTGAGACCAACGTTGCCGGCATCTACATCGCCGGCGAACTGGGTGGCATGGGCTTGATACGCAACGCCGCCGAACAGGGGCGTCAGGCGATCGAGTCGGTCGGTCGCAACCGCGCCCAGCCGGAACAACTTGACGTGCTCATCGTCGGTGCCGGACCGGCCGGAATCTCGGCCACGCTTGCCGCGATGGCGCACAAGTTGCGCTTTGTCACGATCGAGCAGGAGGACTCGCTGGGTGGTTGTGTCTATCACTATCCGCGCAACAAGATTGTTGCCACCCATCCGGTCACGCTCGCCCTCGTCGGCAAGGTCAAGTTGGGCGAGGTCTCGAAGGAATCCTTGCTTGCCTTTTGGCAGGACATCATCAAGAAGACCAAAGTTCCGATTGAATTTGGAGAACGTCTGGAAAAAATTACGCCGGTTGATCGCGGCTTTGTGGTCAAGACCACCAAGGCCGAGCATCACTGTCGTTCGATTCTGCTCGCCATTGGTCGGCGCGGTTCCCCGACCAAACTCGGCGTGCCGGGCGAAGAACTGCCAAAGGTGGTCTACCGCCTGATCGATCCGGAGCAATATCAGGGCAAGCGCGTTCTGGTGGTCGGCGGTGGCAACGCGGCCATTGAAGCCGCCGTCGCAATCGCTGCCGAACCTGGCGCTCACGTCACCCTGTCGTATCGCAATGACGCTTTCAGCCGCGTTACCGAAAGAAACCGCGAACTTCTGAAGGAAGCTGAAAACGGGGGTCAACTGACGATGGCGCTGCGCACACAGGTCAGGCAGATCACCGAGCGTCAGGTGGTCCTTGACGGCGACGGCGGGTCGGCTTCGCTCGACAACGACAGCGTCATCGTCTGCGTCGGTGGCGTGCTGCCAACCGCGATGCTCAAGGAGCTTGGCATCGGCGTTGAAACCAAGTATGGCACCGCTTGACGATGCTGACGATGCAGCATTCATCACCGGTATCAGGAGACATGTTGATCAAAATCACATACCGTCTGGGTAACAACATGTACTGTTTTTCTGCCAGACACGTTTTCACTTTATTGCTGACGCTGTTTTTTTCTTCTTATGCGGCGCACGGAGCGCTCTGCAATATCGAGTCGTCCACGCAAGAGGTGGAGCAAGGCACTATCCCCTATCGTTCCGCCGGATCGGGTTCTGAGGTGCTGTTGCTGCACGGTTTGTTTGCCCAGAAGGAACAATGGGATGAGGTGCTATGCGCCTTGGCACAAGCGGGATTCCATGCCAGTGCCCCGGATTTGCCAGGATATGGCCAGAGCACGGGCTACGCAATGGCCGCGTACGCTCTGGAAGAACAAGTAGCACTGCTCGAAAAGTTCATGAAGGCGCGTGGCGTAGCGCGTTTTCATCTTGCGGGCAACTCGATGGGCGGAACGATCGCAGCAATGTATGCCAATCGGCACCCCAAGAATGTCATGTCCCTGGCCTTCGTCGGTGGGGCATTGGGTATCGGTGACTGGAGTGCACCAGTAAAGCAGGCGATCTTCAATGGCATCAACCCCTTCATTCCGGTGAATGAAGCGGAGTTGGACCTGGAGTTATCGCTGTTGCTGAACAAGGTGCCGGCAATACCGGAATCAACCAAGAACGCAATGGTTCGTCCGTACCTTGACAAGCACGAACACTATCAACAAGTGTGGAATATCGTGAGCCTCTACGGCGGCGTCATGAAGACCATGAAACCCAGCCATGTGCGCACGCTGATCCTTTGGGGCGAAAGAGATCAGGTATTTGATGTGGCTGGTGCTCGTGCACTGGCGCAAAAATATCCGCATAGCCGCCGGTTTCTGATGCCGGGAGTGGGACACTTGCCCATGCTGGATGCGCCAACCACGGTAGCAGCGCATTACATCGCATTCTTAATCCAAGCGGAACAGCATAGCGGGCGAATTTCTAAGAGTGGGAAAATTCAATAACATCACAGCATACAGGCTCACGCCTCCAAACAAGAATGAACATAGCCCTGCAACCCTTCACAACAAGCTGCTCCCGCCGTGCGATCCTGCAAGCCGGTTTGCTGGGCATGGCTGGATTCAACGTGAGCAGCGCACGAGCTGCGGCCGAATTCCAGATGGCCGAAGCCACACACCTGGTGTCCGGCAAGAACGCCGACTGGGTACGCGCCGCCATCAAACTGATGTGGCAGGACCGCAGCATGGCCGGCATCACCCCGTTGGTGCGGCTGCAGGTACCCTTCAATCCAGGAATTTCGATCTACCTGAAGAACGAGGCCAAGTCGCCCTCCGGCAGCCTCAAGCACCGGGTGGCATGGGCGCTGATCATGAGTGCCCTGGTTGACGGCAAGATCGGCCCGCAGACGCGGCTCTACGAGGCTTCGAGCGGCAACACGGCGATCGGCGAGGCGTATTTCGCGCGGCTGCTCGGACTGCCCTTTACTGCCGTGATGCGGCCGGGTATCAGCGAGGGCAAGATTCTGGCGATTCGCAGCTACGGCGGGCACGCCGAGACGGTTGCAAATGGCGTAGCGCCGTCGGACTTCATCGCAAACGCGGTGGCACGGGATCCGCTGGTCTACAACCTGGACCAGTTCGCCAACACCCAGAAGGCCCTCGATCATTTCGACGCAGCCCCCTCTGCCAGCATGAATATGGCCAACGAGATTTTTCGCCAGCTCGAAGCCGTCGATCAGCCCTGCCCGACGTGGTTTGTAGCCGGCGCCGGCTCTGGTGGCACTGCGACCAGCATCGGTCGCTACCTGCGCAAATGGGCCGATTACAACCGGCGCAATTGCCCGGCCCAGTTGGCGGTGGTCGATCCGGAAGATTCAGCCTTGTTCGACTGGTTCAAGACCGGAGATCTCAAGTTGACCGTGCCAAACGGGTCGCGTATTGAAGGCATCGGTACCCGTGGTCCCGTGCTGTTCGGCTCGACTTTCAGCCTGCTGCGCGAAGGTATTTCTCGCATGATGCGGGTGCCGGATGCTGATTCTGTAGCAGCGATGCACCTTACGGCCAAGCTCACCGGACAGGAAGCCGGCCCCTCGACCGGCACCAATTTGTTTGGTGCACTCCAACTGGTCGACGAGATGAACCGCCAGGGACACACGGGCAGCGTGGTTTCGATCATCTGCGATGACGGGTCGCGTTACCGGAGCAACTACTACGACCCGCAGTGGATCAAGGCGTCGAAGCTCGACTACGATGACCGGCTGCGTAGGCTTGAGAATTTCTGGACCACTGGACGCTGGATTTGAGGGAACGCGCTGCGGCCCTTCCTGCTGCGTCGTCAGCGTGACGTTCGCATTGGCCGCGACCGGGACCAGCCCCATCCGGCGCCCCTTGATCCGCGTCGCCGCATCAAGTTGAAGATGCATAACCTTGACCGTTGATTGCGGGTTCGAATCGGAATCGCCGCCGCAGGCGGCAATCAAAACGAGCAAAAGGAAGCTGGCAAGACCCTTGAGCATCTGGGCGGACATGATCATGTCATTTTAATCACGGCGGGTAAGTTCCCCGCCCCTTGGGGCGATCCCCTTGTTTTGATTGACAGCGACTTCGGCCTGGAGGGGGCATAGCGCGCTGCAGACTGAGCCCCGACGCGGACACCACCGCTGATGGCATGACGCCGCAGAAAGACGTGAGGATCATCGTCACCGGCAACACCCTGTTGCAGGGGGTTGCTCGACTGTCCTTGATGAGACTTCTTCCATGAGAAAACGATTGCGCAAGGGTTGCGCAAAGTCAATAGTCAATCGGCACGGACACCCTATGATGAAACTCACCTACAAGGGGAAGTCTCAGTGAAACAATTTTTCAAGCACCTGACATACCTGATATCGATCCTTCTGTTGTCAGCTTGTTTCGGTTGCAGTTCCGGATCTGGCGATCCGTCAAACCGCACGACCTACACCCTGGACGCCAACGCCTCCGGCGTGATTGAGACGCTCAACAACATCGCCAATCTGACCGTGATGTCCAAGGATGCCAACGATTTGACAGCCGAGTACCGGGCCGGATTCATTCAGGGCAAGCTACAGGGCAAGACCATCTATTCAGCCCGGGACAACTCCTGGGACCACGCCTACCTGCTTGATCCAAGCCACTCTTTTCCCAAGCAGCTTGGCCCCACGCAAACAGAGTTACAAACGGCCGCGGCGCTATTGAATTCCAACTACACCGCCTTTCTGCTCTACCTCAAGAATCCGGCCACTGACACGATAACGGCGCAACGCCTGAAGCGTCTGTTGTTCCGAATGCTGGGCATCTACCACGGCACCGCACTCAAGCAACCAGCCAGCTTGGATTTTTCCGGCAACTGGTTGCCCGATGGCGGCTATTTCAATGCCGCTGAGCTTGCTCTGGGTTATCAGACCAGCAGCCTCACGTTCATGGACATCTATTTCCTGAATGGGTACAACGACATGATGGATGTCATCTCCTCATCCATGGAACTGACTCCGCTCGGAGGCTTTGATCGCCCGGACAAATGTTCAGCTTTTCTGAAACGCAGCGGCAGCGAGGTCGTCCTCACTCACAATACCTGGCAGGGATTTCTTTCGCAAACCATGACCCAGACCATCGCCGTGAATGGCGACCTGTTGACCGTGAATGCCTCGATTCCGGGTCTGATCGGCTCCGCCACCGATTTCGGCTACAACAACAAAGGCCTCATGTTCAATGAGACCACACATCGGGCGTCCCTCATCAAGGCCAAGGCCGGCGGGCTGTGGATCTTCTGGCGGGCGAGCCTGGCGGAACAGTTCTCAGCATCCATCACCGACTTCTTCAATGCCATCTCCCTTGACAATTCCGGCACCTACCTGAACGGCTACATGTTGGTGGATGCCAAGAACAATGAAACCGGCCTGGTGGAGATGTCCTACCGCTGCTTTATCTACTACCGCTCAAACGGCGGTCCGTATACGGTCAGCAGCAAATCCATGGACGGTGGTGTCTGCTCAACCGATTACGACACCGAAATGGTAACGACCGACTACCTGATGGGGATCAACTATCCGGCCTCACTACAGGTGGCCAGCGACCTGAAATCAACCGACAACCGCCCGGCTAGGCGGCGCCAGTTCAAGCAACTGCTGCCCGGCGTGACCAATGTCGATGGCGCCAAGACCGTCATTACCTATACCGATCCGGTCAATCCGCTCTCCATCTTCGGGCGCTGGGACCTGGGTTATGGCGAGACATCGTATCCCAAGACCATCCCGGACGGTTCCATCGACTCCAAGGTCGCATCCAGCAGCATGGTTCGCTCGTTCATGGGGCTGTCTGGCGTTCTGGACACCACGGCCGCCAGCACCGGCTTTTGGATGCTCTACGGCACGCCCAAGGTAGGCGGCAAGCCCTTCATCTGGAGCGAGTCCGCGTGGAAAACTCAAACCTTACGCGATGTCCCTGACCGCGTGGATGGCAGCTTCACCTTGATGCCGCTGTATCTGAGGTAGTTGGTCCGCTGTGGCATTTGGCTCATGAACAACATCTCGACAACGAACGGCATCAGGGCCTTGGCTGCGAGTGCTGCCCTTTTGTCTGCGATGGCCGGCTGTGGCGGTTACGCCAGTCCGACGCCCGATCAGGAACTGCAAGGGCTCGTGGCCGGCATGACGCTGGAAGAAAAGATAGCGCAAAAATTTGTCGTCGATTTCCGCTATTTCTGCCCTCAGACCCCTGATACCTGCAACACCGCATTCACGCAGATGCAGCCCGAAGTCAGCGCCTTCATCAAGCGCCAGCAGTTGGGTGGCGTGATTCTTTTTTCCAACAACATCCAGAGCGTTGCGCAAACCGTGCAACTCACCGATGACATCCAGAAGGCAGCGTTCGCGGGCCGGCTCGGCATCGGCTATCTGATCACGACCGACCAGGAAGGCGGTACGGTCTTGCGCACCCCGCGCGATTCGAGCACCCGCTTTACCGGCAACATGTCGATTGGCGCAACTTATACGCAGTACGCAACGCAATACGCCGGTCAGGTTGGAGCGGTTCTGGCCAATGAGCTTGCTGTGCTGGGCATCAACGTCAACCATGCCCCGGTGCTGGACGTCAATATCAACCCCAACAATCCGGTGATCAATGTGCGCAGTTTTTCCGATTCACCGGAGATGGTTGGCAGGCTCGGTCTGGCTTTGCAGCTTGCCATCCAGTCGCAGGGGATTGGGTCCACCGTCAAGCACTTCCCCGGGCATGGCGACACACAGGTGGATTCGCACTACGGTCTGCCACTGGTCAATCACGATCTTGCCACCATCCGCAGCGTCGATCTGTACCCGTTCCAGTATGCCTTTGACCGAAGTCCGCCCGACATGGTGATGACTGCGCATATTCAGTATCCGGCGCTCGACAGCTCGATGGTGGCGGCGAGCACGCCCGCTTACATCGGTCAAAGCATGATGCGTCCGGCAACCTTGTCGCGCGCGATCCTGAGCGATTTGCTGCGCAACGACATGCACTACCAGGGTGTGGTCATTACCGATGCCATGAACATGGCGGGTATTGCAGCATTTTTTTTGGCGGAAGATGCAGTGCTGAAGACCTTTGCCGCGGGTGCAGATATTGCGCTGATGCCGATTGGCTTGAGCACCAGCGCCGGCTTGCAGGCTTTTGACAGACTGCTCGCGCTGGTCGCTCAGGCGGTTCGCAGCGGTGCCCTGAGTGAATCCGAGATTGATGCCTCGGTGCTGCGGATTCTGAAACTGAAGAGGAAACTGGGGCTGTTCAAAGCCTCTGCGCTGCCAGTCCAGTCCCGCATCGAGACAGCGCTTCAAACCGTTGGCAACAGTGCACATCTCAGGCTTGAACGTGATCTGGCCGAGAGCGCCCTCACCCTGATCAAGAATGGCAACGGCGTCAGTCAGACACTGCCGCTGAACACCAAAGTCTTGCAGCGCGTCACGGTGCTGGCGTCAAAGACCAACCAGGGCAATGCGCTGAAGAACAGCCTGCAACTGGCTGCTGCCGAGCAAGGCAACACTGGCCTGCAAGTGAGTGTCTTCATCACCAACACAATGGACCCGGCCGCCGTCAACAACGAGATTGCCCGAAGTCAGTTGCTGATCATTGCCAATGATGCCAACAAGGTCACGCCGGTCGAAACCGGCGCTGTGGCAGCCAGAAATCTGACGCCAATCGCTGAGCTGTCGATGTATGAAAGGGCGATGGCGGTATTGCATGACTCCGGCACTCTGGTATTTGGCGAAGACAGTTCTCAGTCCGCGGCGCAAATGAAGGACGCAGCGCCGACCCGCACCGATCAGGAAAAGGTGAAGCTCATGATAGGCAGCCTGCAGGCCGCCAAGGCTCTGAATGTGCCCTCGGTCTTCATCAGTCTGGCAGCACCCTATGAAACGGCTGTTTTTGTGCCGTACAGTGATTCTGTCATCGCCGGCTACAACGGCAATACCTACACCAACGCACAGGCTCTGGAGGTGGGAGTTTCCTGTCAAGCTATGTCGCGGCTGATCTTTGGCGTGTTCAGCCCCACCGGTCGCTTGCCGATCAACATCCCCGACGTCGATGGCAAGACCGTGCTCTTTGCGCGCGGACACGGTTTAACGATGAACGTCCTGGCCAGCGAACTGATCCAGCTACCGTGAAGCTGGCCAATCTACTTTGCAACATTCCACCGGATTTGCCCGAGGAACTGTTTCAAACATTGCTCTCGTCACCCAAAATAAGGATCGAACGCATCGTGTCCAGAGGGCACCAATCGGCGCCGGACTTCTGGTACGACCAGGATCAGAGTGAATGGCTCTTGCTGGTTCAAGGCGAAGCAAGACTGCAGTTTGAGGACCAAATCGTAGCCCTTAAAACCGGTGACTACGCCAACATCGCGGCGCACAAGAAGCACCGCGTTGCCTGGACAACGCCAGACCAGGATACGGTCTGGCTCGCGATCCATTACTGATCCCCTGCCGCGAGCGGTCCTACCTGGGCCGGACCGGCACTGCCAGCGCAATGAAGTTGACCCTCAGCACCCGGGGGTCGCTGGCGAGCGAAGCATATTGAGCGCCGATGTACGCCGCATCAACACCAATTTCGCCGTACAGCGGATTGACAAACAGGCGCTTTGCGTTGGGCAGAGCGCTGATGAAGGCTTCATAGTCCACGCCTTCCCTGAGCACCACTCGCAAGGCAGACTGCCGGTATTCCAGCTGACCGCTAATCTCATCACGCAACACCAATACGGACTGCTTGCCCAGCTCGTTGACGACATCTTTGGTGCCCAGCACCGACCATTCACGACCCGCCATCTGGACGCTCTGCACCTGCTCCAGCGGACGGGTGAGCTCGGGCATGGTGGTCGGGTGGGGCTTGCTGGCTGAAGCTGTGCTGATGCTGCTTGTCGCGTGAGCCTGTGCCTTTACCGGTACCGGCGGCGACGTGACCGCATCGGCTGACGAATTTGCTGGCCCCAGTCGGGTTGCCGGCATTGCCACTGTGGCAACCGGCGCCACGCTCTGAGCATCGGCTTGGGTCGCGGTAGCTGGTGTTGAAACCGGCAGTAGGTACCAGATCAGGGCCGCCCCCAATACGGCACCCGCCAGCAAAGTCAACTTACGCACTGCC
This sequence comes from uncultured beta proteobacterium, assembly GCA_903906695.1. Taxonomy (GTDB): domain Bacteria; phylum Pseudomonadota; class Gammaproteobacteria; order Burkholderiales; family Burkholderiaceae_C; genus Rhodoferax. Next base: position 11,236 of record CAIVLG010000115.1, on the reverse strand, counting down.
CGCTATTCACATGCTGTAGGAGGTCAGGGTCGAATCGAAGTCCAGCGACTTGCCAGCAGCACCAGAAGAGCCAGAAAAGTCAATGACGCTGACCTTGTAAGTTCCCTTGACCGCTTCACCATAGAAGGCATTGGTCTGGAACCGCAGCGAGAGCTGGCCAAGCGACTTGATCGGGAACTGCTTGCCACCCACGTACCAAGAGCTGAAGGCTGGCATCACGATCGACTTGGTGTTGGTCTCGGTGTTGACGATCTCGAACTGCAGATAGCCCGGATTGATGTCAACGCCGGTGTTGTTGGTGACCTTCAAATCCAGGCGTAGGGCTCCGGTGATGGCGCTTGGATCGGCGAACTGGACAGTCGAAGAATTGACGCCAACTCTCGTTGACGACGGTGCCAACGAGGAGGTGGACTTGGTTCCTGATGCTGTCAAGGTTGCAGCGCGCCTGCCCGCCGGCGCCTTGTAGTTGCTTGCCCCCAGTTTGACAGCGGCGTAGGCATCCACCAGACCGAAACCGTAGCGATTCTGGAAGTTGAATCCTGCCGCATTCTTGGTCCACGACTCTTCAATATTCCAGTTGGCAGTCGCGCCAGTGGGCTTGAAGATGACCGCACCGGCACCCGAGGCGATGCCCTCATCCACCTTGCGCGCAGTCTTGGCAAGGATGTAGCCCACGTCCTGCCAAGTGAGCTTGGGATTGGCTTCCAGCATCAGCGCGGCCACGCCCGAGACACTGGGTGCCGAGCTTGACGTGCCGTTCATGGTGCCGGTGTAGTTGCATGAAGGATCTTTGGAATCTGCTGCACCAAACAGGTCGGCGATCAGCTTGCTGATCTTGTTGCCATAGTCGTTGTACCAGCGTTGCTGGTTGGCGGTGTTGTTTTGACCGCTGTTGCAGCCACTGTTGTCGGTGGTTATGATGGCCGCCTCGTCAGTTCCATATTCACCCCCAAAGCCGGTGATCCAGTTGGCGGCACCGGCATCTGAATAGGACGAGGCCTTGCCGCTGTTGTGGATCGCCGCGACCTGGTAGAAGTAGGGTTTTCCGGCCGGCTCCTGATTGGAATTGCCGCACGACATGCCCGCCAGATTCGACAGCTCACCGCCCAGGCTTTTGACGTCCAGTTTCAGCGTGTCTGCGCATTTCAAAGCGATTTCTTTGCCGTCGGGCAGAGTACCCTTCATCTCCTCGTATCCATTGCCAGCCGACTGAAAATAGATCGCTCCCAGACCAGCGCGAAGATTCCTGGTGCCGTACTGGGCTGCCAGTTCGCCGGCGGCATCTTCATCGTTGATCACTACACGAGGCGCCGCGTAATCAGTACCGGCGCTGAAATTGAAAACACCGGTGTCATCGGCCCGTGTGCCAAAGGCAGTTGTCACGCTGTGTTTGGCATCAGCCAGCACCCTGGCACCAAAAGCCAGGTAAGCCACATCCGCTGCGGTGGTCGAGGCGTCAGCAGGCGGCACCGTTTGTTCGATGACCGGATAGGCCACCAGCGAGGCAAAAGGTGCTATCCCTCGGGAGCCCATGCCGTTCCAGCCACGCGCGGCCGCAATGCCGGCCACCGCCGTGCCATGGTCCACTTTAATCTGGTTCAAAGCCGGGCTCGGGTCGCTGCTGTTGTTGGCAAAGTTGAAGGACTTGCCAGCGACCACGTTGTCTTTGAGGTCCTCGTGACCAATTTCCATGCCGGAGTCAATGATGGCGATGATCACGCCTTTGCCGGTGCAGCCCTTGCCCGCCAGGTGCACGTTTTCGACATTGGCATCGATGCCAGCCACGCCGAAATTGTCGAACGCAGAGACCACCTGCGTCGCGCCGGTGTTCTTGAGGTGCCATGAATTGACGTAGAACGGATCTTCAACGCCAACCGTGTTGGTGACATTGCCGTTCAGGCAGGTTCGGGTCGGCGGGGCTACTGTGGTTGGCGGCACCGTGTCCATGATGGACCCGCCAAGATCGGTCGCCACGCTGCCACCAGAACCGCCGCCGCAGGCGCTCAGCACGGCCAGCGCGATGCCGGAAAGATACAGGTACGCCTGTCTGGTTGATCCAAACAACAACTGTTTCATGATGATCTCTCCAGGAAAGAAAATGACTCCAACCGTTGAGCCATCGGTACTAAGGCGATGCCTATTTCACGTCGAACACCTCGGCACAGCGCGATACGCTCATGCCGAATCCGCGCGTGTCCTGCATGATCTGAATGGCCGCGATCACGCCCTTGCCGTCAACAGTGAGTTGCGCCTCGCAGAATATCGGCACGGTCCGCGCTGGCGTGACCTGCCCCTGCGGATTGAGCAGGCCGCCGACGTCAACGCTGAACTTTGTCGTCGTGGTCTCGGTAACGGTCGTATTCGGACTCGGGTTGGACACGTTCGTTGTGCTACTGGTCCTGCTCACACCGGTGGTGGGTGCGCTTGGATCGGGCTTCTTGTATTCCGCAGGGATGTAGATCGATGTCTCGCCGCCGCGCCAGCGATAGATCGTGCTGTTGCTCATCGGAAACGACGACTGCGGCGTGCCATACTTGGAAAAGAAGGCCTCGACCGGCTGCCCGATGAATTGGGACTGCATCGTGTTTTGGGCCTTTTCGGTCGTTACGCAGGCGGTCATGCACAGTCCGATGCTCGCGCAGACGAGCGCTTTACCAAGAGTTGTCATGAATCACCCCTTCGATCAAGATGTTTCAAGCCTAGCAAGGAAAAGTCTCAGAAAATTCACAAACCCGTGAGCCAATTGACAATTGTCAACAGAACCGCAAAAACATATCGACTCAGCGATGACTCTCAGGGCTCGTTGCCTTCCTGTCAGGGTGCTGGCGTCCAGCTGGTACTCGCCCGAACGTCTCTGCCAACAGCAGATCAGTTCTTGGCTATGGCGATGTCAGTGAAATAAATTCCAAAGACGTGTCTGTACATCCCGCTGTCGCCGCCAACCCACGCGTCGTAGGGAACAGTCGTCTTTGACCCTTTGCCAACCGGCCCAGGGTCAAGGTACTCGACAAATCTATTGTTCGAGGTTTCCTTGTAGCCGATCGCCACCATGTAATGCGCATAGCCCTTGCTGACGGGCTTCCATCTCCACAGAAAAGCCAGCGGTTGATCATTGTCAATCAGCAACTTCAGCTGTTCCCAGGACGGTGCTCCTTCGGTTCGAGTCCTGGTGAACCCCCAATTGGCATATTCAGGAAACCATGGCGTGTTGCAAGGTTTTGAACCCGCATTCGCATGGTCGCTCGCGCAGCAATCTTCTCGGTCAAATTGTTTGAGGAACTTCGCCTGGTCCTGGGCTTTTGTTGCCTGGGCGCATTGGGGGGGAATTTGGGTGCCGGTCTTTCTTGCGGCGAAGCGCATCGTCATCTCAGCGGTCGCGGCCCAGCACCACTGGCTCTGCTCCTGAGCAACAAGCGCAATTGGCAAGATTTTGTTGGGTGCATTGGTTTGAGCCGCAGTGACCACAGCCTGCGACGGCTGCCCATTGGCTGAGGTCCGCGCAGCAGATAACAACGGGGACGTGATGGCCACATCAGAGTCGGGCTCGACCTGACTATCCCTGGCAGCCAGCACCTCTGCCTTGATGGCGCCGATGATGTCGGCAAAACGGTACTCCGTGCCAATCACAAACGCCGCAGAAGGTGCATAGAGCGGCACCAGTCGCAGTTCGGCGCCGCGCTTACACCCCAGCATCAGCAGCTCAACTTCTTGCAGATCGAGCAGATAACAGGATGTTCTGTCAAAAGAATGGGATTTGATCGCCTCTGTCGCCAGGTCGATGTCATCCGTATCAGCCTCGGTCGCCAGCAGCGTCCAGTTTCCGTCATCCTTTCTTCCGACTCGAAGGCTGCTGACCGACGCTTCTCTTACGAAAACCGGAAAGAGATATTCCTGGTTGTCGATGATGAGAGATTCTGTGAGGATTGAGCTCGATAGCAGCGTATCCATATCAAGATCCCTGATCGACAGCGGGGCACCCAACTGCTCTGTTCCAACATCACTTTGGGATTTGTAGCCGAAAAACTCAAAGTCGGAATCGGCAGCCATTTCTCGCACCGAGACCAAGCCCTCAAGTGCCGCTTTTCTCGGACCGTCAGCTTCCGCGCTGCCACTTGAAGAGCCACCAGAGCAGGCGCCCAGCAGCGTCACGCAGACAACGAAAAGCAGAGCAAGCGTTCTCACGATTGACTCAGTCCGCACAGGGTCGCCTACCTTCTAATTTGGTGGAGGCAGGCGCCTCGATTCCCGGTAGGCATGCCAGCTGGCGTGCCCCAGCAGTGGTCCGACCACGGCCAGACCCGCGAAATAGGGGAGCACCAAGGAAACCAGTATCAACAAAGCAATTGATACAGCCCACAGCAACATCGCCGCGGTGTTCTTGCCGACCACCCCAAAACTGGTGATGGCGGCTGTGATGGCGTCGGTATCGCGGTCCAGAATCATCGGAACCGACACCACCGAGAGGCTGAATACCAGCGCAGCAAAAGCACTCCCGATGACGGTGTATGCGATCACAAACACCCAATTGTCCGTGTTGAGTGCGGCCTCCATAACATCGAAGTCGGACGGCATGTTGGTGTTGAAGAACAAGGCAATCACCACCAGCGATACCCGGCCCCACAGCAATGCCAGTACGAGCATGACGCCGACCAGCATGCCCATGCTGCTCAGATGGAGTTTCCAGCAGGTCAGAGACCCCATAAAGTCCGATGCAAGTCCCTGTTCACGGCGACGGCTCAAGTCGTTGAGCCCCATCGCCACGAAGGGGCCGACCAGCAGGCACCCCGAGATCATCGTCATGGCGTATTCGGGTCCGACATGTAACACGCCGTGCAATATCAGCGCCATCCACCAAAAGGGCAAGCCGAAAAACAGACTGGTAACCGGGTGTTCAGCCATGTCACGCCAGCCCAGGCTCAGCCAGCGTAAAGGCGCAGCCCAGGACAGCGGGACAATTTCTTTGGATGCCGCCTCCGAGACCAGCGCCACATCAGGCCGCGAAGACTTTTCAATTGGGGCATTGGTCATCATGAAAATCTGATATGTCTAAGCCGGGCGAGCCGGATTCAAACTAAATACCTTTGTCAGTCTTAAGCCAATTCAGCTGCCGCCATTATCGCCTACCCGCGCCGTGTGCCAATAGTCGAGCGCTAATGAACGTCATCTTTCGGCAACGCTGACTTTTTCAATACCTTTCATTGGTATGCTCTAACCCTGAATGGTTTGGTTGATCGATGAAAGGAGTTTCATCATGGAGAAGTCCTCAAGAGTTTTCTTGCGGTTGACCTGGATCGGCGCGCTGCTGCTGGTTGCCTGCGGCGGCGGGTCAGGTGTTCCTGCCCCGGTGGATCTGCAAGCGCAATATGACGCCGCAGTGACTGATGCAAGCGTCGCCTTGCCATCCAAAATATCGCACAACCTGACGCCAATCACGACCCAGAATCCGAATCTGGTGTGGGAAAACGGCGTTGCCGGCTCGCGCTTGCTGGTGGTGACATGGATGGACGATGCGGGCAAGTACTACAAATGCACCGTGTCAGGCGGCTGCAGTGGCAATACCAGTTGCCTGGAAGGCGGAGAATGTCCGACCTACAAGTACGATTCATGGGTGACGCTGGTTCCGGAAATCAGGAATTTTTTCACCGTCACTGCGCCTGAACCGCTGCGTATTGCGCAGCTGCTGGGACTGCCACCACAAGCCGCCAGCGCGGGGGATCCCAAGGAGTACAAGTACATGATGGAGCTGTGGGTCGCCCCGAAGGATCTCTTTCGACCCTGCCCGGATACCGAGATTTCGGACTCGGCCTGTGAAATCGACTTCCCGCTTGATGCGTTTCGAAGTCTTGACCTGAGCAATATGGTAAGAGTCACGGCAGGACCAAACTACGGCGTGTTCATGAGTTATCCAGACTGGTTTGACAATCAGCGCCGCTATTCCTACACCATCGGCTCAAACCCCTATCCCTGGACCCGCCTGGGCTATACCTACGACTGGGGCGGCAGCAACCATGTCGGTCTGAGCGAGTTCGTTGTGCACGGCAGAAAAGTGGATGGTTCAACGATTTCGGTCGGCATCAAGTCTGTCAAGACGACGGCCGAGTATTTTCAAAAACAGTGATGACAGGCACCGTAACCCATCGCCAATAATCAACCATGCAACCCTCAGCCGAAGGAGAATTCCATGACAAACAGTTCGCGCCCGGCCTGCCTTGGCACCGTTTGGGTCTATTTACCGATGTCATCGGTGCTCCCGATTGAGGGGTGAAGCCATGAGCAGCTGGATGTATGCAGTAGTTCAATTGCCATTGAGCGTCAGTGTATGGATGGTCATCGCGTTCAGCCTCGTCATGTCGTGGCTGGCGAACCACCTGATACGGCGCCGCTGGCCGCCACCTACCTTCAAAGAAAACAATGAACTGCTCGGCTTCACCTACGCCGTCTACGGACTGATTTATGGCGTGTTGCTGGCTTTCACGATCATCGTCGCGTGGGAACAGTTCGCAGGGGCTGAACGTAACGTGCTGCATGAGACGACCCTTTTGAGCCAACTCTGGCGCGATTGCGAGACCTTTGCTCCCGGCGAGGGTGACCCCATTCGCAAGGACTTGATCGCCTATACCGATTCCGTGCTCCAACAGGAATGGCCGGCGATGGCGGCAGCGGGCCGAGCACATCCCCAAACGCAACAGATTTATGAGCGCTTGTGGACCAACACGCGCCGGGTTCGACCCGAAACATCAACCCAGGAGATCTATCTCACCCAGTTCTTGACGCGCATGAATGAACTCAGCGCTACCCGTCGCCTGCGGATCTTGGACAGCCGGATGGAGGTCCATGGCGTTCTGTGGCTGGTGCTGCTGTTGGGCGCAATACCAGCCGTGGGTTACACGCTATTGCTGTCCGCCAAGCATAGCTGGGTGCAGGTCCTGAATACCGGCTTCATCATGATGATCGTGCTGCTGGGTCTGCTTGTCACACTGTCGCTGCAATACCCGTTCACTGGCGACGTCAGCATCCACCCGGTGGCATTTCAGGAATTGCTGGACGCATTCAAGCATCGCTTGCCAGCCCCGGTGCCGCCCTGAAGATTGCGCCGTCAGCCTGCGTCCGAGAGCTCGGACGAAGCAGATTGCGGCACCCTGCTCTCACTGGGTGTCAGTTGCCAGAAGATGCTGGCCGAGGCCAGTGTCATCAGCCCCATGCAGACAAAAGTGGCATGAAAGGCATTGAGTGTCTGGGCTGGCGTTGCACTGCCAAACAAACCGGTGAAAGCCGCCAGCACGCCGCCGGCACTGGCTACACCCATGCCGATGGCCAGCATCTGCACCATCGACAAGAGGGCATTGCCGCTGCTGGCATGGACCGGGTCCAGATCCTTCAGCGTGAGCGTATTCATGGCCGTGAACTGAAGCGAGTTGAGGGCGCCGAAACAGGTCAGTTGCAAGGAAAGCGCCCACCATGGCCGGTCCGGTGAAGTCAATGCAAAGCTCGCCATGATCACACCGAGCAGCATGGTGTTGACCACCAGCACACGCCGGTAACCGGCGCGCGTGATCAGGGTGGTGACCAGTCGTTTTACCGTCATGGCGGCCAGAGCCACGGGCAACATCATCATGCCGGCGTGCAGCGGCGAATAGCCCATGCTGATTTGCAGCAGCAGCGGCACCATCAAGGGCATGCCAGAACTACCCAGACGCGAAAACAGGTTGCCCAGCAAGCCAACGCTCAAGGTTGGATTGGAAAACAGATCGGGAGGAAAAAGCGGATCGTCATGGCGCGCCGCGTGCAACCAGTATGAGCTAAGACTCGCCAGGCCGAAGATGATCAGCAGCAGGACACCGGCCTGACTCAGACCCAGGCTCGACATACCATCGAGCGCCAGCGAAATACAGACCATGCCGAACGCGAGCAACAGATAGCCGACCAGGTCGAAGCGTGCCGCGAGCTTCAGCGGTGCGCCGCGCATGTAAATCAGTGTGGCGACGCCGCCCAGCAGGCCGACTGGCAGATTGATCAAAAATATCCAGTGCCAGGACGCGACCTCGACCAGCCAGCCTCCCAGGGTCGGCCCCATCAGCGGGCCGAGCAGCCCCGGGATCGCCATAAAGCTCATGGCCGGCAGGAAGTGACTGCGCGGAAACGATCTGAGCACCGACAGACGCCCCACTGGCAGCAACAGTGCGCCACCCATTCCCTGCACTACCCGAGCCGCAACCAACTGGGTCAAACTGGCTGACGCAGCGCACAGCAGCGAGCCCGCGACAAACATCGCAATCGCGCCGACATAGACACGGCGTGTGCCGAAGCGGTCGGCAATCCAGCCCGATGCCGGAATCAGCATCGCCATCGTCAGCGAATACGAGACCACCACGGACTGCATGCGAAGCGGGCTCTCGCCCATGCTGCGTGCCATCGACGGCAGGGCAGTATTGACGATGGTGGCGTCCAGCGTCTGCATGAAAAAACCGCAGGCCACCAGCCAGAGCAAGGCATTGAGCTCTTTTTGCTCCTTGGCGCTGACCGATGGAATCTTCACGGCCTCAAGGCTTCAGAAACTTCAGAACGAACTCGTCCTTGGGCTGCGCCGGCTCTGGCGTATTCTTGTCACGCGGGTCGGCAGGGTTGCGCAGAAAATCGGCACTGCCTGCGAGCTTGAACCCGGCCGCCTCGACCTCCTGGCGCAGAAAGGCTTCTTCGATTCGATGCAAAGTTCCGGACTCGCTGATGCCGGTCCCGGCACGACCCGCATGGTCGGCAATCACGTAGAGGCCACCAGGCTTCAATCCCGCAAACACGGCTGCGTTCATTCGTTGACGGTCAACCCCCATGTGGCCGAGGTCGTGGTAATTGAACATCAGCGTGACCAGGTCAAGCCTGCCTGCAAGTTCGGGCGGCACCGGGTCTTCGAAAACCCGCACCGTGGAGTGCAGGTTGGAGAGCAATGGGTTCGCCGCCCGTTCCGCGAGGGCCTGAGCCGACGTGCGACGAACAGCCGGTGTCGCACTCGGTGCCGGTTGTACTGTCTTCAGCTGCGGCGATGAATTGCCCTCTGGCGTCACGACTGGCCGTGGCGCTGCCTCCGCAGCCCGTGATGGCTGGCTCTGGCCGTAAACCGCGCCGCCAGGACCCACAGCCCGGGCCAGCAACTCGGCCGTGTAGCCGCCGCCGGTGCTCAGATCCAGAGCCGTCATGCCGGACCGCAGGCCGACGAAAGCCAGCATCTGTTCGGGCTTGCGCCGCAGGTCGTTGTTTCGGTCGGCTGCGCTGCGGTCCGGACTGCCGACGATTTCTGCGATCCGGTCCCGGCTCAAGGTCGCGGCCAGGTTTGCACAAGCAGCCAGCGCCACCAGGCTGCCGGCCAGCAGCGCCCAGCGCAGATAGCTTTTGGATTGGTCACGATTGGCAGCGTGTGTCATGTCTTGGGCGTCCTTGCACGGTGGTGATGACGCAGTGTAGCCACAGACGCGCTTCGCCGCCGTGACGGATTCAGCCTGGCGCCGGGGCCTTGGACTTGCGCAACAGCAGCAACATCGGCGTCGCCAGCAGGGTAAGCCACATCATGATGTGAAAGTCACTCAGGTAGAGCGAAAAGGCGGTCAGCGCAAATCCGAAAGCCATGATGACGCGCACATCGATGTAGTACAGCAGACGCCCCACTGCCATCATGGCCAGCATGGTGCCGATGCCGCGCGGCGCCATCACCAAACCGGTGAACACAATCGGATAATTCATCAGACCCTGCAGCAAGGACGGTTGCAAGGCCATGGTGGCATACAAAATCACGCCGACGATGAAGGCCAGCATGACGCCGACCACGAAATTGCGGTCACGTAGCAGTGCCTTGTTGAGAAACGAGTTGCCCAACGAAGTCCAGGTGTGAACCGAGAAAAATAGAAACGCCAGCAGGGATGTGATCGCCTCGGCACGGATCTCGATCGAATTGAACCAGTCGAGCTGCTCGCCCCGGTCCAGAAACAACTGAAGCGCGCCTACACCCAGACTCAGCGTGGCGAAGCCAAACGGGTCGAGCCGGACCGCCGCCGGCCGGGTTTCGGGCAGATACCGGGCGATACCGTAGATCGCCATCGCCTGACCGACTCGTTCGCGCGGGTTGATGTCGAGCAGCACCGCCTGCGACAAAGGCACCAGGGCAGCTCCGAATACACCTTGCAAAAGTCGCGCCGCCACGATCTGCCAGAGCGCTCCGGCCAGACCGCACAGCGCCGAGGCCAGCGTGAAGCCGATCACCGTGATCATGAACACCTTCTTGCGGCCCCATTGCGCGCACAACCAGCCGAATAGGCGCCTGAGCGGATGTTGCTAGACTTCAAGGCATGTACGACCCTATCCGCCAGCGCAGCCTGCAAGGCGCCTCCAATTTCCGCGATCTTGGCGGCTACGCTGGCGCCGATGGGCGGCGTGTGCGCTACGGCCGCGTCTTCCGCTCCGACCATCTGGCGCAACTGACAGCGGCCGACGTGGCACTGCTGCAGTCGCTGCCGCTGAGCCACAGCATCGACTTCAGGGGAGTGGCCGAAGCGGCCGCCTTGCCCTATGCGATCCCGGGCGTGACCCAGCTTGCCATGGCAATCGAGCCGACCGTGGTGCAGCGCCTGCGCGCCTTGGCAGCGTCGGGACAGGTGCCGAGCACGGCCGAGACGGTCTCGCTGATGTGCGACACCTACCGCGACTTCGTGCATCGGCACGGGCCGACCTTCGGCCGCTTTCTCCAGCATCTGCTGGCACATTCCACGCCAGTCGTGTTCCACTGTACAGCGGGCAAGGACCGCACCGGGCTGGCTAGCGCGCTGCTGCTGGCGGTGCTGGGCGTGGACCGCGACACCATCATGCAGGACTACCTGCTGACCAACCAACTCTACCGCCGCAACCCGCTCTTGGAGGGGTCCGGCCCGGCACACGTGATGGAGGTGTTGTGGCAGGTGCAGCCAGCCTTCTTGCAGGCAGCGTTTGACGTGATCGAGCGCGATTACGGTGGGCTCTCAAGCTACCTGGCGGGTCCGGTGGGATTTGCGACCGATTCGCGCGAACAACTGCGCCACACCTTGCTCGAACAATGACCGATAGTGCCAAGCAACACTCCCCGGGTATCAGCCAGTATCTGACCATCAAGGCCGATCACCCCGACACGCTGTTGCTTTACCGCATGGGGGATTTCTACGAGCTGTTCTATGCCGATGCCGAGAAAGCGGCGCGTCTGCTCAACATCACGCTGACG